>NZ_SRRZ01000047.1:36795-49063 GCF_013179805.1 Microcoleus asticus IPMA8 | reverse complement strand
TTTCGGTGCTGGTGACCCAGTTGCAAAACTGGTCCCACAGGTTGGCGCTTTCGCGCTGCTGTAAGGTTGTTGTCATTTGTTTATGATTGCTTTATTTGGTTGTCAATGTTCGGATGATGTTTCTATTATTAACGGTGTTGTTAAGGTTTGTAAAGGGGTTGAGCGACAGTTTAACTGATGACTGCGATTAGGAAAGCTGATGAAAACGGAGACCGGGGCGAAAAAGTCGATCGCCCCCGCGCGAAAAGATATGCCAGCGTGCTCTTCGGCGCACCTCAACCCTAACGAACGGGAGCAATGGGAGGTGGAGAAGGTAGAGTAACAGGAGCGAGTGTAGGTGGAGAGACCGGCCTGCGAGGAGGTGGAGCACTGCTGAATTGCTGGAGTTGCTGCGGGGTGAGCGATCGCAAAATTCTCAGTCCCAGAGTGTCTCGGGAGATGCTTAAAGCGTAGGATGGCTCCAAATACGGGCGGAAATTGGATTTGTTGTTCAAATAGCTTTCCATGAAAGCTAGGCTGAGTCCGCTGAGGTAGCGGCGGGCTAAAGCCGGTTCGGGCCCTATGACCTGTGCTGGTGGTATAAATAGGCTTTGAGGGGAATCCTCGATCGTTGAGAAGTGAGTCCCGTTGTTCATCAGTACCAGATATTTGTTGGGCGATGTCAGCCAAGTGAACGGTTGAATTTGTTCCAGCAAAGCGGGGGCGACGGTATCGGCGCTGCCTGCGATTACCATGACTGGGATTTGGATTTTGCTGAGGTTTGTTTCGCCGAGAATGCTGCTGACGATCGGGTTGATGGCGATCGCAGCTTTGATGCGCGGGTCGCCGAAATTGTACTGGTTGCGCTCTAGGCTGCGGGCGCGGCACTGCAACAGCAGGGAGAGGTTCCAAGTTTCGTTTTCGAGCTGACAGTCTTGGTCTAGCTGTGCAAAATTAATCCCCGCCCCGGCTAATGCTAAAGCCGTATAGCCGCCGAAAGACTGGCCGATGACGCCCACTCGCTGCAAGTCGAGCTGCCCTTGGTAAGTCGGATCGGTTGTAGAAAGTTTGGTTAAATAATCCAGAAGGTCTTTGATGTCGAGTGGGCGGTTGACAAATTCTGCTGGTTCTGATACTTCTCTAGCTCTGCCTGTTACTAAGTCTTGGATTTGTTGGGCGTTGCTGCCGGGGTGTTCGGGGACGGCGACGGCAAAGCCGTAGGAAGCTAAGTGTTTTGCTAGATACTGGAAGGAAGTGCGATCGGAACCTAAACCGTGGGAAATTACTACTACTGGGGCCGGTTGCTGGCTGCCCTGCGGCAGGTAAATGTCCATATCAAAGGTGCGAGCGCGATTTGGACTCGTCACAGTTACCGATGATTTTTTCCAAGTATAGGGGCCCGGTAGCTGGGGCTGCAGCATTTCGGCGGGCGGTATGGCGGGTTCAGAGGCTGCTTGTGCTTCGGACAACTGGGCGACTCCGGCGATCGTCTGATTGGAACGGTTGATCAGGGATGTCAGCACGTTCCCGATAGCCAAGCCGCGGGCTATGTCAATCCTGATGCCGTAAGTGGGGAATTTCCGCAGCACGTTGAGAATTGTCAGGCCTTCTGGATCTGAGGCTGCTAAAATCAGGGCGGCTCGGATGGCATAAAATCCGGGCTGCCGAGCTTTGGTTTGAATTACTCGGCCCAAGCGCTTCAGCAGCACTTCTCCTTGAGGCGTGTAAAGGAATTGGGCGATCGTCACGTGGCTGATTTCAGATTTCGCTTGCAGGGCGCTGCGAATCTCAGCTAGCTGTGCTTTGTCGGCGTAATGAGCCAAGCCGTCCAAGTTTGAGTCTATTATGCCTTCTTTGGCGAATAGTGCCAGGGATTCGATGGAAACTGATTCTTCTAGCGGCCCGTAAGTTATGTAAATTCTCTCGGCACCCATTGCCGGTGCGGCGGTGCAAACAGCCGTGAATGCAAACCATCCTAGGTATTTTTGGGCGATCGACCGCCGAGTGCGAAGGGCAGCAGTGGAGAGACTCGAAAACAGACAGTTCATAAGTTTCAAACCTAGGACTTCTAATAATTAGTCGGTGAAACGATGTAAATTGTTTCGTCAATATTTAATGCCGGAAAATCACTCTGTTGCTTCGGATGCTTCGGAAATTAGGTTATCGTGGGAAGCATAGCCAAAACAGCAATTTTCTAACCTGACAAGACTAGCTGAAATTTACAATTCAACGCCGAGGGGTCAAACCTGCTGGAATGCCCATTGATTATTTTTTCAGCTATGCAAGATATTTTCGATCGAGTTTGTAAATACAGCCTGAGTGAGAGAATTTATTATGTTCAATGCAACTGCTATCCTGATTGACGCTTTTGTTCAAGAGCTGCAGGCCGGCTACCGTCGCACCTACGGCAAGTACAAGCCTGACTACCCTGAAATTATCGCCTGGGCAGGGACTATGGCTCTGGAAAATATCGCTAACTGCGATGCTCTATACCACAATGTGGAACACACAATGCTCGTGGCTTTGGTGGGACAAGAGATTCTCCGCGGCAAACATATTCGCGAAGGGGGAGTGTCGCCGGAAGATTGGCTGCACTACCTGATCTCGCTGCTGTGCCACGATATCGGCTACGTGAAAGGTGTTTGCCGCCAAGACCAAGAAGCTGTGGGACTCTACGCTACGGGTATTGACGGGGGCATGGTTTCTGTGCCAATAGGTGCCACTTCTGCCAGTTTAACTCCTTATCATGTCGATCGAGGAAAACTCGTAATTGACGAACGCTTCGGCGGCCACACATTAATTGATGCCGAACAAATCAAGCGCAATATTGAATTGACGCGCTTCCCAGTTCCTGCTAGCGAAACTCATCAAGACAGAAACAATTATTCTGGACTCGCCAGGGCCGCCGATTTGATCGGTCAGTTGAGCGATCCCAATTACCTGCGAAAAATAAGTGCTCTGTTCTACGAATTTGAGGAAGTCGGCACTAATAAAATCTTGGGCTACAAGTCTCCGGGAGATTTGCGGCAAAATTACGCCAAGTTTTATTGGAATGGTGTTTTTCCATACATTCCAGCAGCTTTGAACTACTTGGAATTGACCCAGGGAGGCAAACAGATTATTGCCAACCTCTACGCCAACGTATTTCAGGTAGAACACGCTGAACCGCTCGCTTTCACCAAGCCGAACGCTCAAGAATTTATCAAATCCCGCGCTAATGGCAATTTGAACAGCGAAAAAGATGGTGAGAATCTTCAAGCTGCCATGTCCGGGGAAAACAAGAAATTTACCGAGTTTCCCGACTTGAATTTGTGATGATTTAACCAGCCTTGTGCTGAAGTAAATCAAGCGAGCCAGAATTAGGATATTTTTTTTAAACCTAATTGCTGACTCGTCTTTTTTGGAGCTATAATAGAGATAAGAAATCGGTGTTTGTTAAGGAGAGTTAGGTCATGGCAACCAACAATATTGAAGTCGTTTTTAGCTTTGATACAACTGGCAGTATGTACCCTTGCTTGACGCAAGTTCGCCGGAAAATTAAAGAGACGGTAACGAGACTGCTCGATGAAATTCCTGGCATTCGCATTGGCATTATTGCTCACGGCGACTATTGCGACGCTGACAGCACTTACGTAACTAAACACCTCGATTTGTCAGGCGATGTCGGCACAATTTGCAATTTTGTTGAAAATGTAGAGCCAACTGGCGGTGGGGATGCTCCAGAATGTTATGAATTAGTGTTGCACGAAGCTCAGTCACTTTCTTGGACTCCAACTAATTCCAAAACATTGGTACTAATTGGCGACGACATCCCGCACGCACCCGCTCAAACTCCTCAAAAACTTAACTGGCGTCAGGAAGTAGATAAGTTAGCACAGATGGGAATTACCGTTTACGGCATCCAAGCTCTCAACCGTAACCACGCCACTTTATTTTACAAAGAAATAGCCGAAAAGTCGGGCGGTTTTCACCTCAATCTCGACCAATTTTCATACATCACAGATTTCTTTTTAGCCGTTTGTTACCAACAGTCATCTAACGAACAACTACAAGCTTACGAACAAGAAGTTGTCAGTGAAGGTCGCATGAGTCGCGGATTGAACAAGATGTTTGATACCATGCTCAAGCGGGAAGGCGTTGCTGTTTACGAATCAGCAGAATTGCGGGCCGTAAAACCGGGGAGATTTCAGATTCTAGACGTTGACAGCGAGATTTCAATTAAAGCTTTTGTTCTGGAGAATGGTTTGACGTTTAAAACCGGGCGCGGGTTTTATGAATTTACTAAAACAGAAACTATCCAAGGTAAGAAAGAAATTGTGCTGATGGATCGTTCTACAGGGGATTTGTTTGAAGGAGAAGCGGCGCGAGAAATGTTGGGTTTGCCAATGGGCGAGACTGTTCGCATCAAACCGAGCAATCTAGAAAAGTATGCGGTTTTTGTGCAAAGTACCTCGGCAAATCGCAAGCTGATGGGGGGAACTCGTTTCCTTTATGAAGTTGAAGATTGGGATCGTTAATCAATCTTAAATGTCCAAACTACAACCGCAGATCGATGCAGATAAGGGTAAAATCTCTATTATCTGTGTGTGTGTTATGGTCTGCGGTTAAAAAATATACACTTTCAAATTAATATGCAACCCGAAATCCAGCAGCAAATTCAACAGTTGAGGCAGCAGCTACAGGAAGCTAGCTATGCTTATTATGTTCTAGATGCACCGATTATGCCAGATGAGGTGTACGATCGACTTTATCGCCAGTTGCAAGACTTAGAATCAGATTATCCGGAATTAATTACTGCGGAAAGTCCGACTCAGCGCGTGGGAGAACAGCCTGCTACTCAATTTTTTAGCGTCAAGCACAATATTCCTCTCTACAGTTTGGAAAATGCTTTTAATTTTGAGGAATTTGCTAAATGGCAGGAACGCTGGCAAAGAGTAGCACCATCCCTAACCCCCGGTCAAGAAGGAAATGCACCCCCCCTAACCCCCCCTTATCAAGGGGGGGGACAAGAGGGAAATGCACCGGGGCTTAGTAATAAGAAAAACAGGGAAACTACTCCCCCCCTTAGCAAGGGGGGGTTGGGGGGGGTTTCCTATGTTTGCGAGTTAAAAATTGACGGTTCTGCTTTAGCGTTAACCTATGAAAATGGGGTTTTAGTTCGCGGTGCGACGCGCGGAGACGGCATTGCGGGAGAGGAAATTACTCAAAATGTCAAAACTATTCGCTCGATTCCTCTGAAGCTCAATTTAGATAATCCGCCGCCTTTTGTGGAAGTGCGGGGAGAGGCTTTTTTGTCTTTAGCTGTGTTTGAGGAAATTAATCGCGAACGGGAAAAAGCAGGGGAACAATTGTTTGCTAATCCTCGCAATGCTGCGGCGGGTACGCTGCGGCAGTTGGATTCTAAAATTGTGGATAAGCGCAGGTTGGATTTCTTTGCTTATACTCTGCATTTAGATGAGGGTAACGAGGAGAAGACGCAGTGGGATTCGTTGGAATTGTTGCGAAGAATGGGGTTTAAGGTGAATCCCAATCGCAAAATTTGCTATTCTTTGGATGAGGTTCGGGAGTATTACGAATATTGGGATACTGAACGGCGGAATTTGCCTTACATGACGGATGGGGTTGTTGTTAAGATTAATTCGGTTTTGCTGCAACGACAATTGGGTTTTACTCAGAGGTTTCCGCGTTGGGCGATCGCCCTGAAGTATCCCGCTGCCGAAGTCCCTACAATAGTAGAAGCTGTCACCGTACAAGTAGGGAGAACCGGGGCTCTGACCCCTGTAGCGGAACTCAAACCGGTGCAGTTGGCGGGGACGACGGTTTCGCGGGCTTCTCTCCACAACAGCGATCGACTTTCCGATCTGAACCTGCACATTGGCGATACTGTAATTGTCAGAAAAGCTGGGGAAATTATACCAGAAGTTGTGCGAGTTTTGCCGGAACTTCGCCCCCAAAATGCTCAACTTTTCCAAATGCCTAGTTGCTGTCCCGAATGCGAACAGCCTGTGGTTCGGGAAAAGGGGGAGGCCGTTACTCGCTGCATCAATACATCTTGTCCGGCGATTTTGAGGGGTTCGCTGATACATTTTTGCAGCCGGGATGCTCTGGATATTAACGGTGTTGGGGAAAAGTTGGTGCAGCAGATGGTTGATAGCAATCTGGTGCATTCTGCGGCGGATTTGTACGATTTGACTGCGGAAAGATTGATGAGTTTGGAACGGATGGGTAAGAAGTTAGCAGAAAAGTTGGTAAGTGCGATCGCCAATTCCAAAACTCAACCTTGGTCGCGGGTATTGTATGCTTTAGGAATTCGCCATGTCGGCAGCGTGAATGCTCAATTGCTGACAGAAAGATTTACCAATGTGACAGATTTGGCCTCTGCATCAGCCGCAGCTATTGAAGGCGTTTACGGTATTGGGCCAGAAATTGCTCAATCTGTTTATCAGTGGTTTCAAGTGCCGGCAAATCAGAGTTTGATTGCACGGTTGAAAATTGCGGGCTTGCAATTGCAGTCAGAAGTGAAAAATCAAAATTTAGCCAGCACAAATTTACAACTTGCAGGCAAAACTTTTGTGCTGACGGGAACTTTGCCCACTTTGAAACGAGATGAAGCTAAAGATTTGATTCAAAAAGCAGGAGGTAAAGTCACAAGTTCTGTGAGTGCTAAAACAGATTATGTGGTTGTGGGAGAAGATGCGGGTTCTAAGTTGGAAAAGGCTCAATCTTTGGGGATCGAACTACTTTCGGAAGCTGAGTTATTAGAACTGCTATCGACACCATAAATGATTGGTGAAAGTCAATATCTCTCTCTTTTCTCTTTCTGTGCGCCCTCTGCGCTCTCTGCTGTTCGCAAAAAAAGCGCTGATTCATTTCAGCGGTTTTCAAAGAAAATCCCCAACAATTCTATTACCATAGGTGCAAAATAACCGATCGCGAATTGCGCAATACGTCAAAAGGAATAGAAAGCGCGATCGCACTTCGTCAATCTACCTACTTGGCTAGCCCTGCCGCGGGGATCGGTTGTCGGTACAGGCTAGTTTTGCTAAAATTTGATAAACTTTGCAATAGCGATCGCAACTGCCAGATTAGCCAAGTCCCAGCAATCAGAGGAGATACATTATGTCTGAAATACCAGCAGAACAAACACAAACAAACTTGCCAACTCCAGAAACAACTACCGAAAGCTCAATTTCTGGGGTGGAAAACGTGAAAAATAGTTTGGGAAACGTCCTAAATAGTTGGAAATTGAAAGTAGGATTAGGAGTTGCTGTACTGTTTGCAGTGTCGCTATTTGCATTCTACTGGCAGCATATGATTGCAGTGATAGGTATGAAGAGTTGGTCGGCGCGATCGGGAGCTAACGCGATCGAATGTATGGTAAGAGATACTAATAACGACGAGTATGTCAGTTGCAGCGCCCTCCTCGACCAGCAGATTGTCCCTCTTGAGTGCAGTTCGAGTTTGTTCAATATCGGCTGTCGAGTCAATTACGGAACTGCAGCACCAAATCCGAGACAAAACAGCCCTAGATCCTAGATAGAGCATCTGCGGGTTAGAGATGATTGTTGAAGGAACAGATTTGCTACTTAAAATATGGGAGTTACAAAAAAACTCTCACCGTGAAAATAGTCCAGCAATAAAGAGCGGAAAACTCTTGTTTTTCTTGTTGTAAATTAGCAGGTAAGTAGACTTACCTGCTATTGTCATTAGGTAATCTGTGATAGATGATGTGCGGCAGTATATTGGCGATCCGCAGGTTTTTGATGATATTACTTTGGTGGTGATGAAGCAGAAATAGAGTTGCAAACCCCCTGGATCGTTCGGCGGTTAAAATTGGGGCAGCCACGGGGTAACCCCCCCAACCCTCCCAAGCGAGCATTGCCCCTACTGGAGAAACTTTCGTCCCTAAGAAGCGGAGACTGAAAAATAAAAATGGCAGCTTACCAAGGACTTCCGATCATGGTGAAACTACTCCAATAGTAAGGATGAGAAAAATTTTGGTTTGTTTGTTGTAAATTAGGAGGTAAATTTAACTTGTCGCCTGTTGTTACTAGCTGTCCGTTTTCTAGCCGTACTTTACCGGACATTATTGCTTGTTGAGCCAGTTGCAAAGCTTCTGCCTTAGTAGTGGTTCCTCGCAACTGGTGGTAAAATTCGCTCATCAGCCCCAAAGTGCCTCCATCGTCAACATACCACAAACTCCCTAAAGCAGATTTCGCGCCGGATTTTACTGCTAAACCTCCAAAACCTAACTCTGCTTCCCGATCGCCCATAGCAGTTCTACAAGCACTTAATACTAACAACTCTACCTGCGGATTGCGCCAATTCAAACTTTCCATGCGATCGAGTTGCAATTTGGAATTCCACAGTTGAATGTAGGAATTGCTCGGTTTTCCCGGTTTGAATTCAGCGTGAGTTGCTAGGTGAACGATCCGAAATCCTCCCTTGGCGTGTTCCGAGTTGAGATTATCTAAAGTGAAAGTAGAATTGAGGAAAGATGGGCTGTGCCACTGATCCGAAATCGCCTGCAATTCGATCGGCACACTGGGCAAGGGCTGTTGGTCAACAAATTCTGACCTTCCCATTGCTAACACTGTGGCGTCTCTAACAGCTTTATAATCGGTGTTAGTCGAACTAAAACTCGGAATTAGGCTGAAAGTGTATTTTTCCATCAAGAAGCCTTCACCGTCGTGCAAAGCGGCAAAGGGCAGGCTTCGCAATCCCGCATCGACTGACAGTAACAAAGTCTGAATTCCTAAGTTTTCTAAGTCTTTTTCTAGGGGTGCGATCGCCCATTTATATAGTTGCTGGGCGGCGGCTAGATAGCTGGTAGTAGCGCGTTTTGCGGGATTGGTAATTTCAGCGCGCAACTCCTGGACGGTGGGGAAAAGTGCTGCTCTGTTGGCTTCGGGGACGCTGTAGTGAATCGGCCGCCCGACCGGAGGAACTAAAATTAGTTCCAGTCGATCTTCTCGCGAGACTATGTAGATAATACCAGACCGCTTGCCGGTTTGCTGTTCGATATTTTGTAAGGTTTCTTGGAATGTCGAAATCAAGACTTTTTCCTCTGGGAGAATGGCTTTTACCCCCAGGTATTCTCCAAATTCTTGATTCCTCATTTTTTCAATTTCCCAAACTATGTTCTGTATGTCGTTGGCTTCAAAAAGTCGATCGGGAGACGGAACATATCCCAGAACTAAATTAGAAGTAGGGTTGACTGTTTGCGGTTGTTTTGATGCTGGTGAGGGTGGTACTAAGTCGCTGGGTAATTTACTGGTGATACTTGGATCGATAGTTAAAACTCGATCGGCTGCTGCATCGGGATTGTCTACCGGTGGAATTTTGCGGCGTTGAAAGTCTTCTGAATCAGGGGTTGAAGATTCTCCTTGCGGTGTGGGTGTATCGATGGCTGTGGGGGATGCTGCTGTCACAGGTGCGGGCTCTTGTATTTCCGTAGGAGCGATCGCAGTTAATTCTGGTACTAACTCTATTGGCTCTCTGGCGATCGGCGGAGTCGGAGTGACACTCGGAGTCGGAGTCGGAGTTACTACTGGAGTCGGAGTTGGCGTTGGCGTCGGGTCAATACCGTCATCAGTCGAAAACGCAATATTACCAACACTACTAGAACGCGGAAACGACTGCGATGTAATGGTAGATTGTCCTGTTGTAATTGCACCCGCCGTACCGTTGCTAGCAGCATCCCCCACCACAAACGGTTGAATCGGCGTCCCTCCATCTCCCCCAGCGTGTGTAATTGCGATATTTCCGCCGCCTGCGCCGCCAGCAGTAGAAATGCTAGCAAATCCCGTCGGCGACAGTGGGGTTGAAAAAGTACCCGTAGCGCGGAAAAAATTGCCTGTTATTGCTGTCACATCGCCACCGGTGCCGCCTGTACCGCCTTGGGCATTGATAAACTCTACTTGAATATCGCCGATCGGATCTAAGAACACATTGCCGGCATTTCCGAGTATACCGCTAGAGTTAATTTGTCCGGTGGTAATTGAAGTTATCGCCTTAACAGTTATGTTGCCGCCACTGTTTGCCGATGTATTAAAATTACCTGCGGTGAAATTGTTACCGCTTGTAAAGAGAATTTCTCCGCCATTAGTAGTAATATTTTTAACACTTATATCGCCCTTGGCAGTAATATCTACTTTGCCGGCAGTGACATCTCCCGATAAATTGACTTTTTCCGTGTTTAGTGCTGTCAATTGTTGCGCGTTAATTGTCGAGTTTCCTGTCACATTGCCAGCATTTTCGATCGCAAGATTTCCTAACTTGCTGGTGGCACCCACTGAACCGTTGAAAGTGATGCTGCCGCTACCGGCATCCAGATTTAGGCTGCGGGCCGCATCAATACTGTCGATCGCACCTCCAAAGGCAATATTCCCCCCGGCTGTAATCAATTTCGCATCTTTCGTCAACCCGAGAATACCGTTAATATTGATATTGCCCTGATTAGTAGTAACATTGCCACCCAACTTAGTGCTCGCCGCAGCAATATTAAAACCCGAATTGCTCGCAATATTATCCGTGAATTCCGCCTGCGTTGCCGTAACATTCAAAACAGAAAGTGGTGCTGTTCCTCCGATATTTCCTTGTACCAGCACATTGCCTGTAGCCGCATCTAAGTTCAACAAATGATTACCGTCTATCGCACCAGTTATCTTAATATCTCCGCCGCTGGTACTGAGATTAATATCGTTACCGAGTGTGACTGTGCCGTTGAGAGCGATCGGATTTTTATTGGTATTGATGCCATAATTCAAATTAATTGTCGCAGCGTTGAGAGCAATGCTGCTGTTGTCATTGCCGGTAATAGTGCCATCAAGTGCGATCGTACCTGTCCCCGTTTGAATATTTACGGGATCTAAAAATGTGAGATTGTAGGGAACACTAATATTGGCGCTGCTATCGGATCGCCCGATCGCGATCGAGCTAAATCCATTTTGAATCAAATTAATTTCCGATGCCGTCAAATCTAAAGCGCCAGTATTGTTATCAGTTCCGCCAACAATAATATTTTGTCCTGCTGTTGCGGGTTGCAGCGTTAGCGGGCCACTACCCGAAACATTCCCAGAAAAATTAATTTCACCTGCCGTTAACGTCAGGGGGTTACTACCTGCTGATAAACTAGAACCGAAAGCAATAGTTGCATCTCCGAGTGTAAAATTTACAGGAGCTTTTAATGTCACCGGGTCGCTAAAACTAATGTTATCATTAGTTGTGGTGATATTTCCGCTAACCGCAACAGTTCCCCCGCCATTTTGAATAAATGCACCGTCTAAATTCAGGTTTTTCTCAATATTCAGATTTACCTTATTGGTAATTGTGAGCGTCCCATCATTGGTGGTTGTTACAGTTCCTTTGAGATTAACATTGTCAGCAGAAATACCGAGATTGCTAGCTACGTCAACTGTCTTGTTGAAATTAATGTCGCTGCCTGAAAGAATCGAGTTTTTAGCAACAGTGACAGCATCTGCATAAGTTTGACTGCCGGTTGTAGTGACATTGCCACCTAAAGAAATCTTGCTGTTGGCAGTTAAATTAGTGAGAGGAGTTGTTTCGCCGATCGCACTTGTGAAGGTAATATTACCGCTAGCCGCCTTCACAGTCAAATCGCTGCTGCCGTTAACTGTATTATTGAAAGTAATGCTGTCACCTGAAATAATCGGATTGTTGGCAATTGTCACTGCATCTCCGTAGGTTTGAGCGCCAGTGGTTGTCACATTGCCATTTAGTTCAGTTTTGCCGCCAGCATCTGTAGTCAAACTCGCGGCATTGACTGTTTGATTAAATGCAGTTGTGCCTGTAGAGTTAGCTGTTAAATTGCCGATCGCACTTGCAGCACCAACTGCACCATTGAATGTTACATTACCGCTAACCGCCTTCGCCGTCAAATCGCTGGTGCCGTCTACAGTATTATTAAAAGTAATATCGCTGCCGGAGAGAATCGGATTGTTAGCAATTGTCACTGCATCTCCGTAGGTTTGAGCGCCAGTGGTTGTCACATTGCCATTAAGTTGAGTTGTGCCACCAATATCTGTAGTCAAACTCGCAGCATTGACTGTTTGATTAAATGCAGTTGTGCCTGTAGAGTTAGCTGTTAAATTGCCGATCGCACTTGCAGCACCAATTGCACCATTGAATGTCACATTACCGCTAACCGCCTTCGCCGTCAAATCGCTGCTGCCGTCTACAGTATCGTTGAAAGTAATATCGCTGCCGGAGAGAATCGGATTGTTGGCAATTGTTACTGCATCTCCGTAGGTTTGAGCGCCAGTAGTTG
>NZ_SRRZ01000047.1:34119-36695 GCF_013179805.1 Microcoleus asticus IPMA8 | reverse complement strand
ACAGTATCGTTGAAAGTAATATCGCTGCCGGAGAGAATCGGATTGTTGGCAATTGTTACTGCATCTCCGTAGGTTTGAGCGCCAGTAGTTGTCACATTGCCATTTAGTTCAGTTGTGCCGCCAACATTAGTGGTGAAACTGGTAGCCGCGGCAGCATTAAATGTAGTTGTACCAGCACTATTGACGGTGAGATTTCCTAATACTGTCGCGTCGCCGATCGAACCTTTAACTTCAATTTTTCCAGTACCTGTTTCTAAGGTAAGATTGCCGCTCCCGTTAATGTTATTATTAAACAGAATATTGCCACCAGCCAAATTGCCCGTTCGCAAGAAGACGTTATTTCCAACTAGGGTATTGCCGTTAATTGTGATATCTTGAGATTGGGTGGTAATATTGCCATTTAAGTTATTAGTTGTAGCATTCAGAGTAATTGAAGCATTATCAGTCCCCGAAATCGATCCATTGGGATTGACAAAAATAGTGCCTTGAGTATTGAAAGTCACAGGATCTGCAAAAGATACTGGCAAATTCTCTACAGTAATATTGCCTGTAGTAGTGTTCCCTCCGAAAACAATGGCACTAAAGCCATTACGCAATGAGGATAAAAACGGTGCTCCTATATCGATCGCCTGCGGATCGAAAGCAAGTCCAGCCTGGAAGCGAATTCCGACATTCGGCGAAAACGGCTGAATTGAAAAACTCCCTTTACCCTGCGCGGAACCTGCTCCCGAAAAGCCAATCTCATTGCCGCTAATGCTAATATTTCCAGTACCGGGCAATCCATTACCATCAATGCTATTTATCCCAACTTCATTGGGAGTTGCGATCGCGATATCTCCACCCGCACCGGAACTAGAACTAGAATTAACTACTCCTGAGTATGCAAAAATGTTGCCTGTTTTGCCCGTGAGTGTGATGTTTCCGCCATTGCCAGCAGTGGAACTGGAGTTAAGATTACTAGCATTAATATTGTTGGCACTTAGTGTAATTTGCCCACCATTTCCGGTACTGGATGTGGTATCAATTGCCCCTGCCGTCGTATCAATATCGCCATTAGTGCTGGTAAGGGCGATCGCCCGTCCGGGATTTCTCATGCTACCAACGGTAATATTGCCTGTAGTTTTAATCGAAAAATCGATCGGATTCTTAACATCGAAAGAATTGATTGTTGTCAGGGAACGCAAACCTGTAGTCTCCCCAATTGGCCCGTTGACCTTAATAACCCCTGTTCCCGCAGTCAAAACTAGGTTGCCATCGCCGTCAACCGTTCCGCCAAAATTAATGTCGCCTGCATTCGTTAACCCAGTATCGAGAGTGACATTAGAACCCGTAGCGAGAGAGACTTGCTCACCAAAGGTAATATTCTGTTCGTTGGTAAGAATATTTGCATTTAAGTTAGTCGTTGGAGCATTAAAAGTAATTGAAGCGTTGTTTACACCTGTAATGTTTCCATCGACTGCAATTGTGGCAGCTTGCATTGTGATGGGGAAATTAAAAGTAACACCAGCGGGGTCAATTGCGATCGCCCCCGTCCCATCCCCAATCACCATTTTGGAAAACCCTTTTAACGTGTCGAGTTCCGTCTGGATTAGATTCAAAGGAGGAACGTCAGGTGTGTTCTGAGTACCGCCTATCATAATACCTAAGCTTGGTGTCAGTGGCTGCAAAGTAATAGTGCCCGTGCCATTGACTTGAGTAGGCCCTAACAGTTGAATTTCATCGCCCGTCAAAGTGACATTGCCACCCAAAGCCGCGTCAATCACACCGATGGTGAGGTTAATGGGAATGGAATTGTTGTTAGCCTTTCCCGTGAGGCTAATATTACCCGTTCCCGTAGCTTGCACCACCGGGACAGCGAGGTCGATCGTCGTGGGGAAGTTAATGCCGTAGCTGTTAAATGCTGTCCCTACACCCGTACCTGTTAAAACAATATCTCCATTCTCCGATCGTACCGTGCCGTCGTTGAACGATATCCCGGAATTAGTGCCTGTCCCTGCACTGCCCGTACCCGTCAACGTCACTTTTCCGAAGCCTGCGCTGTTGACTGTAGCATCAACATCTATATATATGCCCTCGTTGGTCGTCCCAGCCCCACGGCCTGTACCAGTCAGACTGACATTTCCAGAGAGCGCTTTCACTGTGCCCCCTAAAAGTTGTATCCCTTGATTGCCATCAGTCCCATTGCCGCCAACACCGCTGAGAGTCAGATTCCCGGTGCCTGTGGACTCCACCAGCCCTTCCACCGAAATGCCCGTGTTGTTGCCCGCGGTCCCCTGACCTGTTCCAGTTAGGGCGATATCTCCATTCTGCGATTTTACCGTGCTGGGATTATCAATAGTTATCCCTTGATTGCCATCCGTCCCATTTCCTCCCGTCCCGGTGATGGTGACAGTCCCGTTTCCGGGCATTGACTCCACTGTAGAGTTGAATATTCTAACGCCGATGTTGTTGGTTAAAGTCCCAGCACCTGTACCAGTCAGGCTGACATTTCCCCCAGCCCGCACTGTACTGCTGTCAATAGATATCCCTGGATTATTAAATGTCCCGTTTCCGCCAGTACCGTTGAGAGTAATATT
>NZ_SRRZ01000047.1:0-34019 GCF_013179805.1 Microcoleus asticus IPMA8 | reverse complement strand
CATTTCCCCCAGCCCGCACTGTACTGCTGTCAATAGATATCCCTGGATTATTAAATGTCCCGTTTCCGCCAGTACCGTTGAGAGTAATATTTCCTGTCTCCGCCGATTGCACTGTGCTGGTGCTAATAGATATCCCTTGATTACCATCTGTCCCGTTCCCGCCCGTACCGTTGAAAGTAATACTTCCTGTTCCGATCGATTGCACTGTGCTGGTGGTATTAATGTTAATCCCGTTGTTGTTGATTCCAGTTCCGTTACTATTTCCAATCCCTGTCAGGCTAATATTTCCATTAGCTGAAGTCACGTTAGATGTACCTGTAACAACAATACCTTCATTGGGCGTGAATGCGCTGGTTCCGCCAGTACCGTTGAGAGTAATATTCCCGCTGCCAATAGTTTGTAGTGTGGCACCCGAAATCAAAATACCATTATTGTTTGCTGTCGCGTTTCCTCCAATACCATTCAGGTCAATGTTTCCACCACCGGCATTAAGTGTGCTGTTCTTGAACTCGATTCCCGGGCCCAACCCAAGATTACCCTGACCATTACCTAGGAAATTACCACCATTAGTAGCGATCGTCGAACCTACAATACGGACACCACCACCGTTTAGATTATCACTATCAGCATTCAGAGTAATATTGCCTCCCTGAGTGGTGATATTGGTATTATTAATATTAATATTATTATTAGCAGTCAGAGTCAGGGAATTACTATTAGCCCAAGAGAGAGGAGCGCTGACGGTAATATCGCCTTGGCTTGGAAAATCCGACGCAGTGGAAATAGTCACATTTCCCAAACCTAGCTGTGTTTGCAGCGTTCCATTATTAATTGTAGAAGCACCCGCCGATGGCGTAAATGCTCCCCCTACTAAAGTGCCGCCTGCGTCCGCACCTGCGCTAATAGTGATATCAGTAGGATCTAACAATAAGGTGCCAGCGAGGCCAAAGGTCGATCGCAAATCAACTAATCCTTGAAAACCCAGCGATTGCTTTCCTGAAACTTCCACAAAGCCGCCATTCCCAGAAAATAAGCCACCTCTGGCCGTAATATTGCCATTAAAGCGAGTAGTTTCATCAGCCCAAACTATGACTCGCCCGCCATTCCCATTACTAATAGCATCAGCATTAATCATCGAGTCGCTGCTGACAAAAGTCCGCGAAGCATTGGGCACCGTCCCCAAACCCTGATAATCTCCGCCAATCAGTACATTACCGCCGCCGTTAACCCCAGAAGCATCGATCTTGCCCGCAATAACTCCTACTTTGTCGCCTAAAATATTTACAGTACCGCCAGTGTTGCCAGAGACATTGAGACTGCCGGATGCGATCGCAGTTCCCGCAGTTACCGGCACAGCAGCATTCCCCGTCAACACAACTTCGCCATTGGGATTTACCGTCAAACCGGTTGCCTGTGCCACACCTTTTCCAGTCAGCAACTCCGGCAAAGATAACACTGGCTGCGTCCAATTGTTCGGCAGCGAGCTTTGAGTTGCTGTCGGCTGAATATCCAAACTCAATAAATTTCCAGCTTGACTGATGCGCACCAAATTGTTACCCGGTACGGCGCTGATGAGAATATTGCCGCTAGGCGCACTTAGCTGACCCGTATTGACAACCGTACCTCCGACCAAAGTTAAACTTTGACCTGGTGTCACCGTCAGATTGCCTGCATTAACAATGTTTCCCCCTTGCAAAGTTGTAAATGCAAAACTGTTCGGTGTCCCGATGAAACTTGCCCAATTGTTATTGCCGATCGCACTAAACCACTGATTGTTCCCAAAGCCAATGCCTGTCGCCGTAGTAGCATTAAAAGATCCAGGCACGTTCAGACTGGCATTCGACCCGAAAATCATGCCGGCAGGATTCATCAAAAATAAATTGGCATTGCCCCCCGTAACTTGAATTAAGCCATTTATTAAAGAAGGATTACCCCCAGTAATCCGCCCCAAAATATTTTGAATACTGGGATTTGTCAGAAAGTTAGCCGTTTGACCTTCGCTGAGGCCAAACTGAGTAAAACTGTGAAAAAGATTAGCCCGATCTCCGCTGAAGGACCCCCCGGAAATGTCGTAGCGGTTGCCGCTAGGAGTAACAACTGTGTTAGTGCCGTCTGGTGCGGGGGTAATGGGTTGCGCGTTTGCCGAACCCGCCGCTGCACTCAGCCAGCCAACAATGAATAACCATCCGAGCAAATGTAGTCTATTGGCTGTCATTGTGTTTAAAGATTGTGCTTAAAGTGCGATCGTATTTATCTATCCTATTTTTACTTCTACAAACTACTCATGTCAATAGAATAGCTCTGTTTTTTATTACTGAATAATTTGGAGGTAAATCTGAAGTAAATGTATGAGTTGATAAGTAGGTAAAGGCAAAAAACCATAGTATCTTTTAGGGGGGAAAGCGTGAGGATCGCGAGATACCAGCGAGTAAAGAAATGTTCTCACCCACCCTCCCCATGTAATGTTTATTTGTAACCACCTACTTAGGGGTTTTCAGTTACGTGAAGTACAGATATCGGGTTGCGACACGGTAATGCTGTGTACGTAATGTATTCAGGCGCGGGGCGAGCAATGAAACTTGGTTTCTTGTTTCCACTTTCACTGCTTCCATGAAGCAATTACCTTAAGAAACCGGGTTTATGCGTCCGGTAATTTTGGCAAAATCTGAGGCGGAACGCGAGGGTTAGGGGTTTAAAAAACTGGGAATATTAGTCAAAATTACGTAAGTATCGATCGCCTGTTCTCCCGCTTGCTTCCAGTGGCAAAAAACTCGCTCAAATCTCTACTTGCGCCCGCTGCACTCTTATGCTCCTCAAAGCGAGCAGCTTGCAGCCCGCTTTGAGGAGCATAAGACCGAACAGCCGAATTCCTCTCAGAAACTTTATAAGTTTTAGACGATCTTTACCAAAACTTTACAAAGCAGGAGTAAAATTTTTATGTATTTTTGATGAAAGCCAATATAGGCACGTCTTGCACTCAACTTTAGACGGTTACCGGAACGAAGTAAATGTAGTAGGTTGGAAGTCGAGGCAGGATGAAAATCTTGCTGTTACAGATTAAACTATGGCAATCTGGTGTCAGTGAAAACTCTTAGAAGAAGCACTCATTTATTCCTAAACACATTTAAGTGATACTGGTCTCTAGATTCACTGGTGTGGAGTCTCTTCTGTAGGTTTGACGATCGTCCTAAATATCGCAGGCTCGCGATCGTCTATTCGCATCACGGCAACATGGGATTTCCCGTT
Source organism: Microcoleus asticus IPMA8 (assembly GCF_013179805.1). Taxonomy (GTDB): domain Bacteria; phylum Cyanobacteriota; class Cyanobacteriia; order Cyanobacteriales; family Microcoleaceae; genus Microcoleus; species Microcoleus asticus. The sequence continues at coordinate 30,773 of NZ_SRRZ01000047.1, read as the reverse complement.
TTACTATCTAACAATACTGGAGGAATCAGGGTTATGACTACCTTAACGCTAGTCAAAAAAACATCTTTTACAGTCGCCAGCTTGGCAACCACAATCTTGCTCAGCATCTGCACGCCCGTCCGAGCTTTCATGTTTGGCACGAGCGGCATCCAGTTCGATCGAGATACCAATATAAACTTTACCTTCGACCAATCTCACGGCGGTTACCAGTCGAGCTTGTGGGTAGCCCAAGCTGACTCAGGAAACACTGGCTACAGCAACATCGCCAGACTGTTTTACGAGACTCAACCCTCAGATAACGGCGGCGCCAATGACTGGCAGGGAACCTTCGGCAACGCAGTCACCTCCGACAACGGCTCCAGCACTCAAACCTTCACATTTTTGCAGGATCAAATTTATGCCCTGCTGCTGTGGAGCGACAGCGGCACGGGCCAACCTTTCGAGCAGTACGTCTCGTCGAGCACCTTCATGAACAGCCCCAACTGGTGGGCCGCCACCAGCCAGTTCCAGAGAAATGACTGTCTGGTGGCGGGCTGTCAGCAAGCCGTATTTGGCGACTTTAATCTCGACTACAACTCCACCGACTCATTTACCAACATCAACGGCGGTAATGGCCCTGGGCAATATTCATCGCTCACAATGGCGCAACTGGCTCAGGGCATAAAAATCTCCTTCGACGATGCCGGAGGAAACGACGCTGATTTCCAAGACTTCACCGTGTTGACTGAGTTAGGCTCCGAAACAATGACCCAACAGGCTCAGCGCAGAAAAATCTCCTTCGACGATGCCAAAAAAGGAAACGACGCTGATTTCCAAGACTTCAGCGTGTCGGCGGAGTTAGCCCCCGAACCAGTCACAGTGTTCGGGACTGTGCTGGGGATCGGGGCTTTGGCGGCAGCTCGCAGGAAAAACAAGCGAGGGCAGCAACCAGAAAAATGACTCTTAATCAGCCCCATTCAAATCTAAATAGTGCGTCTGTTCAGTGGTACTCTGAGGAATAGCATTTCTAAATGTTAAGAGTTTTTCCAATATCGGAAAAATAGCATCCTAACAAAGGCACTATTCATGGTATCCACCGCAACAAAAACGAACGTAGGCTACATCACCCAAATCATTGGGCCGGTTGTAGACGTAAAATTCCCAGGCGGCAAACTGCCCCAAATCTATAACGCTCTGACGATTTCCGGCAAAAACGAAGCAGGTCAAGACGTTTCCGTTACCTGCGAAGTTCAGCAACTGCTCGGAGACACCCAAGTGCGTGCAGTTTCCATGAGTACCACCGACGGCTTGGTGCGCGGAATGGAAGTAGTAGATACCGGGGAATCGATCCAAGTTCCTGTCGGAATCCCAACTCTCGGCCGGATTTTTAACGTCATCGGCGAACCCGTAGACAACCTCGGCCCGGTCAATACTTCCGAAAGTATGCCCATCCACCGCAACCCTCCGGCTTTCACCGAACTGGAAACCAAGCCTTCGGTGTTTGAAACCGGAATCAAGGTGATCGACCTGCTGGCCCCTTACCGTCGCGGTGGCAAAATCGGTCTGTTCGGCGGCGCAGGCGTCGGCAAAACCGTGATTATGATGGAACTCGTGAACAACATCGCCAAGGCTCACGGCGGCGTGTCCGTGTTCGGTGGTGTGGGCGAGCGCACCCGCGAAGGTAATGACCTCTACAAAGAAATGATCGAGTCGGGGGTTATTAACGAAGAAGACCGCAGCAAGTCAAAAATTGCCCTAGTATACGGTCAAATGAACGAGCCGCCTGGTGCTCGGATGCGCGTGGGCCTGTCGGCTCTGGCGATGGCCGAATACTTCCGCGATGTCAGCAAGCAAGACGTGCTGCTGTTCATTGACAATATCTTCCGGTTCGTGCAAGCGGGTTCTGAGGTATCGGCTCTGTTGGGTCGGATGCCTTCGGCTGTGGGATATCAGCCGACTCTCGGTACGGATATGGGCGACTTGCAAGAACGGATTACTTCGACTACCGAAGGTTCGATTACTTCGGTTCAAGCTGTGTACGTACCTGCGGATGACTTGACTGACCCCGCACCGGCTACGACTTTTGCTCACTTGGACGCTACAACTGTGTTGTCTCGCGGTTTGGCTTCCAAGGGTATTTATCCGGCTGTTGACCCGCTGGATTCTACGTCTACGATGTTGCAAGTTAGCGTTGTCGGCGAAGAGCACTATGGTGTTGCTCGTCAGGTGCAGTCAACTCTGCAACGCTACAAGGAATTGCAAGACATTATTGCAATTTTGGGTTTGGACGAGCTGTCGGAAGATGACCGCTTGACCGTTTCTCGCGCTCGCAAAATTGAACGGTTCTTATCTCAACCGTTCTTTGTTGCCGAAGTGTTCACCGGTTCCCCCGGCAAATACGTCAAGCTGGCAGATACCATTAAGGGCTTCCAGATGATTTTGGCTGGCGAACTTGACGAATTACCGGAACAAGCTTTCTATTTGGTGGGCGATATCAACGAGGCGATCGCCAAATCTGAAAAAATGAAAGCTGAGGCCAAGTAATTTTAGTCATTAGTCATTAGTCATTGGTCATTAGTTGTTAACAGTTAACAGTTAACAGTTAACAACTAAGTGACTGATGATGGCCGACGGCTGACTAATGACTAATTACTAATGACTGCTGACTGCTGACTAATGACTAATGACTAAGGACAATTTATGACATTAACTGTGCGCGTAGTTGCCCCAGACAAAACTGTTTGGGATTCTAATGCTGAAGAAGTAATTCTGCCGAGCACCACAGGCCAATTGGGTATCTTGAGCGGTCACGCTCCAATGTTGACAGCTTTGGATACCGGAGTGATGCGCGTCCGTCCCGGCAAGGAATGGGTGTCTATTGCTCTGATGGGCGGCTTTGCAGAAATTCAAGAAAACAAAGTTACTATTCTTGTCAACGGCGCTGAAAAAGGCGAAACCATTGATAAAGAAGCTGCTCGTACTGCTTATACCGAAGCAGAAGCTCGTTTGGAAAAGGCTACTAGCGGCACTTTGCAAGAGCAAATTCAAGCCAAGCAAGCAATCAAACGCGCGAGAGCTCGTTTCCAAGCTGCCGGCGGCACGCTCTAGCTCTAAGGGTAGGAACACGGCTGGCTTTTGTAGGGACACAACAATGTTGTGTCCCTGCTGTTTTCTTCGCGTTGTATCCCTACTGTTTTGCTAAACTCCCGCCTCAGACAAGAGAGATTGCATTGTTTCCCAAGATAACCCCTGCTGAAGATAGCGGGGGTTATTTGGGTTGTAGGGGCTCTCCACGCGATCGACACTGACAATTTTTGCTTCCTCCGGCAAAACAGGAACCTCAGGATCGAAAGCGGTCGATCGCGTCAGAGAGCTAGAAAAGCCTTTAAAAATAGCAATTTCATCGAATTCGCCGTCAATTTGAGCCTTGACGATTAAAACTTCGTGCGATCGTTTTACCGTGTATTGTTCCAAGCGGCGAGCAATAGAGTCAGCCATAGCAAATCTCACTTTCCTGAAATCTGCTATAATATAGCTTAATTTTGCGGCTAATTTCAGGAACAGCGAGCCAAGATTTTATTCTTAATTCAACCGTTTTTTATAGCAGGAAGTAAGCGTACATAATATAATTGCTATAAAAAAATAAACTATTTGAATCAGGGAAAACCTACTTGTTCGATATTTGATGATCCATAGAAAGACTAGGTTTTAATTATCGTTGTTCCGTAAAAATTGGATTAAACAGCGTTTTGCTTGGGATATACGCTGCTATTTATGGTAGTTTTTTGCTGGAGATCAGCTCTGGTAAGTTGTAACTCAAAGCTAATAAATAACTGTTTACGGGGCGGGAATTCTAGTTAGTGACTCAATTCTAGAGCGTTTGGGCGATCGAGAAAAATATATGTGCCGATTTGTCGATCGAGTCACAGTAAAAGGCAAAAAATCTGCCGTGTCGGTGTTTTAAATTTATGATGCAGAAACAAAACAAAGCATTGAACTAAAACAGAAAACTGCTACTGAATTTAAAATGGGTCTGGAGTTTTATTTCGAGCAAAAATTTAGTAAATCGCAAAAAATATTCAAGAATATTTGCGAAACAAATCCTCAAGATAAGTTAGCAGCAATTTAGTGTCAGCGCTCTCTGAAGAATCGAATGTATGGAGTGGCAGAAGGATGGTCGGGGATAGAAGCTTAGGATGAAAAGTAGGGATACGGCAAGGCCGTGTCCGGCGCGGGGAGTAGGACAGGGCATTCCCCTGTCCCTACGGTTCGCTTTGACTTTTAATAATTGGTATAAGATGGAGGATGATAGAAACGATATCAGATTTTCCTTGCGTAAGTTTTGTTTAATTACAAAATGGTTTAGAATACTTACCAGCGGTAAATCGTCGCTCCGAGTATTAATATCGTTTCCGGTTGCATCGGAATAATAAAATCTGGTCAACAGTTAACACTCAACCATTCAGTTTTTCGACCCCTCCTTCAACAGTCAACAGTCAACAGTCAACAGCAAACAATCATTCCGGTTGCACCGGAATTGATATAACTGTATCTTTCTAACTAAAAATTAATGTTATGTCCACTCTTTCTCTCAAGCACTTGGTGGCAAAACTTTCAGGAAAAGCGACGCTGCAAACCGTACTCATAGTTCCGTTTGTCTTGCAAGTATTTGCAGCGGTGGGTATTGTGGGATATCTATCATTTAGGAACTCTCAAAGAGCAGTGAATGACCTTGCCGATCAGTTGATGGGGGAGGTGAGCAATCGGATCGAGCAAAATTTGACAACTTATCTGCAAACTCCGCACCAAATCAATCAAAGCAAGCTGGATGCGGTGAAAGTGGGTTTTGTGAACATGAAAGACTTGTCAGCTTGGGAAAAGTATCTGTGGCGGCAAGTGCAATTATATCCTTATATCAATTTTACATCGATCGCTAATCAAGATGGAGAATATCGCACTGGCGAAAAGATGTCTAATGGCACTTTATTGATTAACGCATCGGGCCCGTCTACAAAATTTGATTTTTATTCTTACAATACTAATGATACGGGCGATCGCACTACAGTAGCCGCCTCCGTTAAAAACTTCGACATCCGGCAGCACCCTTCCTACGCCTATGCGGCTCTAGCAATCAAACCAACTTGGAGTTCAGTTTATATATCCTTCCTAGAACCCACATTGATTCTCAGCGCGCTGCAACCAGTTTACAACAGCCAGAAACAGCTAGAAGGAGTATTAATTGCTGCTTTGCGTCTCGACAGTATCGGTCAATTTTTAACCAGCCTCAAAATAGGGAAATCAGGTCAAACTTTTATTATCGAAAGAAACGGCACGCTGCTGGCAACTTCCACACCCGAAAAACCTTTCCGCACCCTAAACGGTAAAAAAGAACTGTTTAAAGTTACAGAAAGCAGCGATACAGTAACGCAAACTACAGCTAAATATTTAGAAAGTCACTTTAAAAACTTGCAGCAAATTACCAAATCGCAGCAACTCAGTTTTGAGATAAACGGGAAGCAGCAATTTTTAAAAGTCCTGCCCTTCCAAGACGACAAGGGTTTAGATTTGCTGATTGTCGTTGTCGTTCCCGAAGCCGACTTTATGGAACAAATTCATGCGGGCAACCGAACTACAGTGTTGCTATGTCTGGCTGCTTTGGGCATGGCAAGTGTGTTAGGAATTCTCACTTCTCGCTGGATTATCAAACCTCTTTTAAAATTAAAAAATGCAGCAATAGCTTTATCTGAAGGACAATTTGACCAAACTGTCAAGCTCGATCGCTCCGACGAGTTGGGCGTACTTGCCGCTGCTTTTAACAGCATGGCAGCACAACTGCAAGCATCTTTTACTGCCTTAGAAACTAAAAATACCGAATTGCAGCGACTGGACCAACTAAAAGACGAATTCTTAGCCAATACTTCTCACGAACTCCGCACTCCCCTCAACGGCATTATTGGGATTGCAGAATCTTTAATAGACGGTGCTACCGGACAACTACCAGAATCAACAATTTTTAACTTAGTTTTGATTTCATCGTCGGGAAAAAGATTGTCTTCTTTAATTAACGATATTCTGGATTTTTCTCAGCTCAAACACAAAACTATAGAGCTCCAAATTAAGTCCGTTGGTATCCGAGAAATAGTCTCTGTAATCCTCACCTTATCTCAGCCATTAGTTGGCAAAAAAAACTTGCAGTTGATTAACTCAGTCGCTCCTGAATTGCCACCAATAGCAGCCGACGAGAATCGCTTGGAGCAAATACTTTACAACTTAATCGGCAATGCGATTAAATTTACCGAAAGCGGTACCGTTGAAATTTCAGCAGCATTGGTAACGGGCAACGAACAATCACCGCCTAATTCCCAATTATCAATTACTGTATCCGATACCGGCGTTGGCATCCCCGAAGATAAATTAGAGCGAATTTTTGAATCCTTTGAACAAGCTGACGGTTCCACTGCTAGAGAATTCGGCGGTACGGGTTTAGGTTTAGCGGTTGCTAAGCAATTAGTGGAATTGCACGGAGGTAAAATTTGGGTATCTTCAACTGTAGGTGTAGGTTCCCAATTCACTTTTACTTTGCCCGTATCTGAAACTCAGCCGGAATTTAGCAGCAGACAGCCGCATTTAACCGAGGGATATCGACATTTAATCACTCCTGAATTAGCCCGCGAATCATCTATAATAAATTCTCAGGTATCAGACAATAGCGACTTGCTAGAAAGTGAAAGATTAAAAATTTTGGTAGTTGATGATGAGCCGATTAATATTCATGTCATCATCAACAGTCTTTCTGTAGAAAACTACGATATCACTCAAGCGAGCAACGGCTTAGAAGCTTTAAATCTGATTCAATCAGGATTTAAGCCCGACTTAATTTTACTGGATGTAATGATGCCGCAGATGACTGGTTATGAAGTGTGTCGAGAAGTTCGCAAAAAATACTCGCCTTTAGAAATGCCGATTCTGATGCTGACGGCCAAAAATCTAACTACCGACTTGGTAGAAGCTTTTAATTTAGAAGCAAATGATTATGTAACTAAACCTTTTATCAAAAAGGAATTGTTGGCGAGAATTAACACGCAAATTCGCCTTGCTAAACTGAATGCAGCCTACGGCAGGTTTGTGCCGCACGATTTTCTAAGCTTGCTGGAAAAGCCGAGTATTATTGAAGTAAAATTAGGCGAAAATCAGGAAAGAGATATGACAGTGCTGTTTGCGGATATTCGCTCGTTTACGGCGCTTTCCGAAAATATGACGCCGCCTGAAAATTTTGCATTTATTAACACTTACTTGGGAAGGGTTAGCCCTGCAATTAGGAAAAATAACGGGTTTATTGACAAATACATTGGGGATGCAGTCATGGCACTGTTTCCTACATCTCCATCAGATGGCGTGCGAGCAGCAATTGATATGCAAAAAGAAGTGAATATTTACAACCAGCAACGAGAAAAAGATGGTTGGTGTCCGATCGCGATCGGCGTCGGTTTGCACGCGGGCAATTTGATGTTGGGTACAATTGGCGAGAAAGAACGAATGGAAAGTACCGTGATTGCTGATGCGGTAAATCTCGCCTCTCGTTTGGAAGGATTGACTAAGGTTTACGGCTCGGGAATTCTAGTTAGCGGTGCAATTATCGATCGCCTGGACGAGCCAGAAAAATATAAGTACAGATTTGTCGATCGAGTAACGGTGAAAGGAAAAACAAATGCTGTGTCGGTGTTTGAAATTTACGATACAGAAACAGAGCAGAGCATTGGACTCAAGCAGCAAACTGCGGAGATTTTTCAAGAAGCTCTCAATTTTTACTACGAGCAAAAATTTGTTGCCGCCCAAAAAGTGTTTCAGAATATTTTACAAATCAATCCTGACGATCGGGTAGCAATGCTGTATTTCAAACGCTCTCGCAACTATCGGATGTACGGAGCGCCGGATGGGTGGTCTGGGGTGGAAACTTCGACAGAGAAATAGGGCGCACACTGCACGGCCTACTCTCTTTAAAAGATGGTTGCACAAACTTTAAAATATAGTTGTACAAACGCCGAATTTATTCCAAGTTTTGGAACCGACAATGCCATCAGCAAGAATCTGTTGTTGCTTTTGAAAATTGATGACTGCTTGTTGGGTTTTCGCGCCGAATCCTCCATCAGTATTTACAGAAAATCCGCTGGCGTTCAAGAGCCGCTGGAGGTAGCGAACGTCTTCATTTTGGGTGACGGCATCGTTGCGTTTGAGTAGGGGAAAATAATGGCAGGAAGGTAATTCAATGCGAATTGCGTTTGTGGTTTGCATGGTTTGAGTCTCCATTGGTTGTTTGCAAGTTGTTTGAAAGCAGAGAAGTGCGGAAATGATGTTAATAGTCCTGGATACACTCTTGACTGGCAGAAACGGGGTTTCGGCTTCGCTGAACCACCAGGTTCTTTAGCGTTTCTGGGAGCGTAAAGGAAGTATTGCTGTGAAAAAACCCACTTTCTTGCTACCCGTGCGCCTAGGATTAGTTAACTTGGATTTAACATCCGGGTTCACCTGCATCACAAGCGCCTAATAGATTCCAAGTTTGAGGACCGACAATGCCATCAACAGCAATCTTATTTTGTTTTTGAAATTTGATGACTGCTTGTTTGGTTTTGGCGCCGAAGAATCCATCAATTGCTACTGGATATCCGTTTTTAACTAAGGATTGTTGGAGATAGCGCACGTTTTTATTGGCAGCGGTGCTATTATTTCGTTGGAGTGTTGGCAGTGAAGAGCAAATAGGTAATTGAGCGTAAATTGAATTTGTGGTTTGCATGGTTTGATTGGGGATTAGTGGTTTGCAAGTTGTTTAAACTTGCTATTCCCCAGTTGAGCTGTGAGGCGAAGTGCTTTAACAGTCGCTTTTTATAGTGAAACTTATCTGGGGTAGCTCAGATGAGTGACAGCCCGCTATCAAATCCGTTTTGTAGAAAGTAATTGTCAAAGACAAACAGCAGCCAATTGCCATTTTTTATCAATTTTTAGCATTTTTGATGGAAGCCCCACACCATACCTGTAAGGCTGTTAGTGCCGGGATGGATAGGCGGATTGACGTAGGTTGGAGAGTCAATCAATCTTGTCACGGTGTACTCTATCGACTCTTTTAAAAGCTGAGTAACAATTTTTTATATAGAGGAGGCAAAAATACTGTATTGAAAGCTAGTTAACCATTTGGGCCAAAAGGGCGATGGGGAAAAGTGGTAGGGGGTTGGGACTTTAACTTAGAAGTGATATCGTAGTATCGGTAGATAGTAGATTTTCGGCTGTCAAACAATTTCAGAATTGAATCAATAACAATTTCTGTAACTATCGGGTTAAAGTCGGAAATAAAGTCGTCGGCGTTTAGATTGTTTTTAAAAAATTCCTTAGCTCGATCGCACTGATAGCGCATTTCGTCAAAGCCAACAATTTTCACAACAAACGTTGTCAGTGGCGAGTTCTCCAAATCTGTATTAGAAGTGCTTTTAGCCCGCCCATTTTCTAATAAATTCAATACTTCTGCTTCTAAATTACTTTTAAGTTCGTAAGGTTTCTCTATTTCTGGAAAAAAGCTTTCTAGGCGCACGCAGTTAGCAGATTGCTCCGGAATTCCTCCCATCATCATCGCCAGAGAAACATCGATCCCCAAACCCGAAGAAAGAGCTTCTAGCAGGGCGAGAGCAGACAGTTTGCACCCCAAATAAAGCTTCGCAATTTCGAGATTGTACTTAGCAGTAGTTTCCCAGCGCTCATAGGTGCGATCGTCTGGATATCCACCAAACTGACGGAAAATTATCTCTGGCTTGAGATAATTCAGAAAACCTTCCATCTTCAGCAAAGCAACTCGGTAGTCGCGAACCGTGTAAAAACCGCAGCAAATGAGATTGTGATTGGTTTCCGGCAGTAAATTCCAGGTATTTGCCAAAAAATGGGCTGAACTATGGTAAGCAAAACTCATCACGTCCCGGTTAGAAATTCGCACAGCTTTTTTGACCGTTTCCCGCATTTGCTCGTCAGTCAAACTGAGGTTAAACAGGCTGTTTGTTGCTTGTAAGCGTTCATAAAGGCGCTGGCTTACCGTTACTCCGGACTCGGCGGCCCGAAACGGAATTGTTGCTTCAATGCAGCCTGCAATTTGAAGCAATTGCTCGCGTTTGAGGAATGGTTCTAGAGCTTTTGCTGCTACCACAGCGCTGAGAAATTCGTTTTGTCCGGAGAAAGGATTGAGAACTTCGCCCGGTTTAAAATTGAATACCAGCATTACCATCTCGAAGATAGCATCCGCAGAAAGTTCAGATTTATCCCGAATTTGTAGCTGTTTGTTAACCTCTTTTGCAACAGGAGTGATGTAGTAGCTGACGTTAAAGTTAATGCTGCGATCGACTTGCACGTAGACGGTATCGTGAAATAAAGCTGCCAAAACCTCGATCGCGTCTTCATCTCCCCCCACATCAAAAATATGTTCGGGAGTGTGAAAAAACCGCCAGGGCCCCATCATCGGCTGAACAATCAGTTCGGCAATCCGAGCGAGTTCACTTGGTTCGACTTTTGCTTCTAGGCGATCGAGCGCCCAAATCAGCTTTTCTAAGCACTGTAAGTAGGCTTGTTCGCTATCCATCACAGTCTTTCCCAATAACATTGCTGTCAGTCGATTTTAGAGTTTAGATTTTAGATTTTAGATTTACTCCACAGATGAATTTGGGAGTTTGTACCTGAGTCTAAAATTTTTATATCTCCAGGACAGGAGTCGTTTGCAAGTATGCGTTTTTGGGCGGGGTTACGTCAGCCACCACCCTGTTAGTTTGATTCTCTCGTAGATGGATCCCGGCTTTTCTGAGTTGGGATTTTTGAGCTTTATATTGAATACTTTAGCTACAATTTAGGATGCAAATACTAACTTACAATCAAATTAATTTCCGGTAGCCGATCTCCCCTGTTTTCCTAGTCGAATTAGCACAAAGTATGACAAGTAAATTACATAGATTCCTAAACCTATCAGACCCAACAATCCCAAAAATTGAGGGTTTGCCGTAGCGTGAAACATTTGTTTGTACAGCCAAGGTGGATCTAACCAAACGCGGCAAAAAGGTTCGTCAATTATCTGAATTTGAGATTTAAAGGCACAGCTTAAAAAGGGAAGTTGAGCTAGAGCGCCCAAACCGCTGTAAACAGTAATCGCCCACCGCCAAGCTGTAAAAGCCAGTTTCAGGGACGACTGCGGTCGATCGGCAATTTCTTCGTTTAAATCCTCCCAAAACCACAGACTAGCAGGAATCAAAGCCCTCCCAATCACCGACGACACAAAGCTCACAGGCATTGCAGCCATCATCAGGTAAAGTGTAATTGCCAGCAAACTCGCCACCCGCCAATAAATAATCGACAAACGGACGATCGCCTCAGCTTTTGCCAAAACAGCCCAAATCAGCACTACCAGCGGGATCGAAATTGTTAATAACACAGACAACCGGTAATCCATCCAGACTAGCGGTTGAAACCAAGGCCCGGTGGCTGCCAATAAAAGACTCAACATCTTTGGGAAAATATACTCACTTATTTGTCACAAATTTTACTACAAAAATGCTCAAAAAGCAGCAACCTGAACACGGTCTTAATGTTCCTGTTGCTGCTACCTTTTCTAAGGTACTTGGCGCGCTTTGAAAGGTACTTGAGACACGATAGAGGTTCATCAGCTTGGGTTCAAACTGTTTATTCCTCGGATTTCCCATTCCCATCCCCCGAAACAAGGCGCGCGCAAGAGCAAATTCTTGTCTCCCTTGATTCGCTGGCTAGGGCGAAGCTGGCGGATTTGAACCGTATCGGGATAGAGGGCAAATCTCGCCATTACCTAAAGGCTCAACCCCTAAAATAAAATTCTCCCGCGCCAAAAGTTAGATTTCGGCGCGGGAGGGAAGGCCTTGAGCTAAATGGCTCGTTTATTCGTCGTAGATGCGGCACTCAGCAGCGTCAGGATTGTCGTCGCAATATTTTTCAAAAGAATTCTTAGGTTTGACTTGCTTTTGGTGGGAAGCTTCTGCTTGCAGTTCTTCAACTGCGTCCCACGCCGCCGCGCATTCCCCGGAAGCCGCGCCCTTGAGGTCACAGACGTTACGAGCGCTTTCTAGTTCTTCTTCAATTTTTTCTTGGATGTTGCCTGCGGGTGTTGTTGTCATAAAACTTGTTGGTATGAAAGTGTAGGAGAATATGGTTGTCCCCGACCTATTTCTAGGTAATGTTAGCTTCGCCAATGTTTAGTGAGCTTGTTCGGCTAACGGCACGTCCTTAACCCAAATAAAGAAGTTTAACCGTTAACGACAGAGCAAGAGATTAGCGATCGCATCCGCTTGGTGTCACAACTCAAAAAACATAGACCTCTAAAGTCTTAGGCTGGTCAACTGTGGTTTAAGTCTTAGGCTAGAAGCTAGCGTGTCTTTAGACCTGGGTCGTTGACCTGATTAAGTAAGAAAGGTTTTCTTTTTGGATGTTAGTTTGGGTTGGATTTGCAGTTTCGGTCTGGCGACCCCAGCTAATAATAGCTTGAGATGCGCTGCTGTTGCAGCCGCCCAGATAGAAACCATCCATAACTGCGATCGCAGCAGCCGTCTCTACTTCCTGCTTTACTCTAGCCCGTAGGCGGGTTCTAGTTCACAGGCATCAATGTAGGTCAAGCCGACCTTACTTTTGATGAAAACATTACACGAGGTTGATGTGTCAAACTGTATTGAGCTTTATCTTTTAAGATTTAGCTGAACACGGCATTTAACACTTAAAAGATTAATCGGACTCTCATGTTAACTTATGTTAACACAACAACGGCGATCGAGGGGGAATCGATCGCCCAAGAATACCGTCCCCCCAGCGGTCAGTTCCGGTTAGCCTAATGTATAGAGATAGTTTTATAGAGAAGTTTGCCAGATGTACACCGAAAACCAAATGCAATGGGTCAGCGCTTTATCAACCCGTCCGTCTTTGGAATCAGCCCTCAAAGAAGTTGTAGAACAAACCGATCGCGACCTCGAAGGCCGGGCCGATTTAGCGCTGATATTTATCTCGTCTGCCTTTGCCAGCGAGTATTCTCGGCTGATGCCTTTACTGCGAGAACTGCTGCCAGTGCCGGCGATCCTGGGCTGCGGCGGGGGAGGAGTCATCGGCACGAACCGGGGCGGCCTCACCGAAGAAGTCGAGGGATCTCCCGCAGTCAGCCTGAGTCTGGCGCGCTTGCCGGGAGTCAATGTCAGAACTTTTCACGTCGGTGCAGAAGAACTGCCGGACTTAGACAGTCCCCCGGATACTTGGGTGGATCTCTTGGGCGTGCCGGCCCAGGAAGAACCGCAGTTCATCATCTTTGCAGACCCCTTTTCCGCAAAAATTAACGATTTGCTGCAAGGGCTAGATTATGCCTATCCGGGTGCGGCGAAGGTAGGGGGGCTCGCCGGCGGGGACGGTGCGGGCAGGGGCGCGGCGCTGTTTTGCGACTATGAGCTTTACCGAGAAGGAACGGTTGGGGTAGCTTTGAGCGGCAATATAGTTTTGGAAACGATCGTAGCTCAAGGCTGCAGACCGATCGGGCATCCTTATCGGGTGACGGAAGGAGAGCGCAATATTTTGCTGAAACTCGAAGAACAAACCGACGATAGTGGCAGCGGGGGCATCGAGCGATCGCCCTTAGAGGCCCTGCGGGAGTTAGTTCAAACTTTGAGCGAAGAAGACCGAGAATTAGCGCAGCACTCGTTATTTGTAGGCTTAGTCAGCGATGAATTCAAGCTGACATTAGAGCCTGGAGATTTTTTAATCCGCAATCTGTTGGGAGTAGATCCGAAAGTGGGAGCAATTGCGATCGGCGATAGAGTCCGTCCCGGACAGCGCATCCAATTTCACCTGCGGGACGCGCGCACCTCTGCAGAAGACCTAGAAATGCTGCTCGATCGCTATCAGCGGGCCGCCGAGTACAGCGGTACATCCAGTGCCGGCGCCTTGATGTTCTCTTGTCTGGGGCGCGGTGAAGGGCTTTACGGCCAGTCGAACTTTGACTCCCGACTCTTCAGCCGATACCTCAAAAACATTCCCTTGAGCGGCTTTTTCTGCAACGGCGAAATCGGTCCCGTCGGCGGCAGCACATTTCTGCACGGCTACACCTCTGTATTCGGGATTTGCCGCCAAAATTCATAATTTGTGAACTGTTGACTGATGACTGTTGACTGATGACTGTTAACTGTTAACAATCTAAAATCTAAAATCTAAAATCTAAAATCTAAAATCGATCGACTGATGACCAATAACTAAAAGCGGCAGTCGCCTGCCGCTTTTAGCTGTAACTAGATTTCTGGAAACCTTAGAAACTAAAGGTAGTACGCAAGACTCCGACCCAGATATCTTCGTTTCTGTTATTGTGTTCCGGATGCAAAATCACGTAAACGCCCGGTGTCACTGAGATAAAGTCATTGACTTGGAAGCGATAGAAACCCTCTAAGTGATAAGAGGTGTTGCGGTCTCTGGCTACATCACTCTCAGTAACTTTTGGCGGTACACCGAAGACGAAGCCCAGGAGATTGCCTTGCCGGCCAAAATCTCCCAGGGCCAAAGTGATAGCACCATTCTGGATCGTCGCGTCATTGTCGCCGCCCCGAAGTTGTTCAGCCTTGCTGTAACCGTACCAACCGCCAATCTGAAAGCGGGTGCTCGGTTTGAAGTTAACTTGCACCCCAAAGTTATCTGATGCGGTGGGCGATTGACCGAAGGGCCGGTTAGCCAAGGAACTGCCCGTATTGCCCATGATGCCAACATCGCCGGCTCGATTGTATTTCCGGTTGTAGCTAACACCAACGTCAAAGGCGTTGCCCAGATTTAAGTTAAGCTGGCCCAAAGCGCTGAAAGAACCGGCGAAAATGCCCCTGCCATCGGCTGGATTGGGAGCGTCGACGTCGGAACCAAGATAGGCTACTGTAGCTCTGAGGGGGCCTAAGTTGTATTTGATAGCAGCACCAGCTCCTTCGGGGCCGCGGAACACTGCTGGGTTGTAACGTCCAAACCTGGAGAGAGCACCGGTGCCACTAGCTTCCAAGGGAGAAGTCAGCTCAGCAACGTCATCGAGCCTCAGTCCTCTCGGGCCGAACCAGACTGTAGCGTTGCCTGCTGGAAAGCGATACCACAATTGATCGAGGGAGAATTCGGTGCCGTCTTCGCCGTCGATGGCGAGGCGAGCCATGTTCGTACCGGTGGCAGTGGCTGTACCGTAGTTGGCGATGTTTCTAGCTTGCAAGCGGGTTCTGAGCAAGTCTCGACCGGTGAAGCTGGTGTTGAAGTTCAACCGCACCCGGTAGCCGAGGTTGGTGACTGTGTCATCGTCCTCAAGGCGGATACCATCTCCGACGAAGGTGTCGCTGACGAGAAAAATGGCTTCTCCAGCCAATTTGGTGGTGGTGGAGAACTGGTTGGCTTCGAGTTCTGCGGTGCGAGCTTCTAGGCCGTCTACCCGTCCGCGCAGGGTAGCGAGTTCGGCTGCAAATTCTTCTTGCAGGCGTTGCAGGATGGCTAAGTCGTCTCTGGTGACCAAGTTACCTGTTGACCCAATTAGCTGGGTTATTTTGTCTAAGCAAGCGTTGACGCCGGCTGCAAATTCGTAGCGAGTCAGGGCGCGGTTGCCGCGGTAGGTGCCGTCGGGATAGCCTACGATACAACTGTAGCGTTCGACTAGGGATTGCAGGGCTTGGAATGCCCAATCTGTCGGCCGCACGTCCGATAGCTGAGAGACAGATGTCACTTGAGACATGGTTCCCGACTGTTGAGTCGGCTGTGCTTGGGGAGCAACAGGGACGATCGGGCCGCCCATTCCTGTCGGTGCTGTCTGAGCAATTTCTACCTTAGTAGCTGGGGTAGTAGCTGGGGTGCTGGCGACTGCTGGCACTTCAATAGTAGCTGGGGTGCTGGCGACTGCTGGCACTTCAATTTTCCCAGCAACTTCTGTCTGGCTGCTTTCCACTGCCAAGTCTGATGCTTGGGGCGACGGTTCGGCTGTGTCTGCTGCTGCCAGGGGTTCAGTCGCTGCTGCTGTGCTGGCGGGAGCGATGGGGGCTGCTGGCTCGATTTCGCTCCCTGTTGTTTGCAGTGCTGCTGCGCTGGTGTCTGGTTCAATTTTGGCCAGTTTTTCAGCGTCTGCGGAGTTGGCGACCGGGGTTTGAGCTGCCTCTGCGCTGCTGTTTAAAGCTAGCTTTTCTGGGGTCGCAGGGGCTGCTGCAACTGGTTCTGCAACTGGTTCTGCAACTATTTCTGTAACTATTTCTGCAATTTTTGACTCAGATGACTGAGCTGTAGCTAGCTGGTTGGCTTCAGCGGTTGCTGGAGCTTCTGCGGCGATCGCAGCGGCACTGACGACTGATGATAGACCCAGAATTGCCGGGGATACTAGCAGTAAATTCCAAAAAGTTCTGTTCATTTTCCTCACACCTTCACACTCTATTCAACACACTCTATTCAACTCGACGAGCAGCAATTCCCAACTGCTAATTTTTGTGGTTGCTTGCCTGTTGACAATAACTGCCAAAAAAATAGAACCTATCCATAACTGTTGATTCACAGTTGATTCACAGTAGGCGTGTCTACTTCTGCTTGAACTCCGGGGGCCCAGCCCTTGTACCGCCCAGGCATCAATTCAGGTCAAGCCCACATTACCTTACGGTTGATTATACCATCACCTGCTAATTTCATCTATCGATCGCCAGATTTGTTTGAGTTGCTCTGCTGGCGATCGACAACTGCTTGTACGGGAGCGACCACAATCTGCCTCAAACTGAAAACTGCCCAGAGTCTTCAGTTACGCCAGACTTAACAGACAGTTATAGGTAGGATAGTGGATGCTTGTCGCATCCCTTATACAGCTTTCGATCCTTTTATGTCAAGCTTTTTAACCTAACTTTAAACCTCGCGGCCCGGAAGAGGCTATTTCCCGCCAGGAGTCAGGAACTCAGGGATCGAGGCTGGTAAATTTACCTGCTCCGGGCCCTATTTCAGACTTGACTAATTTTAATTTTCTGATGCCCCCAGCAGTCGGGACTTGCCAGGGCGATCGCCCTTTTTGATACCGCCCGTCGGCGGGTTTAATTTCCTGCTACTTTAAAACAATTTTTTTTTGTCTGGCAGTGGCAGCCAACTGAATTTATACTAGGTGGAATTAGAGTTTTGCGGCCTCGCTGTCTGGCGTTTCACAATTAGTTTTTTTAGGCACGGCTTCGGGTTCTCAAAGCATTTTTCCTCTGTGATTTATGCCACTGCCAAAGTATCCATTGATTTTCCTGACGTTCATGACGCCTCAACCAGGTTTGAGGAAAGCAAATACTTGGTTTTAGGCGATCGCTCGAAGTTAAGAAACCCCGTTGCTGAGAGAAAGGATCGCATCCAAGACGGTTCTAATTTGCTAACAGCACAAGTAAATGCCACAAGTTATGGGAGGGCGATCGAACAACCTGTAGATTTGGCCGTTCGATATATACTATATTACATTGAGGCGTACCATCTATACTATTAGATTTATAGACACCATATATAACTGAAATGAAAAGTAGACTTCTGCTTTTAGTAGTTGTATTATTGCTATTAGGAGTGTTCTTTCGATTCATCAACATCGACAAAAAATATTATTGGTACGATAAAGCATTTACTTCCCTGCGGATTTCTGGACACACGCAAACAGAAGTGCTTCATGAAATAAGCAGCGGTCAGTTAGTAGCGGGCCCAGATTTGATGAAACATTAGCGGCCCAATGCGACAAAAAATTTTGGCGATACTGTTAAAAGTTTGGCAATTGAAGAACCTCAATTGCCTCCACTGTATTTTCTGACAGTGAAGTGTTGGGCAAAACTATTCGGTGATTCTCCTGCAGCGACGAGAAGTTTTTCAGTTTGGATAAGTTTGTTAGCGTTTCCTAACGTGTAGTGGCTGTGCCGAGAATTGTTTGCACCGCCGGAAGTGGCGTGGATAGCCGTGGGATTGGTAGCAGTTTCTGCCTTGCACGTGCTTTACGCTCAAGAAGCCCGTTCCTACAGTTTGTGGCCGGCGCTGATTTTGCTTTCTTGTGCGTCTCTGCTGCGAGCAATGCGGCTGGAAACTAAGCTGAGCTGGAGCATTTACGCAGTAGCAAATTTTCTGGGATTTTACACTCATTTATTTAGCCTGTTAGTTGCGTTCGTACACGGCATTTATCTAGTATAAACTCAAGGTTTAAGGTTGGATAAAAAGGTAGTGAGTTACTTAATAGCAAGTGCCATTTCGTTGCTAGCATTTCTGCCTTGGATGGGAATTTTGCTGGTGAATAGAAGGGCAGCAGCCGGGTCAATAAATTGGGCAGGTCTAGAAACTACCAGGCTATCTTTAGTTAAGAATTCGCTCGGAAATATCGGTCGCGTTTTATCTATTTGGGGCTAAGTTCTCATGCTCGATCGATATATATTATTGGTTTAGTGGCAGCTACTTTAATTTTAGTGGCAATCGTAGGCTACGCAGTTTATTTTCTGTGTTCTGAGACGAACAAACAGGTTTGGCTGTTTGTGATGACGGTGATGGCGGTGACAGCACTGGCAGTGCTGCTGCCGGATGTTATATTGGGAGGAATCCGATCGACTAAAGCTCGCTACCTATTTCCGACTTATTTGGAGATGCAAATCGCTGTTGCTTATCTGTTAGCGACTACAATTAGCGCGCTGTGCCAAGCTGGAAATGGCAAGTGTGGAAAGTTCTGACAGTTGTACTGTTAACGGGCGGGGTTGTGTCAAATGCCGTTAGTTCTCAAGCCGAGACTTGGTGGACTAAGGAATGGGGCCGGGAAAATCCCGCAATTGCTCGCAGGATCGATCGCACTCCAAAGCCCCTGGTTGTCAGTGATATCTCGGAAGTTAGTTTAGGAAATATACTCTCAACGAGTCATTTTTAACACCGAAAGTGCGGCTGCAATTGGTGTTGCTTGACCCGGAAGCGCGCAGTCGGGCTCAGTTGTTTCACAGACAAACTATACCCAAGATTCCTAGTGGTTTTACTGATGTTTTTGTCTACAGGCGATCGCAGGGATTTAGTGCTAAGCTGGCGAAAATACAAAACTTGAAAATCAAACTGCGGTCAGAACAAAAACCGAAACGCTGTGGCTAGGCAAGTTAGTAAAATAGTGAGGGTTTATGGAAGATTTTGGTATTATTATTGCCTGCTGCGACCAGGATTATCTGTTTGCTAAAGGTTGCTGTGCTAGCATCCGATATTTCCTGGGAGATGTGCCGATTTGTCTGTTGATTGACGGTACGTTTTCTGTGAGTGCTTTGGAAAAGTCCTATGGGGTGCGAGTTATCGATCGCACAACGGTTTCTGAAGAAGTTCTCAGAAAAAGAAGTTTTGGTTGGGGAAAAACTAAAATGATTGCTTTTTGGGAAAGTCCTTGGTCAAATTTTATGGTTTTGGATGCCGATACGATCGTCTGGGGCGATGTCCTCAAATTGGCTAATTTTCAAAACTTTGATTTTATTGTAGACAAGCCTTGTTACGATTACCCGGATGCGGATGTTTCGGAATATTTCTTTGATATTCCGGGCGTTGAGAAGCATTTCCCGAATTTTCGGTGGTCGGAATCGCGATCGAACTATTTCTGCACGGGTACTTTTTTTGCTAAACGCGGCGTTTTTAGCTTGGAAGAATACGTGGAAATTTTAGATTTTACGGCTGCAAATCCGGGGATATTTAAGTACGGAGAAATGGGGTTTTTGAACTTTATGATTTTCCGGGCTGCGCAAGAAAATCGGCTGCGGGTGCAGAATGTGGATATGCAGTTGTTGGTGCCGGATTTTGACCAGGATTTGTTGAGAAAGCAGTTTCCGGTTGAGTCAAGCGGGCCAGGGGGCGATCGCACTCAAGCGACTGTGATTCACTGGTGCGGGCCGAAGCCAAGTTTATCTAGTGGGAAAGTTTACTCGGAACCGATGAATTTTTGCCGTCGCAAGTGTCAGGAGGATGTTTGGAACCGCACGGGTTTGGAGGCCGAGATGTCGCTGCAAGTTGAGGATTTACAGCGATCGATCTACGTGTATAAGAATAAGTTTAAGAAGAAGTTTCGGCAGTTGACTGGTAAGTAGACTAGGACTTGCGGGGGCGAGGCGAGAAACCGGGAATATCCCTAGATTTCTCGCCGCCAAATCCAGCTTTTTCTAATAGTGTTCGGTCAAGAGGCTTTTTAAAACCACAGACGATCGCCGATGAATCGAGATGTTAATTGCGGTTAACCTTCGAGGGGCAAAGTTGGCCCGGCTGGGGGTAAAACTTGGCGGTGAACGCTTACTTTGTGACTTTCCCGCTGAGTTTGCATTTCGACGGCGATCGCCTCAAATTCTACTTCCATGCAGCCGTAGGGAATCTCTAACTCGACACTTGCTCGGACGTTTCCCAACCCGTTAGGTTTAAATTCGGTAATCCAGCGCGGGCCGTCGAGAATCAGGTAGGTTTGCCGATCGTAAACCCAAACTTTTACATAAATCCGGGGCATTAATTCCGGCAGTTGCACTTGCACTTTTACCGGCCCGCCGGCGAGGATTTCCGCCCGCGGCAATTCCAAAATTGGCATCGGTACTAACTCGTCTTCTGGCAAAACGTAGGGAGTTGGCGGAGTTACTTCTGCTGCGACAGTTGCGGTTTTTTGAGCAACTTGTTTCGGCTGCGGGGGCTCGTCAAAAACGACAAATTCTCTGGCTTCCGGGCTAGTAGATTTGGGGTCGGAAATTGTTTCGCTGGTTTCGGGTTGCTGCTGGGTTGGGCTGGTTTCTTGCACAACGGCAATTTCGTCGCTGCTATTGGCGGTGGCTTTTGGAGTTGGCGACAGGGCGGTTGCTTTCAGCCATTCGGGGGATTCGCCGTTGCTGGCTAAGGAACTCAGTCGCGACCAAAATCTATTTTGGACGTTTAAGGTTTGAAATGCCTGTTTTGTGGGTCCTGGCGGAGTTTCTGGGGCTGTTGTTGCTAATTCGGGGCTGTTTTCTGGTTTTTGGTCGATCGCTCCGATTTGCGCTGTTTTAGGGGAAGTTGGGATGTCTGAGGGTTTGGTTTGTGGGTCGATCGACTCTGCGACAGTTCGAGGCGAATTGGAGATTTCCGAAAGCAATTGCGCTCGGCTGCTGTCGGGCAGTTTGTTACCGAATGCTGGCAATTCTAGGCCGCCTGCACTTGGGGTCTGACGGGAACTCAGTTGAGGGGGTAAGGGCTCGTTTGTTGGAGATTCGGCGGGGGAAGGAGGGTCTAAGGATTTTTCTACTAGCTTGAGAAAAGATAGATTTGTGGCGCTCCGAGGCTGTTTTGAGGCTGTTAGGGAGGGTTCGGCTTGATGCTTTTCTTCGATGAAATTGTCTTCAATTGCTTCTAGAAGATGCTCTAAACGGGCTGTAATTGTGAATGCTTTGGTGGCTAGGGTGACGCTGCCGCTGCTGAGAATAGCTTCTCCTAATATTAGGCGGCTTTTGCACTCGGCTGGAATGTAGGTGACGCAGGCAAAGATGCAGGGGGGAACTTGTTCTGGCATCGCCTGCTGGATTTCTGCGAGAATTTGTGAGGTTTGGGGGTCGCGCAGGTAAATTTGCAGTTGTGCTGAACCGATGAGTTGTTTGAGTTCTAGCGCTTCGGATTCGGGGATGAGAGTTGCTGTTTTTCTGGTTGTTTGGGGGGGTTGGGGAATGTCGATTTTCCCGGAAATGATTAAGGGGCGACCGAGTTGGGTGACGAAGGTTTCTCGATCGAGGACGAGTTCGAGTTTGACGCCCGGTTTGGGTTGGGCGGTTGGGGGAGTGGGGAATTGGTAGATTTTGGCCTGCTGCGGTGCTGTTAAGGCTGCTGGGATTTGGGTTGGTGCGGGGCGATCGACCGGTGCGGCGATTTGTGGGGCTGCGCGATCGGCTGGTGCTGCGATTTTTGGTGCTGCGGCGGAAGTTGCGGGTTCGGTTTGGTCGATCGGCGGTAGGGGTTCGGAGGTTTCCGATTCTGCGGGCAATACTTCCAACTGAACGCCGTACTGCCAAGGTTTTGCTGGTGTTGATTTGGGATCTGGCAAGCACGAGAGTTCCCACAGTCCGGGCTTGAGCCTGGTGTAAGGAATGATCACGACTAATCCTTCGGGGTTGGTGCGGGCCGATCGGCTTTGGACTTTCCGCTGCGCCCCTTCGTCGAAGGAAGTATGGGTAACGCGAATTTCGATGTCGGTGTTGGGGTGCTGAATGCGAGCAACGACGCGGTATTTGCCTTCTAGAATTTCCACGTCGGAGGTTTCTAGGGGCAACCAGGCGCGATCGCCTTCTTTCTGTAGCAAAAATTCTAATTTTTTCATCTTTCTTTCCCCTTGAAGGCTCCCGCTTGATTCGTCACAGCTTGGCAGCGGGCTGTTGAGCGACAGCTACAGGCATTGAATTGCTTGCTCACTCTGTACAGACAGATATATAATCGACGAATCACAGCCAATTTTAGCATAAGCCATGTGATTGCCCGCTATCAGTACAGATTCTACCCGACAGACCAACAGCGATTGAGGCTAGCTCAGTTGTTCGGTTGTGTTCGAGTTGTCTGGAATGATGCGCTAGCGTTTTGTAAGTCTTCTGAAAAGTTACCAGGGTACAGTAAACTTTCTGCCATGCTCACTCTGTCTAAGAAGACAGAAGAAAGGCAGTGGTTGAAGGAAGTTTCATCAGTGCCATTACAGCAATCTATAAGACATTTGGATGTAGCCTATCAAAACTTTTTTAAGTCTAGAACTGGCAAACATAAAGGTAAAAAGTTTGGTTTACCTAAATTCAAGAAAAAAATAAACAATCAATCTGCAGAGTTTACCAAAACAGCTTTTTCGCTATCAGGCAATTATGTTTACCTCGCCAAAATAGGTAGTATTAAACCTATTTGGTCTATAAATTTACCGTCAGCACCTAGTTCTGTGACGGTAATTAAAGACTGTGCCAATAGGTATTTTCTCAGTTTTGTAGTTGAGATAGAACCTGAAACAGTTGAGCCTATTAATCAGTCTGTTGGGATTGATTTAGGTTTAAAGACTTTCGCAGTTCTTAGCAATGGTGAGAAGTTCGACAGTCCTGACTACGCAAAACATGATAGAAAAATTAGAAAACTACAGCGTAAATTAGCACGTCAAGAGAAAGGAGCTAATCGAAGGAATAAAACAAGAGTAAAGATTGCTAAATTGCACAACAAAATAGCTGACACTAGAAAAGATTTTCTGCACAAACTCTCGACTAAAGTAGTGAACGAAAACCAAGTAATCACTTTAGAAGACTTGAATGTCTCAGGAATGGTTAAAAACAAGAGGCTAGCTAGAGCTATTAGTTTGCAAGGTTGGCGCGAATTTAGATTGTTGTGTGAAGCAAAATCCGAAAAGTTCGGTAGAACTTTCAACACTGTCAGCAGATGGGAGCCTACAAGTCAAGTTTGCTCGTGTTGTGGTTACAAATGGGGAAAATTGGATCTGAAAGTGAGGAATATCACTTGTTTAAATTGCGACACAACTCACGATAGAGATGAAAACGCAGCAAAAAATATAGATAAAGTCGGGATAGGAAACTGCCACGACTCTAAACGGACACAGAGAAAATGTAAGACTACTTCGGTAGCACATTTCGATGAAGTGTCAAGAATCACCGCACCTGATATTCGGTGAGTGTTTCAAAGCCTATCACCTGTGTCGGTCAAGAGGCCGACTTACCAAGGACTGCCGATAATGCTGAAAGCTGCCCAATAATACGGATGGGATAAATCTTTGCTGTCGAGTTTGGGGATGGACGGGGGCAAGGGAGTTTCGCCTCGGGAACTTCGCAGTTGACCGCGTTCGATCGTCACTTTGCCTTCAATCGCACCAATTTGTGCTTGCCTGAGAGCTTCTGCTTTAATGATTGGAAGGTCTTTTGGCCTGCTGATTTTTAACTGCTGGTAAAACTCTGTCATCATGGCGAGAGTCCCCGCATCGCTAACGTACCACAGGCTGGCGAGGGCTGATTTTGCTCCCGATTGCAGTGCTAAACCGGCAAATCCGAGTTCTGCTTCTTTGTCTCCCAAGGCGGTTCTACAGGCGCTTAATACTAATAGTTCAAGGGGCGGATTGTTCCATTTTAAATCTCTCATTTGATCTAGTCTAAGTTGTGTGTCCCAAAATTGAATGTAGGAGTTATTTGGGGTTCCAGGGCGGAATTCGGCGTGGGTGGCGAGGTGGATGATTCCGTATTTTTGTTGCAGCCGCTGGGATTGCAAGTTTACTATGGTGAAATCTTCGTTGAGAAAGGATTGACCGGGCCACTGTCGGGCGATCGCGCCCAATTCTAATGGGACTGCCGGCAGCGGTTCTTTGTTTGCCGTTTCTGAAAAATTTGATGCTCCCATTGCTAGGACTTGGGTGTTTCTGAGGTCGGTGTAATTGCTGTCTGTGAATTTGAAGGCGGGGATGCGGGCGAGGCTATATTTTTGGATCAGAAATTGCTGTCCGTCGTGCATGGCTGCTAGGGGTACGGTTCGCAAACCTTCGCCGACGCAGAACAGCAAGGTTTCAATTCTTGCTGTTTGCAAATCTGTTTCTAGGGGTGCAATTATCCATTGGTAGAGTTGTTGGGCTGGTTCTAGATAGGTGGTGGTGTTGATTTTTACGGGGTTGGTGATTTCGCTGCTGAATTCTTTGACTACTGAAAGCAGTGTCTCTTGTTTGGCTTCCGGGACGCTGCGGAGAATGGGCGGGCCATCGGGCAATATTAAGATTAATTCTAGTTGATCGGTGCGCGGGATGGCGTAAATTAAAGCTGGTTTTTTCTTTGTTTGAACTGCTAGGCGGGATAGAGTTTTTGATATTGCTTCGGCGGTTTTTGCACGGGCGGCAAAGTCTTGTTCAAAGTATTTTTGATAGTCTTCTTCCCAGTTTTGTTCGATTCTGGTTACGGCTTCGGTGAGGTTTCCCCGATCGAGTAAATTTCTCATTTCTTGCCCGTTAAGCCTGCCCTGGCCTGTGTTTTGGGCAATTGTAGCGAGGTTCGCGGTGCTCCAGCAGAAAAATATTGCTGTCAAACAGTAAAAAATAGCTTTTTTAATTTTTTTATGAGTCGTGTGTTTTTGGCGTTGCTGCTGGGATTTGTAGTGCATGGTTTTGGGAAGGTTGAGGGCGCAGTTGGCGGCAGCAGTTGGCAAAAGTTGGGCTGTGGCTGGGAATGTTTGACGGTGCTGGCGATCGCGCCACGATTATAGCATTCAAGACAAACCGCAAATCTCTGCCGTAGGGGGTGGACACCAGCACCAACAGAGTCCCCGCGCCAAGAAATTCGCGATTTATGTAAAGTTTTATAAATTATGCAGAAGTTTTGCATAAACAGGACTTACGTAAAACCGGATTTTTTCATGTAAGCCCTGTTTTCTACATAGCAACCAGGTGCATTTAACAGGCATTACCTCTAGGGCCGTCTTTGACTTTTTGCGGCACATCCGCAGTTCTCAGGTTGAATCGGGTTTTGTCTTGGTCTTGAGTGAGGAATATCCTGAATCGAGCGCCCATATATTGAGTGATTGCAGTAGATATATTCTCTGTATTTACTTATTTTAAAATAGTTAGTTTTTTCGCGCCAACTTATATCGTTTCTGGTTGCAATCCTTACGATCTAGAAGACACGGCAGTGCCGTTTCCCTACCCGGATTAATTGTAGGGAAACGGCACTGCCGTGTCCTGGCTGTCGGTAATATTAATTCCGATGCTACCGGATTTGATATTACTTAAAGCTGGACTGATTAATTGTTTTGCCTCGGAGATCTGCCCGGTTATTTCGTACAATTCGCCGAGACAGTTTTTGGTATAAGATTTTTCCCGCAAATATCCTAATTTTTTAGCATCATTAACGGCGGTTGCCAAGAGTTTAGTAACATAAATTAATGCCGTTTCTTCGACATTTGTGCGTGCCACGGGCGGGAAGCCCGCGATCGCTCTGCGCTTAAAAACTCTAAAATTTATCACACTTTCCCCGATCGATCCAATAAATGTGGCATAAATCGCCCACACTCCTAAGTTATAAATAAAAACACTTAATTATTTAGAGAATTTTATGGTATGGGTCGATCGGTTTTTACTTATTTTTTCTTGCTTCTCTTCTAGGTAACTAAAGCCTTCTTCCTTCTGCTATAGATTGTGTGCGATCGAACTTGGCACGGTGCGATCGCGATCGGACTGGGGAACGTGTCTTAGTATTTCTTCACATATCCCGATTTCGGTCTATGATATATGCCTTATGGCGTATTTGTGTTTAAAGCCCGTTACCGCGTACCGCTGATGAGTCAATCAACCAATTCACCGCTATCCCAACCAGTTTCTCGAAGAACCGCCCTCAAATTCCTCGGAGTCGGTGCCGCAGGCGGGCTGCTGGGCTACTCTCGATTTTCCAAGCCAGAGCCCACCGTTTTTGTGCAAGATTCTCTTGACTTGCCGCGAATGCTGAATCAGCGCAAAACCGTTGCAGTTGTAGGGGCAGGCTTGGCCGGGCTCGCCTGTGCTTACGAACTCTCCCAGCGGGGTTTCGCCGTAACATTACTCGACAAATCGCCCCAACTCGGTGGCAAAATTGCTAGTTGGCCGATACAAGTCGGGAACGAAACTTTTATGATGGAACACGGTTTCCACGGTTTTTTTCCGCAATACTACAACCTCAAAAGTGTGGTTGAAGAACTAGAAATTACCGATAACTTTGTATCTTTAGAATCCTACGCCGTTGTGTTTCGAGACGGCAAATACAAACCCGAAGTTTTCCGTCCCAACCATTCAGCTTTTCCCTGGAATATAGTTGACTTGGGGATATCTTCTCCAAATCGGCTCAAGTGGGGAATCAATCTGACAAAGCCCGCTCACTGGCAAGTATTTCGGGAAATCGGCGGTTTTCAAACTCAAAAAACTTTCGATCGCCTCGACAATATATCAGTTGCCGACTGGGTAAAAGGTGAATTCCCGCGCGGACTTTATGACTTGTATTTTCTGCCTTTTGCTAAGTCCAGCCTTAACGCTCCTGACGAATTGAGCGCGGGAGAATTAATGCAATTCTTCCACTTTTACTTTTTCGGAAATCCAGAGGGTTTGGCATTCAACGGCACGCGGCAAGATATGGGCACGAGTTTGGTGCAGCCTATTGCCAGAGCGATTGAAAGCAAAGGTGGCAAAGTATTGACAGATGTCGCAGTCAGTGAAATTCGCTGGGAAAACGACAAGATTGATTCTCTGAGTTACCAGTCGGGAGACGTGCAGAGTAAAATACCTTTTTGGGTGAAGCGAAACGCGCTGTTAACTGACAGCAACTCTACGGAATATTTCGGGGCTGGGGACAGCGTATTTGCCGCCGCACCGTCGGGAAAAGAGGCAATTTCTCTGAGCTGCACTCACCAAGGCTGCACAGTTCAGAAACAGAACGACGGTCAATTTCACTGTCCTTGTCACGGGGCCGTTTTTGATGCCGAAGGGCGAGTTGTCAGCGGGCCTGCTCAGCGGGATTTGCCTCGATTTAAGGTAGTCGATGAAAAAGCAGATGAGGTACAGTTGGCCGCAGCGGTTAACCAATCGCAGCCGCAGAATGGGGGAGAAACATTGAAGGCTGATTACTATGTTTTGGCGGCAGATGTTCCGGGGATGCAGCATTTGTTTAGTTTGGCCAGCGGTGAGGTGAATTCCCAGGTGCAGAAGCGGATCGAGAGCTTGAACATAGCCGATCCGTTTGCGGTGTGCCGTTTTTGGTTCGATCGCGACTTTCCCTGGGAACACAGCAATTTCAGTTCGCTTTCCGGCTACAAACTGACTGACAGCATTACGCTTTACCACAAAATTCAGGATCAGTTTATCGAGTGGAATCAGAAAACTGGCGGTAGTGTTGTGGAACTGCACGCTTATTGTTACAAGGAGAAGGAATTTCCGAACCAGCAAGTTTTGCTGGCGACTTTTGAGCAAGAATTGTACGAAATTGTACCGGAATTAAAAGAGGCAAATATGCTGCACCGGGAATTGGTAAATCAAAAAAATTTCTCTGGATATCCGCCCGGTAGCTATGCAGAACGACCAGAAACTTGCTGCGCTGTTCCAAATCTTTTGTTTGCGGGAGATTGGGTAAAAATGCCGTTTCCTTGCGGTTTAATGGAAAGGGCAGTGAGCAGCGGTTTGTTGGCCGCTAATGCTATTTTATATCAGGAAGGTTTGCAGAGGCGATCGCTCTTGACGGTAAATCCCGAAGGCGTGTTAAAAATCTAAGGTTAGCAGGGGGGCGGGTTTTATAAATCGTCAATTATCGGCTGCTATTCTCGGTGAAACCCGCCCCCAGCCATATCATTTTAAATTTTAGATTAAAGAATTGAATAATTGGGAATGACTGATTATATAAGGGTTTGGAGCTTTACTACAGTTGCATTCTTTTTTTAAGATTAGTTACGGTTTGTGGGTGCGGTTTCGCTGAGGAGAAAAGGCAGAGCTTGCGAACCAAAAAAATATCTGCGTTGAGCGGGGTGAATATGCGGTTAAAATATTATTGAATCAGTATAAAGCAATAATAGATGCTGAAGAGTAACTGCACAATTCGCAATAAACCTGTAATGTTTGATGATTTTGCAACAGAATACGATTTCGCCGCCACCTTGCAAAATCAGAACGATTTCTTTACTAAAAACCTATCGACTAGCAAAGGTGCAGCATTAGATATTGGATGCGGTTCGGGAATTCTTGCTTTTGAATTAGCCCAGTATTACGATCGTGTAGTCGCCGTAGATTTTTCAGAAAAAATGCTGGCGATCGCCCGTCAAAAACGCTCAGCCCCCAATATCGAATACATTCAAATGGATGCCAGTCAATTAACGTTAGAGCGCAAATTTGATTTAATAGTTAGTGCCACCACTTTTCACCACTTGCCCAACCTCCCCGCCGCCCTCTCAGTAATTAAACAATTGTTAAATCGGCACGGAAAAATCGTCTTTTTAGATAATATATCGGAAATCGAAAGACCTGCTACAATAGGCTACATAGTAGGTGCAGCGAGAGATTTTCTTCCCGACTGTTCTACCTACGGATTTCGTACAGCTTCAAGATTATTAAGATTTAGACTGTCGCCAAGCTGGTTGAAACATTTAGCTAGCGACAGGTATTTGTCAGAACGGCAATTTAAAAAGATTTACAGTCGTTGCTTTCCCGGCTGTTATTTTGTAAAATTGGGTTGTTTTATGGGCGTAATCTGGGAACATTTCTAATGCAAAACAACGCGATACAATCGGTATCTGGAAGGGAACAAAAAACTCACATCCGCGAGTTGGGAATTAATCTGGATCGGTGGTATGCAATCGCCCGCAGCACCGAGGTGCAAACTCAGCCGCTAGCTGCAAAAATCTGGAATCGGGCGATCGTACTTTTCCGCGACAGTGCAGGCAAAATCAACGCTTTAGAAGATAGATGTCCGCACCGGCAAGTTAAACTCAGCCACGGTCAAGTTAAAGGCGATTTAATCGAATGCGCTTACCACGGATGGCGGTTAAATGCAAGGGGAGAATGCGCCGAAGTCGATTATTTAGCAGAAAATCAAAAGCTACCTAACTGCAAAATTCGCTCCTATCCAGCCAAGGAACAAAACGGTTTTATCTGGCTGTTTTCCGGCGACGAAACGCAAGCCGAAAAAATAGATTTATTGGATTTGCCAGAGTGGGAACATCTCAATTATATTGCCACTGTTTCAGTCATCGACTGTCAGGCACACTATTCATTTTTAATTGAAAATTTGATGGATATGTACCACGGACACTTGCACGATGATTGGCAAGCTTGGGCAAATCCGGTGTTAGATACTTTAGAAGAAAACGAGCATCAAGTAACTGCTCGCTATCAGGCACAAAGTTATTACAAAATAGATAAAATTTGGTCAATTTCTCAGTTATTTTTTAAATCTCTGCGCCGACTGCACCCGGAACCGCTGGAGGTGAGTTATGTTTACCCGCACTGGGTTTCAACTTTGGGGAGCGACTTTAAGATTTACTGCTTGGTTTGTCCGGTCAGCGAGACAGCAACTCGTGCTTATTTAATTCACTTTACCTCATTAAATGCGTTTTGGCGGCTGCACAAATTGCCGGTTTGGTTTCGCAGGTTTATTAAAGATAGTTTGTTCGGTGCTGCTCAAAAGTTATTAGATGGTTTGGTGCGGCAGGATGTGTTAATGATTGAAGAAGAACAGCAGGCTTTTTTGCAGAATTCAGAAAGAAAAAGTTATGAATTAAATCGAGCTTTAGCCAGCGTGCAAAAGTTGATCAGAAGTCAGGCCGAAAATGGGTAATTCAGGATCGGATTGAAGCCTACAGCGGGACGAATGAAACCAGCCTGCACAGGCTAAGTTGAGAGTTAGCCTTTCCAAGCTTGAGCATGGTATTATAGCAACAGGGAAAATTGACTGTCGGGAAGCAATTACCAATCACACCTAACACAGGACTCCAGCATGAACCGTGTCAGCATCAAGGGTGAGGAACACCCCATTAGAAAAATCTTTAGCGATGACTTTATGTTCACCATTCCCCTCTACCAGCGTCCTTATGCTTGGACAAATGAGCAAGCTGGAGAACTGCTGGAAGACCTGCTAACATCATTGGGAGATGGTAACGACACGATTGATCAACTCAACCCGTACTTTCTAGGCAGCATTGTTTTGATCAAATCTGGGCCGCCAGAGGCTGAAATTGTAGGCGTTGCTGAATCAAGGTATGAATGCCCCAGGAATGGGAATATCGTGAAATTTCAAGTAATGTATTAATAACTTAATAGAATGCTTGAG
>NZ_SRRZ01000046.1 GCF_013179805.1 Microcoleus asticus IPMA8 | reverse complement strand
AAACTCTAATATTAATGTAAATCTACTCAATTCTCCATCAACACCCTAGTCACTATCCTACCCTACTTCTACTACCACAAACACCCCAACCCATCCAAACACCCCAACCCATCCAAACACCCCAACCCATCCAAACACCCCAACCAAAAGCAGACGACCCCAAAAAGCTCGGCTACGTCTCCCCAGAATTTGCAGAAAATTTCTCCCAGCCACAAATCGACCTAATCAACGCCAACGTCGAAACGCTGCTGCTAACTCAAAGCTGCTCCCGCTGCGACCTCCGAGCCGTAAAATTAATTAACATTAACTTAAAAAATCCCATCCTTACAGGATCAGATTTATCAGATGCCAACCTCAGCGGTAGTCGCTTCGAGATCTCAGATTTTGTCAACACCAATCTAGCTCGCACAAACTTAAGCGGAGCCGAATTAGTAGGAGCGAGAATCAGCAACGCTAACCTCAGAAAAGCTAACTTGACAAAGACAAATCTAGACGGTGCAGACCTGCGATTTTCCGACTTGAGGGATGCCAATCTTTCCGATGCCAACCTCCGCAATGCTAATATAGATGGCGCTAGTATCGATCGAGCAAGTATGGCCGGCACCACAATGCCCGACGGCCGGAAAAATCAATAATACAGCCTCGTTTCCTGGGCGATTGAAATCGCTTCTTATCAAACAAAGTGGGGATGATGCCCGAACGGAATGCCTTTTTCCCAGGCAGAGCCTGGGAATCAATATCTAGAGGCTCTGCCTCGTTGCCTCGTTTACAGCTTCCCTCTTTCCTCTTCCTTCTTCCTTCTTCCTTCTTCCCTCTTCCTTCTGAATCAAACAGCCAAAAACCTCTGAATCACCTCATCGCTTAATTCGCTAGTGCTTCCAGAAGCCACAATCCCGCCTTTTTGCATAGCATAATACCAGTCAGCTTGCCTCACAAAATGCAAATGTTGCTCCACCAACAAAACAGAAATTCCTCTAGTCGCAACTACGCGGCGTACCGCAGCTTCTATATCTAAAATAATAGACGGTTGAATCCCTTCCGTCGGTTCATCCAAAACCAGCAATTTCGGCTCACCCATCAAAGCTCTAGCAATAGCTAACTGCTGCTGCTGTCCCCCGCTCAAATCACCTCCCAGGCGATCGAGCATAGTTTTCAAAACAGGAAATAAATCAAAAATTTCATCAGGAACTTCAGGATTTTTGCTTTTGGTTAGTTTCGCTTCCAAACCTAACAAGAGATTTTCTTTGACCGTCAAACGGGGAATAATTTCGCGTCCTTGAGGCACGTAACCAATGCCCATTTTCGCCCGCTGGTGAGTCAACTTAGAAGCAATAGATTCGCCGCCAAAAGCAATAGTGCCGCCGCGCGGTTGCAGCAACCCCATAATCGTTTTTAGCATAGTAGTTTTGCCCACACCATTTCGGCCGATCAAGCAAACCATTTGCCCCGCCATGACGCTTAAATCGACATCGCGCAAAATGTGACTTTCGCCGTAATAAACATTCAAATTAGAGACTTGTAGCATAGTTTTTAATTGGTAATTGGGCAGGAAAATTGGTAGCAACTAACAAATAACTTCTTCCGTCTTCCGTCTTCCGTCTTCCGTCTTCCTTCTTCCTTCTTCCTTCTTCCTTCTTCCTTCTTCCTTCTTCCTTCCTCTTACTCTTCCGGTTTTCCCAAATATACCTCAATTACCCGATCGTCATTTTGCACCTCATCCATAGTCCCCTCGCACAAAACTGCACCCTGATGCAACACCGTAACCTGCTGCGCAATTTGCCGCACAAACTCCATATCATGTTCAATTACCAACACCGAATGACTTTCGGCCAGCGAAATCAGCAAATCTCCAGTTAACACCGTTTCCTCATCAGTCAAACCCGCCACAGGTTCATCTACCAACAACAAATCAGGAGATTGAGCCACCAACATTCCAATTTCCAACCATTGCTTTTCCCCGTGAGAAAGCAAACCAGCCGAAACATCAGCTTTAGCAACTAAACCAATTGTTTCTAACAAACCGGCAACCGTGCGTTTTTCAGCAGTAGAAGCAGGCTTGAACAAAGTCGAAAAAACATTTTTAGGGCTGCTGCAAGACAATTCCAAATTTTCGCGCGGCGTTAAATTTAAGTAAACTCGCGGCGTCTGAAACTTGCGACCAATTCCCAAGCGGGAAATCCTATCTTCCGACAACCTGCGCAAATTTTGTCCCTTAAATAACACCCTGCCCTCTGTTGGCTGCACCTTCCCGGTAATCGAATCGAGAAAAGTTGTTTTCCCCGCACCGTTGGGGCCAATGATAACTCGCAGTTCACCCGCATCCATGCTGAAATTCAAACCGTTGATAGCTTTAAAACCATCAAAACTAACAGTCAAGTTTTCTATTTCTAATACTTTTCCATTCATAATTAGTAATTAACTCACTAATGGACAACAACCGATACCCTTTGTAGGTGCGTAACGCAAATCTTCTCCTTATTAAGCAGATTTTTTACCCTGCCGTGACACCATATTTTCTACTTTTTGCTGGCAGTTTACTCTAAACTAAAACTGCTAGAACTGCTCGAAATTGGAGGTGGAGTGGCAGCTAAAATGCGTTCAGCTAACTTCGAGAGTGGCAAACTTTGCACGTATACTTTTCCAGGCCCAGTCATCTTTGCCAAAAACAAGCCTTCACCTCCAAATAAAGCATTTTTAAACCCGCCAACAAATTGAATGTCGTAGTCTACTGTGGGAGCAAAAGCTACTAAACAGCCGGTGTCTACTCGCAACACTTCGCCAGCTCCCAAATTTTTCTCAACTATTGTTCCTCCCGCATGAACAAAAGCTAGCCCGTCACCCTGCAATTTTTGCAGAATAAAACCTTCTCCGCCAAAGAAACCGGCACCGAGCCGTTTGGTGAAAGCAACCTCAATTTCAATGCCGTTGGCCGCACAGAGAAATGAGTCTTTTTGACACAAAAATTTACCGCCAAGTTGACCTAAATCGAGGGGAATTACTTTACCTGGATAGGGGGCGGCAAAAGCGACGCGGGCTTTGCGATTTCCGGCGTTGACAAAGGTGGTAATGAAAAAACCCGCTCCTGTCAGCATCCGTTTGAAACCTTGAAATAAGCCGCCGCCTGTAGATGTTTGCATTTGGATGTCGCCTTCCATGTATGTCATGGTTCCAGCTTCAGCCCTGACACCTTCTTTGGGGTCGAGTTCAATTTCGATGAGTTGCAAATCGTCGCCGTAAATTTTGTAGTCAATAATATCTGCCATATGTTTCCCCTCAAGTTAAAGAACGAAGCTGTTTGCTAAGGATATATAAGTAGGTGGACATATATATTGCGTATCCTCAGAGAGAAACCCAGCTTTTCCCCAGTCTATTGCGATTGCTTCGTTCCTCGCTGCCGGGTGACATTTATTTATGTCCGCCTACTTATATATACACGATCTTTTTGCACTCAATGTTCAAGTTCTTCTTTTTCGCGCTGCACTTGGGGGTCTTGTTCCAGGCTGGGGTAAGTAGATGCGTACTTCGGTCTTCTGAACAGGGTGCGAATTTGGTCGAAACCTTGATGTTGCAGCCATCCTACTAAGCCGTCGGGCAGCACTGTAACTACTATTAGGAATAGCGCGCCTTGGAAAAATAGCCACACTTCGGGGAATTGTTCGCTCAAGAAACTCTTGCCAAAGTTGACTAGCAGCGCTCCCAATATTGCTCCCGATAATGTGGCGCGACCTCCCACCGCGACCCAGATTACCATTTCAATTGAAAAGGCAATATCCATTGCTTTTGGCGAAATAATTCCGGTTTGTACGGTAAATAATGCGCCTGCAATCCCGGCTAAACCGGCGGAAATTGCAAAGACTAAAACTTTGTATCCTGTGGGATTGTAACCTGAGAAACGCAGGCGTATTTCGTCGTCGCGAATTGCTACTAACAGGCGGCCGAAACGCCCGCTGGTCAGCCAGCGGCAGAGGGCGTAAGTTGCTGCTAGAAATAGTATGGTGAGAATGTAGAAAATATATTGAGTATCTCGGTCATTTACTGTGGCTCCGAACAAGGTTTTAAAGTCGGTGAGTCCGTTGGTTCCGTTAATGAGTTTTTGTTGACCGTTAAAGAAGTTGAAAAATACAATAGTTGCTGCTTGGGTGAGAATTGAAAAGTAAACGCCTCGAATTCGATTGCGGAATACTAAATAACCCAAAAGTGCGCCCAATATAGCGGGGATGAGAACTACTGCTAATGCTGAGAAAGGAAATGAATAAAATGGTTGCCAAAACCAGGGCAGTTCGGTAACGCCGTAGAGGTTCATAAATTCTGGCAATTGACTGCTGGCGGTTGGGGGAATTTGCAATTTTAGGTGCATGGCGAAGGCGTAGCCGCCGATCGCAAAAAATACGCCGTGTCCGAGACTCAGCAAACCCGTGTATCCCCAAATCAAGTCAATGCCGAGGGCGGCAATTGCTAGTGCTAAAAATCGCCCCAATTGATTGAGCCGAACGTCGGGGAGTATTCCTGGGATCAGGAATATGAATGTGAGGGCGATCGCGCTGACAATTGCCGCTTCTTTTAGCCAGGCTTTTTGATATTTTTTCTGCATTTTTCGCTACCCTAGCAGTTGTAATTTTTAATTTTCTACCGTTCGCCCTTTTTGCGGGAAAATCCCTCCCGGCTTCACTTGCAGAAAAGCCATAATTAAGGCGAATACCATTACTTTTGCCATGCTGGTTGTGGCGAAAAATGTGAAGAAGTCGGCTAAAGGCTTGACAGGAGCTAACATTATTGCTAAGGTTCCCGAACCGATCAGATAATTTGCAGTACCGATCGCGATCGCAGCAACTACACTCCCCACAATCTTGCCGACACCGCCCACAACCACCACCATAAAGGTATCGACTATATAATTTTGTCCGGTATTTGACCCTACGGAACCGATCAAACTAATCGCGCACCCAGCGACACCTGCCAACCCCGAACCCAAAGCAAAAGTCAGCGCGTCTACTTGTTCGGTAGGAATTCCCAAACACGCGCTCATGCTGCGATTTTGCGTCACAGCGCGAATGCGAAGTCCCCATACAGAACGCTGCAAAAATAAGTAAATTCCCGCCAAACAAATTCCTGTCAGCGCAATAATAAAAAGTCGGGCGTAGGGCAACTGAAAATTGCCCAGCGGGATGCCGCCGCGCAGCCATGCAGGCGCAGTCACATCCACATTTTGAGCGCCAAACCAAGGTTTAGTTACTGCGAGTTGGTAAGTTTGCCCTAAAAAGGCGCTCGCCGCCCAGGAAATACCCAAAGATAAAGGCAAAATTATGGCGACAATTTTGCTGCGAATGCGATCGAAATCCGATCGCTGCTTCAGCACTCGCAAACCTCCAAAAAACAGCAAACAAAACACCGCAATCCCAATTACCAGCACCCAACTGACGCTGCGGACAAACTGCTGCAAAATTAAACTTACGCCCCAAGTTGCAAGTAGAGTTTCTAGCGGCCGTCCGTAAAGATAGCGAATCACTCCGCGTTCCAGAATTAATCCTACTAACGCAGCTACTAAAAAAGCTAGAGGAATCGCAAATAAAATATAGGTTTCAAAAGCAAATCCTCCGATACCTTTGAAGACATTTTGCACCACGAAAGTTGTATAAGCCCCCAGCATCATCAACTCGCCGTGAGCCATATTAATCACGCCCATCAGCCCGAAAATAATCGCTAACCCCAGGGCTGCAATTAGTAAAACAGCGCCGATGCTAATGCCGTTAAATAAACCGTCCAATAAGCCGATCGCCACTTTTTATCCTCCTATTTTTCTATAATATTTGGTGCAATTATGTAACAACTAATGTGTGCAATGCACACCCTAAAGACGCGAGTTTTTGTATTAGGAGAAGGTGCGACATCAGCGCACTGAGCGATGTTTTAGGTAAGCTAATAAATCCGGGAAAGGTACGCATTGCGCGATAAAGACGCAAGTTTTTGTATGAGGGGAAGGTGCGCCCTCAGCACCCGGAGCGACTTTTTATCGGCACAGTTATGTAAGGGGAAAGGTGCGCAATGCGCACCCGGAATAGAGTTTTAAATTAACTTAATTATGAACTCTTGAATTTTCCGCCTTTTGCGGGGTCTGACCAATCGCAAGAAAAGCCTTTTGTTTCAGCGACAAACTGATTCCAAGGAACCGGCTGCACTGCTTGTGGCGTAGCAAAAGCAATGTTAAACAAACCGTCGTCTCTCACTTCGCCCAACCTCACAAATTTAGAGATGTGGTGGTTATTTTCCATCGTAACTTTGCCCTCCGGCGCGTCAAAAGTTTGACCCAAAGCTGCTGCCCGCACTTTTTCCAAATCGTCGGCTGTCCCTGCTTTTTCGACGGCTTGCTTCCACAGGTACACCATGATGTAAGCTGCTTCCATCGGGTCGTTAGTCACTCTATCTTTGCCGTATTTTGCTTTGAAAGCTTCCACAAACTTTGTATTTCCCGGAGATTCCACAGTCATGAAGTAATTCCAGGCGGCGTAATGGCCTTTAAGATATTCTACGCCGATCGCCTTTACTTCTTCTTCCGCAATACTGACAGACATTGACGGATATTTGTCCGGCCCCAAACCTGCACCCTGCAACTGTTTGAAAAATGCTACGTTGCTGTCGCCGTTGAGGGAATTGAAAATGACGCCCCCGTCAGGCAAAGCTGCCTTAATTTTAGTAATAATTGGCGTGACTTCTGTCCCGCCCAAAGGAATGTAATCTTCCCCAACTAATTCGCCACCTTTGGCTGCTAGCTGTGCCTTGATAATGGTATTTGCCGTGCGGGGGAAAACGTAGTCAGACCCGACTAAGAAGAATTTTTTGCCTTTATTTTCTAGCAGCCAGTCCACTGCTGGTTCGATTTGCTGGTTCGGCGCTGCCCCAGTATAAAAGATGTTCTTGGAACACTCTTGACCCTCGTATTGTACGGGATACCAGAGCATATGATTTTTTTCTTCAAATACTGGCAATACTGCTTTGCGGCTGGCGGATGTCCAGCAGCCGAAGACGGTGACAACTTTATCTTGGTCGATCAATTTTTTGGCTTTTTCGGCAAAAGTCGGCCAGTCTGAGTTGCCATCTTCTATTACTGTTTCGATTTGTTTTCCGAGGACACCGCCAGCTTTATTAATTTCTTCGATCGCTAATTGTTCGGCATCGACAACGCTTTTTTCACTGATTGACATCGTGCCGCTCAAGGAATGCAAAATTCCTACTTTGATCGTGTTTCCACTGCCTGCTGCTGGTGTAGTTCCTGTTGATGTGGGCGAAGTGGCTGGAGTTGCTGTTGGAGTGGGAGTTCTACAAGCTTTGAGAAATAAACTTGATGTTAGGGTAGCAGAACCGTATAAAAGAAATTTCCGCCGATCGAATCGCTTTGCCATTTTTTCTGGTTACTCTTGAATAGATGAGTCAGATGATTGAGAATAATAACACATAGCGACTTGATATTAAGACTAGGCTCATCAGACTGTTGTATGTTTAGCTACAAAACTTAGTGTTTTTCACAAAATGAATGCTTTGTGGGGATTGATGGCAACTGCGGCAGAAACCCGGCTGATACCATGTTAGATGTAAGATTTTAGATTTGAGCTTCACGATGAAATAAGGGTTTGGTGCACGGGCCTACCGTTGCATTCTGTTCTGAAACCGGGTTTAGACACCAAAATACGTCTTTTCAGCAATTAGTGTGACATTAGAAAGCCGATTTCTTTACATAAATTATCTTAAATTATCTTATTGATGCTACGAGTTAGTCAGAAACTGGGTCGATCGCACAACATAGAAACCCGGTTGCTCGCTCTTAAAAGGTTATTGATGCTAGAACTTAGGCACCAACCGGCTCGATCGCCCAACATAGGCTTGTGTCAAAGCAGGTGACGATCGCACTTCGCTTTCAGTACGATCGTCACTTGTAGAAATGCCCCTGATTTATGGAGAATAGCGGACTCGAACCGCTGGCCTCTGCGGTGCGATCGCAGCGCTCTACCAACTGAGCTAATTCCCCTGATTGAGTTTTAATTTAGCATTTTAGATGCGGGATTGCCGAATTTAAAAGGCTTACAGGTCTTGCTCGCTCTCACGTTCGCAGACCGTCACCTACGTTAGCACGTAACTGCTAAAAAGGTCAAGTGTTTTGCGCAGCCGGCTCAGTGGGGGCGATCGAGCAAAGTTCCGCCACCCTGTCCAACTCTAAATCAGCAAAATAGTCCACCGTCCAATTAGCTTGGCGCTGGATCATGTGAAATGGGTAAGTGTGAGTCACCCCTGCTACCTGAATCCCCGCTTTTTTCGCCGCTTCAATCCCCGCAAAAGTATCTTCTATCGCCAAACACTCGATCGGTTGCAGGTTAAATTCGGGATATTTCTGGTTGAGAAGTTCCACAGCTAATAGATAGCCGTCGGGTGCTGGTTTGCTCGCCCTCAAGTCGTCGCCTGCAACAATTAACTCAAAGTTTGCTGCCAAACCGGCCCGATCTAACACCAATTCTATATCCGATCGCATTGCCCCACTAACTACGGCCATTTTCAGTCCGGCGGCCCGAATTTGGGCAATAAATTCTGTCAAACCGGGATAAATCGGCAGTTTCTCCAAAGTATTTATTTGAACTTTGTAAGCTTCGGCCTTGCGCAGCAGCAGCCGAGCGAGGTATGTTTCTGTCAAAAATCGTCCCCGGCGCTCGAGCAGTGCGGTAATGCAAGCGCGATTGCTCCTTCCCAAACAAACTTCTCGAACCTCCCCACGTTTGAGCTGGAGATTTTCATCCAGCATCAATCGATCGATTATTTTCTCGTGAATCGGCTCGTCATTAACAATCACACCATTAAAATCAAATAAAACTGCTTTTAGAGTCATTAGTCATGAGTCATTAATCATTAGTTATTAGCCTCTTAACAGTCAACAATCAACAGTTAATACATCAAGCGGGAGCTGGTATGCCTGGTAAATCGCCACCAAAATCAGGAGTTCGATCGATAGGATTCCACCCCGCCGCCACCCGCACCTGTTCCAAATCTTCCCCAGGCAAAGGTTTCACACCCTGCGTTACCTGATTTACCCACCAGTGTTCGTGAGTTTGCACCGCCGCGAATCCAGCCGCCCCCACCCAAGCATCGAGGCTGCCAGCCGCGTAAGACTTAATATAAGGCTCTTC
This sequence comes from Microcoleus asticus IPMA8, assembly GCF_013179805.1. Taxonomy (GTDB): domain Bacteria; phylum Cyanobacteriota; class Cyanobacteriia; order Cyanobacteriales; family Microcoleaceae; genus Microcoleus; species Microcoleus asticus. The sequence continues at coordinate 40,725 of NZ_SRRZ01000046.1, read as the reverse complement.
AAAGATATCAGTCAGCCACTCTGTCTGCTGCAAAGTTTTTTGATTTCCGTCCAAAATTGCCACTTGTCCCCCAACCTTCAGCAGTCGGAAGCTTTCTCGCAAAATTGCCCGCGATACAGCAGGTGGCGTTTCGTGAAACAGCAAGGAAGCTGCGACTAAATCGAAGCTGGCATCGGGAAAAGCAACGCTTTCGGCATTTCCGTGCAACCATTCGATATTTAAGCCTGCTTTTTGGGCTTTAATTTCGGCAACTACCAGCATATAAGGCGACAAGTCCAGGCCGACAACTTCCGCTTCGGGAAAAGCCTGCTTGAGCATGAGCGTTGTCGAACCTGTGCCGCATCCCAAATCGATGATTCGGCGCGGTTTCACCCGCACAGCGTCTATTAAGCCTTGCCTGACGACTGTTTCGTGGGGGGGCAAAACATATTGCGTGATTGGATCGTAGGAAACGGCGGCACTGGGGTTGAGGTAGCCACCTTTAATGCCGTGAAAGTTTTGGCTGCTGTAATATTCGGGATAAACTAGGTCGGGTTGTCGGTAGCGATCGCCCGCTGTTTCCCAGTCGATACCTTCGTAGAGTCGTTTCAGTGCTTCTTCGTCGATCGCCAGTCGAATCAGGGGCGACAAAAAGCGCTCGAAAATTGTATCCTTGCCAACAGCCATAAAACTCCTTTAACAAAAACTATTCTAATTTTAGCCAAAGGCCGTCAACTTAGCATTCATTCAAACTGTTGAGTCGCTCTTCCCTCTTCCCTCGAACCTCTATCCCTTACCTCGGTTACAAACTCCGTGGGCTTCCCTTCCCACTTCCTCCTGATACCACTTTCCAAAAATAATGCAACTGTAGATAATATCCAAAACCTTGTATTATAGGCATTCCCAAATTTAAAATCTAAAATCTAAAATCTAAAATCTAAAATAGTCTTACTTGCCGTTACTAATAGGAATTTTTACCAAAAACTCCGTGCCACCGCCCGGAGGTTTAGAAATTTCGATGCTGCCACCGTGTCCGTCCACTACAATTTTGTAGCTAATTGCTAACCCCAAACCAGTGCCTTTGCCTACGGGTTTAGTAGTAAAAAATGGGTTATAAATTTGGTCTTTAACGCTGTCGGGAATGCCCGGGCCGTTGTCTGCGATCGCCACTTTCAGAAATTTACCGCCATTTTCGCGACCGACTCCCGTGGAAATTGTAATGATTTTATCCAGGCGATCTATCTCGTTCAAGGCATCGATCGCATTGCTCAGCAAGTTCATAAACACCTGATTGAGCTGAGACGGATAGCACTCGACTAAAGGCACTTTTCCGTATTTCTTGACTATATAAATTCTATTTTTGAGGCGGTTGGAGAGCAGCAGCAAGGTATTTTCCATACCTTCGTTAATGTCTGCCAGCTTTTTGTCAGATTCATCGAGGCGAGAAAAGTTGCGCAAAGAAAGAACTATGCTGCGAATGCGTTCAGTTCCTATTTTCATAGAATCCAATATATGCGGCAAATCTTCCTCGATAAATTCTAACTCAATTTCTTCTACAAAATCTGCGATTTCCTGGGGAACCTCTGGGAAGGTTTGTTTGTATAAACTCACCAAGTCTAACAAATCTTTAGTATATTTGCTGGTGTGAGGCAAATTAGCGGAAATGAAGTTAACGGGGTTGTTGATTTCGTGCGCTATCCCGGCCACCATTTGACCTAATGATGACATTTTTTCGCTCTGCACTAAATGAGTTTGAGTTGTTTTCAGTTCATTTAAGGCACTATTGAGCCGTTTTATTTGGTCTTGGGTTTGACTGTAAAGGTGAGCTTGAGTAATTGCGATCGCCAATTGGTCTGCCACAGCTTTTAAAAGTTGAATTTCCTCCTCGCTCCACAGCCAATGAGTAGCGTGGCTGCAAATTAAATAACCCTGCGGCTGGTTCTGAGTCTGAACAGGTACGGCTAAATAGCTATTAGCTTTAAATTCGATATGTTGAGCTGCACACTGCGCCAAAGTGTCGCTCGAAAGAATAATTGGTTCGCTTTGACCGCTCCGTACTAACACATTTTCGATAAAGTAAGGATCAAACTTTATGGCTGGTGTCGGAGAATCCGAGTGGCAAGATTCCGACATAATTTTTAACATTTTGTTTTGCGGTTCGTACCAACCAAAAGCCGCCCGTTCTAGATGCAGCAAACTTACTATTTCTTCGACTGTACTTTGCACGATTTTGTCTAATTCTAGGGAAGCCCGAATGCGTCCGGCAATCCGGTTGAGCATCGCTTCTCGCTCCGCTTGAGCGCGGTTGTTTTCGGAAGAGTAAATTAGCCAAATTGCTGCTAGCATTGCCGGGCCGAGCAGTCCGGCGACTACAGATGTCAGCAAATTTAATGCTTGCAATTGGGATTCAATATTTTCGCGGGGAATTACTAAAGCCATCGACCAGTTAACTTCCTTGAGGGGAGCATAGGCCACATACACCCATTTGTTATCTATTTTTACCAGTTCGATGTTCGTCTGGCGGTCGATCATCTGCCGCGCAATTGTGGAGAGTGCGGGGTCTTGTGACTGTAAAAAGCTTGGGGCCGGCCAATCTATATTTCCGATTAAGTTATTGTTGGGATGAACAATTGGCACTCCTTGTGAATTGATCGCAAAAGCATAACTGTCGGAACCGTACTGCAAGCTGTTAGCCACAGATGCTACTCTGTCTAATTTTATAGCGCCTGCGAGGACTCCAATTACTTTATTGGAACCGGGAGGCAAGGGCCAAATAGGAGCTGAAATGATGATCGTCGAAACTTTTGTACTGCGGCCGATCAGCGGGTCGGAAACGTTGACATACCCGGCCATTGTTGTGCGAAAGTGTTGGCGGTCTTTGGTGTTTCCGCGGTTGCCTAAAGTGTTGATAAATGAGCCGTCGGATTGAGTTAATGACAGGATGAAATACTCTTTTAATCTGTATATTTCTCCTTGCAACCGGGGCTCGACTAATTGCCAATTGAGAGTCCGAACCGTAGGATCGTAAGCAATGGTTTCTATTTCTGCTTTGCGGCTGCTGAGCCAGCGGTCGATTTCGTCGGTGCCTTTTTCTAGTTTTAATAGTGCTATTTGCTTTAAATTGTCGAGGATTAGTCCGCGCACAAAAAAATAGCTGATACAAGCAGTTGTGCTAATGGTTAAAGCCGTGGTGGCCAGAATTAGCAGGGTCAGCAAATGGCGGCGCTGCCGTCTGTGCTGCCAAAGACTGTGCGCTTGTTGCCACCCTGATTGAGCAGAACTGCTGATGTTGTCCCAAAAGCGGCGCAGCTTTTTTGTTGGGTGCGGCGCAGACATAGATCTGGCTTGATTTGCTGGGTTTTGCATCATCAAATGTTCCCTCAGAGTCAAATTCATCAAACGGCATGCTTCCTTGGTCCTTCGGCAGAATTAATATCAGGCAAGTAGTGACACCAGTTTAAGAAAAGAATGCAACTGTAGCCGAGATAAAAACGCTAGTAGTGATTAGTTATTCCCAATTCTTCAATCCTTTAATCTCAAGTCTAAAATGGTATGATTTGCATTCCTGACTGCAAAGAGTTTTTATTCTGGTAGGACACTCGCATTCTATTGTGGCATCAATTTTATATTTCGACCTTCGGTTTACCTACTTGAGGTGAGTGCTTTACGATATCTTTAATATCTATCTTGTTTGTATAACAAAATAATTGTAAATAACACAGAGAAAATACGGAGCTTTTTAAATTAGCAAGGTATTATAATGTATGGGCAAAACCCTCTTGACAATTTTACCAATTTGCGCTGCGGTTTTAAGGGGAAATTTTTTCCTCTAAAGCTTTTTTGGCGAAGCGGGTTGCATAAACGGTGAGGGCGATCGTTGCTAGCAAACCAATGCCGTAGAGAGTCCACTCAGCAGCAGTGCGCGATCGCCCTTGCGATCCCAGTGCAGCCAAACTCCCGGCCAGGGAACCGATATAAACATACATGACAGTTCCCGGAATCATGCCGATCCAAGATGCGAAAAAATAGTCTTTTAGCGATACCTGCGTGACTCCAAAAGCATAGTTAAGCAAATTAAACGGAAAAATGGGAGAAAGCCGCGTCAGCAGCACAATTTTCCATCCTTCAGAGGCAACTGCGGAGTCGATCGCCTTAAATTTTTGATTGCCCTCTATCTGTTTGGAAACCCAGTCGCGAGTTAAATACCTTCCTGTTAAAAAAGCGCAAGTTGCGCCTAAAACTGAACCGATGGAAACGCAAACCGAACCGCCAACGACTCCGAACAAAACGCCAGAACCGAGAGTCAGCAAAGAACCGGGGATAAATAGAACGGTTGCTACAATGTAAATTAAAATAAAAGCTGCCGGGCCCCAAGGGCCGAGACTAGCGATCGACTCCAGCGCATTTTTCAAAATTCCTTGGAAATTAAAAAACTTAGTCGCTGCAATTAAAGCCACAGCTAAACCAATCCCTAAAATCAGCTTCCAACTGTTGGATGGCGGCGGATTCTCACCGGGCGATCGCGAATCATTCATTACCTAAACTCTCCACTCTCAATAATATGGACATGGGGCATTGGGCCCAAAAGCATGGGGAATCGGGAATCGGGAATCGGGCCCAAGAGCATAGTTTCTTCCTTCTTCCTTCTTCCTTCTTCCTTCTTCCTTCTTCCTTCTCAAATCAAAGTACCGCCGCAGCTAGAACCGCAACCCGCCGTACAGCCGTAACAATAAGCAGCAGTTTGCACCTCTTGAATCAAATCTAAACTGCCAGATTCGAGCAATTTAGCAACAGTTATCTTTTCCCCGCTGCCAGTTTTCGCCGGCAGATTTTCCATTTGGTTAAAATCGCAGTCGTAGACATTGCCCAAATAGTCGATCGACAATTCGTTGCGGCACATTAAATGTTCCACAGTACCGGGATTAAAATTCTCCTCCAAAAACCCGAGATAAGGCTTGTGGAGTTTCTTATGTTCCAAATGAAACTTAGTCCGTCCCACCGGTAAATTAGTAATCGCGAACAATTGATTAAAACAAATCCCAAAATGTTCTGCTAAATAAACCTTGTAATCTTGCTCTAACTTGCCCTGTTCCGGTGTTAGCGAAAACTTGTCTGTTGCCGGCACTTGTGGATTGTACACCAAATCCAGAGTTAAATTTGGATTTTTCCCGTATCCCAACTGATTTAGCTTTTGCAGGGCCCGAATCGAAGTGTCAAAAACACCGCTGCCGCGCATTTTATCCACATTGTCAGCTTGGTAGCAGGGAAGCGACGCCACAATTCTGAGTTGATGATGCGCGCAATATTCGGGAATATCTTCAAAACCTTTTTCAAAGTAAATCGTCAAATTAGAACGAACAATTACCTCTTTACCTGCGGCCCTGGCAGCTTCCGCCAGCGGTTTAAAACCGTAAAGCATTTCGGGAGCACCGCCAGTGAGGTCAACAGTTTGAATTTGAGGAAAACGGCGAATGATTTGAATTAATTGGTCGCAAATTTCCGGGGAAAGTTCTTCTGTTCGTTTCGGGCTAGCTTCTACGTGGCAGTGAGTGCAAGCGAGGTTGCAGCGTTTGCCGAGATTAATTTGTAAAACCGTAATCTGCTTTTTAGTTAAAGCTGAGTGAAGTTTGTTTTTGAAAGGCGTGACTGCTGTCTGAATCATGTGCTAACCTTTTAGTCTCCGATCGCAACGAATGTAGAGGCGTTCGGCCGGAACGCCTCTCATAATTTAGCACTAATTATTTGGATGCGACAGCGACAAATTTTAACCGCTCGCTACAAAGTTAATTGAAACTCACATCTTGCACCATTATTAAAAACAGGCTTTCCGGCCTGTTCCACAGGAGATTAATTTTTTTGTGGAACAGGCCGGAAAGCCTGTTCATAAAAGGCTTATTGACAATACTGCAAGAGCTGAGTTAAAACCGACAAGGCAAGAATTCTAATTTTGACACTAATCTTACTTTAGAGAGTCCACTAATTTCTCAACTCGTGCTTTAATTTCATCTCGAACGCGGTGAAAAGTTTCGATGGGTTGTCCGTCGGGGTCGTCGAGTTGCCAATCTTCAAACACTTCTCGCAATACCCACACTTCGGGTAAATTTACACCGCAGCCGCAGAGAGAAATTACTGCATCGTAGTCTTCGGCATTGAATTCCCTTAATGGGTTTGATGTTTGATCGGTGATATCAATGCCGATTTCTGACATGACTTGAATTGCTGTTGGGTGAACTTTGCTTGATTCTAAACCGGAACTGGTGACTCCAATTTTGCCGTCTCCGATTGTTTTAGCGAATCCTTCTGCCATTTGCGATCGGCAGGAGTTTCTTTTGCAAACAAACATTACTTTTTTCATGATTTTTGTTGTTGTTAGTTGTTAGTTGTTAGTTAGATGTTTCAAGCGCGCGATTTGCTACGTCGATCGTCTGTTTAGCGGCTTGTTCCTTGCGTTCGCTGTGGCGATCGGTCAAATAGTCCGTTTGCTCCCGCAACAGCAAGGTAAACTTGTACAGTTCCTCCATCACGTCGATCGCGCGATCGCGGTAAGGCGAATCCTTCATCGTCCCATCTTCATTAAATTCCTGATAAGCTTTCGCAACCGAAGACTGATTCGGAATCGTAAACATCCGCATCCAGCGGCCCAAAATTCTCAAAGTATTCACAGCATTAAAAGACTGGGAACCGCCGCTGACTTGCATCACCGCCAAAGTTCTGCCTTGAGTCGGTCTGACAGCCCCAATGCTTAAAGGAATCCAGTCAATTTGATTTTTCATAATGCCGGTAATATTGCCGTGCATTTCTGGACTAGACCACACTTGACCCTCCGACCACAGGCTTAATTCCCGCAACTCTTGAACCTTCGGATGAGTATCGGGAACGCTGCCGTAAATCGGTAATTCTAGAGGATTAAAGAACCTAACTTCGGCGCCGAAATTCTCAATAATTCTCGCCGCTTCTTCCGCCAACAAGCGGCTGTAAGAACGCTCTCTTAACGAGCCGTATAAAAACAGAATTCTCGGTTTGTGCGTAAAACTTGTCATGATACTTTTAATTAAAATCCCGAAATCCGTTAGATAGTTCTCGATAAACTGCGACTGCTAATTGCGCTCCCCAAATCGGAGCCACCCAGTAAACCCAATGGTGGTTCCAAATACCGCCAACTAAAGCCGGGCCGAGCGATCGTGCCGGATTCATGCTCGCTCCGGTAATCGGCCCCATAAATGCAGCTTCTAAGCCTACAGTTAACCCAATTGCTATCCCGGCAAAGCCGATGTGAGCGCGTCTATCTAATCCCGAACCGAGGATGACCAACATTAAGATAAAGGTCAAAACTGTTTCTAAAATTAGAGACTGCAACCAGTTACCTTTGAGAGGAATAGTTGCACCGAGATTTGCTACTTTTCCTAGGGTAATTAGCAGCAATTGAGAAGCTGCGATCGCACCCGCACACTGCCCTAAAACGTAAGGCAAAACTTTGTATTTTGGGAAAAAACCGCTCGCCCAAAACCCTAAAGTTACGGCTGGATTAAAGTGTGCGCCACTGATGTGTCCTAGGGCGTAAATCATCGCAGTTACTACTGCCCCAAATACAAAACTGACTCCTAAATGAGTTACCGAACCAGCGCTAGTTTTGTTAACCATCACCGCGCCGGTGCCTGCAAAAACCAAAATAAATGTACCTAGAAATTCCGCGATCGCCTCTCGCCTGCAATCGCGGCGAGCACAAGCTAACCTATGAGCTGTTGCATCCATCGCTCTGAACTAATTGTTGCCATCCCATCATATCAATAAAAATTGATATGTCAATTATCAAAAAAGCCATATCAGTATTTGAGTGATTAAGAAATATTGATGGGTTAACCCGCGTCGGAACAGGGGCGCGCCGGCAGGATCTGGCTGAAGCGCCGGTATTCGGCGAGATACTGTTCGAGGGCGACAAACTGGGTCAAATTGAGTCTGTAGTAAATCCAGCGGCTTTCTTGGCGGCTGCGGACTAAAGCTGCATCCTTCAAGGCTTTGAGGTGAAAAGAGAGTTTAGACTGAGGGACTCCAAGTCGATCGCACAAATCGCACACGCACAACTCCTGTTCCCGCAGCAACTCCAAAATCTGAAGCCGCAGGGGGTCAGAAAGAGCGTGAAAGCCAGCAGCGATCGATTTATCTGCAACAGGTGGCGCGATCGGAGAATTTTTAACCATAAATTACCCTTAAAATTTTATTCAAAAACTCCCGGCACGATTTCTTTTTTTACCGTTATATTTTATCGGGTTATCCTTTGATGACAATCCCAAATCAACTGCGAACTCTTTCTCTTCTAGGACTAACGATTAATTCTCTTAACGATGCAAGACCCAGTAAGCACAGCCGCTGATTAACGCAGCAATTGGCAAGGTCAAAATCCATGATAGTAGAATCTGATAGAAAACGCGCACATTAGCTTTTTTTGAAATCAATCCGACACCAAAAATTGAACCTACCGAAACATGAGTAGTAGAAACTGGAAGTCCATAGCGACTGGCAGCAATAACTAAAAATCCCGTCACTAAGTTTGCCACCAGCCCTTGACCGGTATTCATTGCTGTCAGCTTTTTGCTCATTGTTTCGGCAACTTTTTTAGCATTCAATAAACCGCCGATCGCCATTCCCAAAGCTACTGCTAAACTTCCCCACTGAACAGATATTGATTGACCGACTAACATCAGCGAAACAATTTTCGGAGTATCGTTCAATCCTCTGGCAAAACTGACGATTCCCGCACTCATAAAATGGCAAACATCCACTAACTTTTGGCTGGGAATTTGTAAGAAATTTCCCAGGTACCTTTGCGTGCATTTATCTAGAGAATCGACCGCGACATCAGCGGTTGTGATGCACTTAAGTATGTTAGTTGCATCGGGCTGGGGAATGGGAATAATCTGTTGAGTTTGACCAGCGCAAATACACCATTCTTTCTGGATTCCTAAATAAACTCGCAGGTAACGAGACAGCCCATAAATTAAAGCTGCTAATGGAATCGCAATCATGGGACTCAGCAACAAAGGCATTAGAAAAGTGTTCTGCAATGCTGTAAAATTAACTTCAGTAGCAATTGCTACTAAACCTGCACCGACAAGAGCACCTGTAAGACCGTGAGTTGTGGAAATAGGGAATCCAGTTAAGGTAGCAAAAATAACGGTTAAACCCGCAGCGATCGCGACTGCCAAATGAAAATCTGGGGCATTGGCGATCTCGTCTGGAACTAGCCCTTTTCCCGAAAAGCTTTTTACCAGCGTTTCTGCTAAAAAAATAGAAAATACTGAACCTGCAAAAGTTGTGATCGTTGCCCAAGTAATTGCTGTTTTATAGTTCGTCGTCTGACTGCCAAACAGTGTTGCCACGCCTTTAAAATTATCATTAGCACCATTGCAGTATGCTAAAAAAAACGTGGCGATAAATAGCGCAATAAGTAACATTTTATTCCTCAGAATAAGTGTGGTTTATTTAAAAAAGTTTTTTGCCCAAACCCCTACAACCACAAATTTGATTGTATAGACAGAGTTACATCAAATAAAATAATTAAAATATTAAGATTTATTTTGGGGTTAGGCGAGCGATCGCGTCTTAATTTCGCGCAAGCAACATGGGCACGATATTGAACAATACTATAATTAAGGCTCGGCGATCGCTTCCGGTACGCTCAACCCACCCATTCACTTAGGATTCTGTACCCTTGCCGGCACATCTGTCAATCCCGCCTTCTGCATCAGCGAAATCACCCCTATAGATAGAATTCCCCCAATAATTGCCCCGACAACTACCAGGATAATAAAGACTTTTTGCAGAGTTTTTTTAGTTGCCGGGTGGTACTGTCTCGGCAATGCTTCACCTTGCTCGTCAACTTCTTGCTCCAAGGGGTCTAGCGGATTGGAGGGATTTGAGTTAAAAGGATTGGGCGCTTGATTCATGGTTAGTTTGGGTTAAAGGAACTCGACAACTATTTTAACTGGCGATTTACCCTCGCAGCTTAAATAATACATTCTGGTTTTACTGAATACTCTATAAATTTTATTAAGATTGCTAAAATAAGGATTAACCCGGTTTATTGAATAAACCGGGTTTCTCAACATACTAAAAGTTTTATGTCACGCTTCTGCTTTTGACAAACGATCGAGAGAAATAGTTGCCGCCTCAGATACTTGAGAATTGCTATCTTTTTCTAAGTATTTTAAAGCCGAAACGCTCTTAACACTCGGCAGATTGCCCAAAGCTTCAGCCAGCCGCTGACGGATCAGCCAATCTTCCGACTGAGCAAAATCGAGGATGCGATCGATCGCCCCAAGATCTTTAATTTCCCCCAAAGCCGAAATTGCCGCCTGCTGGATCACCACTTGCTCGCTGTCGAGAGCTTTTAGCAGCACGTCGCGAGCCCGGGGATCTTTGAGATTCCCCAGAGAAACAGCAGCGCTGAAGCGCACCAGCCATTGAGTATCTTCGTAAAAAGCCCGCACCAAAGCATCAAAAGCTCTGATATCTTCTAGATAGCCCAAAGCACCCGCAGCGTCAGCGCGAATGCCGTAATCTGGGTCAGTTTCTAGCAATTTGACTAGAATGGGATAGCACTCTGGTGTCGGTTTGACCCCGAGAGCAAACACAGCCATCGATCGCACTTGCAAACTTTCGTCGTTCAACACCTTTTTTATCAAAGGCACCGCCTCTGCAGCAGGCACGTTCCGCAAGTTGGCCAAAGCCACCATTCGATCCGCTGAATTTTGGCTTTCTAACTTGGCTGCAATTTGCTCTAAGCTTAAAGTTGTCATTATGAGTAAATCTTGTAGTAAAACTTTACATTCGGGTTATTTTGATTATAGGGGAGTCTCAGGGGAAAAGCAGGCAGTAAAAACCGCCCAAGGATTTGAGATCGGTAAGATTGCGGATTAGTGAGACGATTAATCTAAAGCTCAGATTGCGTAAAAATAATTAATTAGAAAGTTTATTATTTAAATCCCAAGCACAGGCGAGGTGTTTCTGCCGTTCCCCAAGGCTTTGCCCGATAGTTAGCCGCCCTCTGACAACCTGCAATCAACTATGCCGTTTTACCACCCGCCCTTTTACTCCTCAGCCTTAGAACAAGCGATCGATCGCTACCCTCTCACTGCCGGGCCAGAAACTTCCTTAGCAGTGGCGATCGCCTTGATGAGTCAGTTGCAAAACAGTTGTCCCCTAGTCAAAACACCTTTACCCTCAGACCGGGGATCTGTGACCGAAACGTCCGCGCCGGACAAGGTGCGGGCCCGCTGCGTGTTCGTCGTGGAGAATCAGCAGACTTTGACCACAGGCAATTTATCCGAGAACCCCAGCCGCGGACTGTTAATCGGCATATTAACTCCCGCCGACCTTGTGAGGCTGATAGCTTCTGGCAAAATAGACAGTCAGCATAAAGTAGCCCTGCACAAAATACCAATTTCCGAAGTGATGTCCCCGGTGTCGGTCTCCCTCACAGAATCCGATGACCAAGACGTGTTTACTGCTTTATCCTTATTTCGCCAGCACAAGATTCGCTATTTGCCGATCGTCAATCAATGGGGCCACTTGGTAGGAGTGCTGACGCGGGAAAGAATTCGCCAAGTATTGCAGCCTTCAAATATTCTCAAATTACGGCGAGTAGCAGAATTGATGACTACGCCAATTACAGCGCCCCACACCGCCTCGCTGAAGAGTATAACCGAACTGATGTCAGAGCATCAAGTCAGTTGTGTAGTCATTACAAAAAACAAAGAATTAACAATGGAGAAGCCCAAAGATGAGTATACCTCCATTTTTCACTATTCGTTTCACCAACCCCGGGGAATTCTTACCGAATATGACATCGTGCAGGCACAGTTTCTAGAACTAAATTTCGAGCAAACCCCAGCTCAAAAAGTCATGAGAACTCCCCTGCAATTTCTTCAACCTTCCGATTCCCTGTGGACGGCGCACAAAGAAATGCAGCAGCAACAAGTGCAGCGGTTGGTCGTGTGCGGGGGGCGCGGAGAACTGTTGGGAATTATTACTCAGACCAGCTTGCTCAGAGTCCTCGACCCCACCGAAATGTACCGAGTTGTCAAACAGTTGCAGCAGTCGGTTTATCAACTGCAAGCCGAAAAAGTGGAACTGCTGCAAAGCCGCAACGCCAAACTAGAACAGCAGGTGCGGGAACGGACTGCAAAACTCCACGAACAATTGCAGCGCGATCGGCTGTTAACTCACATTTCCTTGCGGATTCACCAATCCTTAAACCTCGAAGAAATTCTCCACGGCAGCGTCGATGAAGTCCGCCAAGTTTTGCAAGCCGATCGAGTAGCAATCCTGCATTTAGAGTCCAGCAATTACGGCATTGTAGTGGCAGAATCCGTTGCCGAAAATTGGCCTTCAATCTTGGGAGAAATCCTGCCCGATAATATTTGGCAAGAATCTGCTTCGGTGATAGAACAGGAAATTTATGCCGTCCCCGACATCGACCAAGCCCGTTTGAACCCCGAAAAATATGCGCGGTTCCAGCAAGCGCAAATCAAAGCTTATTTGATTGTACCAATTTTGGAAGACGGCAATTTATGGGGAATGATGTGCGTCCATCAGTGCTCCGAATCCCGGCAGTGGCAGCCTTCGGAAGTGGATTTGCTGCAGCAACTGGCAACTCAAATCGCGATCGCGATTCAGCAAGCCCAACTCTATCAGCAAGTGCAAAATCTGAACACCGACCTCGAACGTCAAGTCCAAGAACGCACGGCCGAATTGCAGCAAAAAGTTCACGAACTCCAGCATTTAAACGTCCTCAAAGATGAATTTCTCAGCACAGTTTCTCACGAACTGCGGACGCCTTTAGCTAATATAAAAATGGCTATTCATATGCTGAGAATTTCTCCCACAGCAGACAGGCGCCAGATTTATTTAGAAATTTTAGAAACAGAATGTACTAGAGAAACAGATTTGATTAATGCTTTGCTAGATTTGCAGCGGCTCGAAGCCGCAACTTGTCCGATCGACCTTGAACCAGTAAACTTAGAAGCCTGGCTGCCTACTATTATCGACCCGTTTTACACCCGGGCCCATGACCGCCACCTGGATTTGCGAGTAGAGTGCGATCGCCACCTTCCCACGATCAGTTCCAACCGAGCTAGTTTGGGACGAATTTTAGCAGAGCTCCTCAACAATGCCTGCAAATACACTGCCAATGACGGCGAAATTTCTCTGAAAGTTGAGTGCAAAAACGAATACTGCGAACAACGAGGACAAAGAAAGAATTCGCGACAAGCAATTGCTCTAGCTTCAGAAATCCAATTTAAACTCAGCAATCAATCGTCCATTTCCATAGAGGAATTGCCTCGAATTTTTGAGAAATTTTATCGAGTTCCGAACGCCGATCCTTGGAAACAAGGAGGTACAGGTTTGGGTTTAGCTTTGGTTCAAAAACTTGTCGAACAGTTGCAGGGAAAAATTGAGGTTGAAAGCAGCAATGGCTGGACTAATTTTACCGTTACATTTCCCACCAACCCGGATGAAAATTAGTCCGCCATCAATCAATTTTAGATTTTAGATTTTAGATTTTAGACTTCGGCATGAGAGGTTAGCCGATCGCTTAGTCAAGTCGCGCTCAGTCGAACGATTTTAGATTTTCGATTTACTCCACAGACTAATCTGGGAGCTTGAACAAGAGTCTAAAATTTTGGGAGTTCCATGACTCCTGTCTGGGGCTTGTATCCTTGTTTTGGGTGTCAGCTTTTTTGGGTGTCACTCTTTTTTGGAAGCTAGTTTGCGGATGCCAGACGGTGCTGGTGAAAAATTCAAATATTCATTTTTCTCTTCAACAACTGATGATTTAGATGGTTGATACTTCTTGCCTTTGGTGGCATGATTCGCAACTGTACCCAAGCAGGGTATGCCAAAATTTTCTAATTGACTGAAAACTTTTTGGACTACAGAAAAGTTGACTTGGCGAATTGCTATAACCATCAGTATTCCATCGGTGCGCGCGGCTAAAAAATTCGCATCTTTACTGTCAACGAGCGGCGGCGTATCGTAGATCACTAAGTCAAATGTTGCCTGAAGTTCTTCCATTAAATACTGCATCTGAGATGAGGCAAGGCGTCTGGCAGTACCGGGAATAGGGAGACCGGCTGTTAATACAAAAAGATTATCTGCTAGATGCGATCGCTGGATAATTTCATTTGGTTCATTTTTATTGTCCAGCAAGTTGCTCAATCCCTTAAGATTAGGCAGTTCCAACAACAAGTGCAGGCTGGGCGAATGCAAATTCGCGTCTACTAACAGCACGCGCTGACCCGCCAGCGCTGCCACGTGAGCTAAGTTTAAAGCAACGGTAGATTTGCCTTCGCCAACTGTAGCTGAACCAACTGCCAAAGAGCTAATCGTTCGATTTGAAGAAAGAAAGCGGATATTAGTATAAAGAGAGTCAAAAGCTTCTATAAATTCCGAAGCATTTTTCTTATTACCCTCTTTTCCTTCAAGATAAGCATAGGCATTAGCAATAGAAGGCGGAAATTTTTTAGCATTTTTGTCAAGAGGAATTGCTCCCAATAAAGGTGCTTCCACCCCATCTTTAACGTCATCAACACTGTAGAAAATATTGCGGATTTTTTCAATGAGGATAGCAGATCCCAGACCCAACACTAGCCCCCCAATCACTGCCATCATAAATTTGTTTTTATTTTTTGATGCAACTGGAATCAGCTTGCCCTTAATATCTCGCGGTATCCGGGGTTCAGAAATTATTTCCCAAGGTACTTGGCTTTGAGCTGCTTGGATGCGCAGACTTTCCCGCTGACTTAAAAGTTGATCGCGGGTGCGGGCGGCGATGTCTAATTGCTGTTGCAGTTCGTTGTAGCGGCGGGCTATACTGGGAAATTCTCTGGCTTGTCGGCTCAAATCGTTTTTAGTTTGGGCGATCGCCTGACTGCGAGCTTCTAAGACTTGAACTTGGTTGGCAGTATCAACCAATTGTTTAATCAAGCCTATGCGAATCGAATTTTGAAAATTCTGAACTTTAGAATTGGCTTGGCTTCCTACTAAATTTTGCCCCAAAATTCGGTCAGTTTGCTGGTTGAGCAAAGCTACTAAATTTGTCCGCTTGCGCTCTAAAGCTTCTACTATAGGGTTAGCCGATTTAAAACGAGCTGTTTCTACAGCAATCTGACCTTCTACTTCCTTAACCTTGGTCAGCAACTCTTTATATTGAGGTTCTTCGCTTAAAGCTGAAGCAGCAATAGCTTCATTTGGTGTAAAATCTAATTGTTTTTGCAAGTTCGCGTACAGCGTTTTCTGTTCCTGCAGCAGCCTTTGAGTTTCTAACTCTAAAGTTTCTACGGTGCGAATTTGCTGGATCAATTGCGCCCCTTGTTCTTTAGGATCGGTAATCTTTTGTTGCTGCTGTATCACCTGTAAGTCCGACTTCAGGTCATTTACGCGCTTATTGAGTCCCGGAAGCTGGTCTTCAATAAAATTAACACCTTCACCAATGCGAGTCTTGCGTTCGTCAAGACTATATTTTAAATATTTCTTTTTAATTTCTTGTAAAACGAACTCAACTAATTGAGGATCAGTCCCCATGAAGCGAACTTCCAAAATTTTAGTGAGCGTCATCTCATCTTCTCCCATCCGCAAAACGAGTAAATTCTTTTGAAGAATGGCCTCGGTAAATTGTGGATATCGTTTTTGGACTTGTTTAACAATAGCCGACAGCATCTGAGGACTCTGGAGAATTTGAAGTTGAGTTGCGTAGTCCAAACTAAAAAATTCTCGACTAGGCACTGCCCCCCCCTCGCCGCGATTGGCTAGGGCAGCGGGGTCAGCAATTCTTGCCTCCGTTGTCACGGGTTCCACTAGCATCCGAAAATCGCCTTGATATGTTTGCTTACTTCCCTTGATCTGATAAGTAACTCCACCGCCTACTAGACCTATAATCCCAATAATGATTAGGGCTTTTCGCTG
This sequence comes from Microcoleus asticus IPMA8, assembly GCF_013179805.1. Lineage (GTDB taxonomy): Bacteria > Cyanobacteriota > Cyanobacteriia > Cyanobacteriales > Microcoleaceae > Microcoleus > Microcoleus asticus. The sequence goes on along the minus strand of NZ_SRRZ01000046.1, from coordinate 24,783 downwards.
AAAAGTCCTCAACAACGGCTTTAGATTCAATCCTTTCTGAGGCTGCGCGCTTAATTCTTCTCCCTCCTCAACGGAAAATTGCTGCACCTGTCGGCTCTGGTTGCTAATGGGTACGATATGAGCGTCCTGTTCTCTTTCCATGTAGACCTCTTTAAAATTTTGTTGGTAAAATCAGCTTTGTTCTGCAAGCCTTTTGGTTGATACTTTGAGCATTGGCTTAAGGATATCACAGGAGATTCTTGCTTGGTCGAGCCCACTTCCTTCTAATAGTTCTCACTACTTTCACATAATATACAAAAATAACTAAATCCCTATGCTTTGCCGGCTGCAAAAGTTTTTTTACAAATGCTTGAGAGTTGTATCCGACTGCATTTCGGTCGGCTGCATTGTGCATCTATTTAGGGTTTCGGGGGGGCGAAGCAAACTTTTTCTGGTGTCGCTCAGCTTCGCCGCAGGGGCGCAATAACTTTACCAAACTTTTACAATTGACCGTAACACCTCAGCCAGAGGTTGCGCCGGTTGCCTAGTCATCTATGCCATTTTTGTGTTCGCCTACAGCGACAGCAGCACCGGTTAACTTATTCGCTAACTCACTGGCTAAAAAATTTTCCATTTTTCATGTAGATATAATTAGCAGCATTCAGCAGATTTTTGGAACGGCAACTAATCGAATCAATTTCCGATAAAAATCTGTCTCTTCTTTTAATTATAAACTTTTTGAGGAGCTGGAGGACTGCTTAAGTCTATATAATTCCTCACCTCCCCCATAATATCACAAATTTATCTCAAAAGTCCGCGACCGACATAAAATTTAATAATATGCGATCTCAAACTCGATCGACATCTCGAACAACTCAAGCGTTTTGGGTCTTTCTACCGCGGCTGATGGTGTTCCGCAATCTTAGGTTTTTTCGGAGAAAAACTAGGTTTCTGGGTTCCTGGGCTATTACTAAAACTATCGCTTTTCTAGCAGAAGGAAGAAGGAAATTCGGCAACGGATTAGATTTCTTGGGATTTAACAGATATAACCGATGGATGTTGAAGAAAGAAGCCAGAACCAACAAAAGCAAGGATTTCAGTAATTAAAAACGTCCTAACCGTCGGGCGCGGTTGCTAGATTCGCCATCCGAGTAAGCTATAGCAATTCTTTCGCGAAACGCGCCACGGTTTTTTATTGAAGGAATCGATGAAAGAGGCTGATGACAAATCCGTAAAATAAGAGAATAGAGGAGCAGAGAAAGAGTTCGCCAGTGATGGGAGGATTGCTATAGATGTCCGGATTAGCTGTTTGTAGTTGTTAGTTTGGGAGTTGACTAATTACCCATTACTGATTAAAGCTTACTGATTGTGTGCTTTTTTTTCTCGGAGTTTCAACAAGATTTCTGCATGAACTTCGCGAGTAATCGGATAAAAATATGTGAGAATCATGCCAGCAATTAAAGCAATTGTGGGCAGCGGCCCGATCGCAACTCGAATCGCAAACAGTGCAGACTCTGGCTGTACGGGTGCTGGCTGTCCGGGAACTGTAGATAGAAATCCAGCTCTTTCTAATGCTTGGCCTACCAACCACAAACCCCCTGCCAATCCGATTTTTTGCAGCAGTACCATAAACGAATAGAAAATGCCTTCGCGTCTTTCTCCTGTTTGCAGTTCGTCGAGTTCGATCACATCCGGTATCATCGACCAAGGTATTAGATAAGCCGTGGAAACTCCGACACCTGCCATGACTGCTAATAAGTACATCTGCAATACTTGTCCTGGTTGGAGGAAAAAAAGTCCAGCTTGGGCAATAATCCACAAACTCATGCCCATAAAATATACGGCTTTTTTGCCGTATCTCTCGCTGACTTTACTCCAAACAAATAGCATGATTAATGCAGTGCCTTGAACTGCGATCGCAACCAAGCTAAAAACGTACTGTGGCTGTTGCATCCAGTTAACAACAAAGTAGGGAATAATAGTACCAGTCAACTGCACTCCCAGCCAAGAAAAAAGATAAATCCCAATCACGTACAAAAAAGGGCGATTGCTAAATGCAATCTGCAACTGTTCTTTCAGTGGCAAGGATGTAGAATTATCTAGTTCTGCGTTTTCTAATAGTTGGGCTGCGACGTGCTTGCGAGTTCCCAAAACGCACCAGTACAAAGGCAAGACAGAGATAACTCCAGAGATGGCACCTAATAATAAATATTGTTGATTCGGGTTGTTGGGAAATACAGCAAAGATAATTAGAGCTAAAATTAATGAAAAGATGCTGCCGCCAATTGAGAAAGCAAACCGAAAACTATTAAGGCTAGTGCGTTCGTTGTAGTCTTGAGTAAGTTCTGGAGTCAGGGCAGTGTAGGGAAGATTGACAGCCGTGTAGGCGGTGTTGAACAAAATGCTGATTGCAACATAGTACCAAAATAACACTGTGTGATCCGTGCTAGGTACAATCCACTGCAATAAGAAGAATATGCCGAAGGGAATGCCACCATATATTATCCAAGGATATCGGCGGCCCCAAGGGTGAGAAGTGCGATCGCTCAAAACCCCCACAATCGGGTCATTTATGGCATCCCAAACCTTGCCAACTACCAAAATATTGCTGGCTAAGCCGGCAGGTAAACCAGCGACATTGGTAAAGAAAACTAGGAGGTAAAATCCCAAAACATTAGCGGTAATTGCCGGGCCGAGGTCGCCGGCACCGTAAGCTAATTTTGTTGAGAAACTGAGTTTTTGTGTTACGGGGCTGATGGCGGCTGGTTGAGGCGGGGAAGTGTTGCTCATAAACTTTGATTTCGGGATGTTTTTGCAGTCACAGTCTTTCCAGTAGGAGTATAACTCGCGCTACGCCCTGATACTAAGTTTTTTGTAGCGATCGGGATTATTCTGAAGAATGGGTAATTGGTAATTGATAATTGGACTTATGCACCCAGACCTCAGAAACCCGGTTTCTTCGTAGATTTCTCGTTGCTGTTCGGAAATTATTCGTAGAAACCGGGTTTCTAGCCCCCATGCGTTCAAGACTGTACGTTAAGGAAACAATCGCCCTACCTGAACTTCTATTTCTGGAAATGCCAGCATTGATAAAATTTCATCTTCATTAAATATAGTTTCTTGCCTGTAATTTCCCCCCACCGGTTCGCGAAAAACATAAACTTGCCCCGTGTTAACATCAAGTATCCAATAATCAGGAATTCTCGCCTTAGCATAAGCCGGTGCTTTTCGCTTACAGTCTGTTTCTAAAGTGGTATCAGCTATTTATGCTAATAAGAAAATGTTGGCGGGTGCGGGATGAAAATCTTGGTACAGCCGGGGGTCGATTTGCACTACAGCAATATCCAGTTCTGGTTATGAATTATCACTTAGAGCGATCGGGTCTTGGATGCGAATTAAAGCAAGTCCTGCCAGCAGATTTCTCAGATAGTCCGCTGCACAGAGGTTAGTTGCTGCGTGGCGAGGATTTGTTGCACTTATTGAGATAATTTGCCCGTCAATTAATTCGACTCGTTCATCGCGATATAAAATGCCAGTTTCGGTCATACGGCGGTATTCGTCTACAGTCCACAAGCGTAAATCTGTTACAGTCATGGCACAATTTCCTTTGGCGATAATATTTATTATCGATGCACATTCTAGTTTTATATTAAATTGCTATGTCAGCAATCTAGATTTTGCTGTAATTGCTCCCACACACCACAAAATAGCATTGACTATCTCCGAACGCTGGATGTCCTCTTCAGCTAAAAAACTCGCAAACTCTTCATCAATGTTTAGGTGGTCTGCAAAAGCATAAAGCACGGGCTTGTACTCTGTGGGCATCGGTGTTAATGTGGCTTTAACTAAATTTAACAGCGCGTTCAAACAGTTAAGAATAGTCCCTGATTCGTCCATATCTTCTGCATCGAGCAAGTACAGCGTTTCTGCAATGTCACAAATAGCATCTATTTGTGTGGGTGGCTTTCCCAGTTTGCTGACATCGATATTGCACAATTGGAGAGCGTTAATCGCTAGTTCTGGACGGGTAAAAAATACAAGTTGACCGCCGGCTACTAAAGGCGGCTCTTGTTCTCCGTAGACAATTAGAGTATATAGATTTGGTACTTCGGTGTCGGGGTCAATGCGGAAACCGAACAGCCACAGCAATTTTTCTGTATTTTGGTTCGCTGTTTTCAGTGTTGTTGCAGCATTTTTTGGTTCTGACATGAATTTTTAATCCCTATAAAATTTATGCAGAAAAACCCGGTTTTTACGCAAAATATGGGTTTTAGTGAGAAATTTATAAATAAACCGGGTTTAGAAAGGCAAGAATGCGTAGTTTTTGTTTATAAATTTTGCTGGATAATGTCGCAGCATTCGGCGACGGTTGCTCTTTTTTCCATTGCTGCGACTAGGGCTTCGTAAGCTGATTTGTGGCTTTCAATCAGGTTTTTTGCTCGCAGCGAACCCCAGTTTTGTTTGAGTTGAATTTCTGAACTGGGACGGCGCAGTTGTGTTAAAATTGCGCTAATTTTTGTACGGTCTTCTGATCCTCCTTGTGCGCTGCCGTAAACAAATTTTTCGGCGACTATTCCGGCCATCCACACGGTGCAGTATTGGTCTAAAAGTTGGGCGGAAAGGTTGCCGCTTTGAAGTTGAGATGCTAATTGTTCGTCTTCAAATCGGACGCCGCCTTGAGCTGTTTGGCCTTGTTTAAATGCTTCCCAAGCGCTGAGGGCGTAGCTGGTTACAGGAATTCCCAAGAGGTGCGCGACTAGGAAGTGTCCGGCTTCGTGGTGAAGGATACGATCGCGCTTTTGTTTGGAAGTTCCCCCCAGCCAATCTAATAAAATGGTACCGCCTTGACCTTGCCACTGGAAACTATCGAGAGTAGCTAGCCCCAACAGGCAAAAAGTGGCGATCGCAGGTACGGCTTCTGGCAAGTTGAATGCGGGGCCCAACAATATTGAAACGGTGATGGCAAAGATAGAAATAGCGATAATATTCAAAGAAGTGTCTTTCATAATGGGGAATTAGTAATGGGGAATTGGTAATGGGGAATTGCTAATGAGGAATTGGTAATGAGGTAAACTCAGGTACGATCGCGCGATCGGTTTGGCAGCATCGGTTCGATCGCAGCGCCCGGGACTTCCGACAAAAACTCCATCTTCCAGTTTGACTGAAAATTGTCGCTCCGAAGCCAGCGATATTAAAAAGATATTAAAATAAATCAAAGTCCAGTAAAAGTGTTAGTGGAATCCTTCATGTCAGTTTTGGCAGCGATCGCAGTTTTAGGTATCTTGATTGTCGTTCACGAACTCGGCCACTTCCTGGCGGCGAGACTTCAACACATCCACGTCAACCGCTTCTCTATCGGTTTCGGGCCCATCCTCTGGAAGTACCAAGGCCCGGAAACAGAATATGCCCTCCGCGCCTTTCCCCTGGGAGGTTTCGTGGGTTTCCCAGACGACGATCCAGACAGTACAATTCCCCCAAATGACCCGAATTTGCTCAAAAATCGCCCCGTGCTCGATCGGGCGATCGTCATTAGTGCAGGGGTAATTGCCAACTTGATTTTTGCTTACTTCCTGTTGGTGGTGCAATTGGGCACTGTCGGCGCTGCAGAAATGAACTACTTACCGGGAGTTAAAGTGCCGGAAGTCGCCGCGGAAGTCAGTTCTGCCGCGAAACAAGCCGGAATTCGATCGGGCGACGTTGTTCTGTCTGTTGACGGCAAGGAATTGGGCGCTTCCCGCGAAGCAATCAAATTATTGGTCGCAGCAATCCAAGATCATCCCAACCAACCCCTAGCGTTGGAAATTCAGCGCCAAGAACAAAAATTTGTGGTGACAGTAACTCCCGAACAGTCGCCCGACGGCAAAGGTCGCATTGGCGTGCAGCTAACTTCTAACGGCACTGTCGTGCGGCAGAGGGCAGGAATTGTAGAGGCGTTTAGCAAGGCCGCCAAAGAATTTGAGCGGATTGTGGTGCTGACGGTTCAAGGTTTCGGGCAGTTACTTAGCAATTTCAGCCAGACTGCCGACAAGTTGTCCGGGCCTGTGGCGATTGTGGCTATTGGTGCAGGGATTGCCAAATCGGATGCTGCGAGTTTGTTTCAGTATGCTGTGCTAATTAGCATCAATTTGGCTGTGATTAATATCTTGCCTTTACCTGCTTTAGACGGCGGTCAGCTAGCTTTTCTGTTGATAGAAGGACTGCGCGGCAAGCCTCTGCCGAACCGCATTCAGGAAAATGTTATGCAGACTGGTTTGATGCTGTTGCTGGGTTTGGGAATTTTCTTGATTATTCGGGATACAGCTAATTTGGCTGGGTTCGATTTGATGGGCAATCTTCGGCAACAATAGTCAGTAGTCAGTAGTCAGTAGTCAGTAGTCAGTAGTTGGTTGTTATTGATTATTGATTATTGATTATTGGTTATTAGTTATTTGTTATTTGTTGGTTGCCACTAATAACCTATAAGATTAGTCAACAGTTAAAAATTAACAATCATTAGTCATTACAGCAATTTTGACTAATGACTAATATTCGATTATTAAATTTGGGGAAAAAAGCAATGATTACACAACTGCAATCTCCCGAGAAATCAAAAATCGTCTACCCAGATGACAACGGAGAGCCCATGTCAGATAATACCGAACAGTTTCGATTGATCGTCTGGATTAAAGAAAATTTAGAACTTTTATTTGCGAGCGTTGCTGATGTTTTTGTGGCGGGTAACTTACTGTGGTATCCAGTAGAAGGAAATAATAAACTTGCTCAAGCACCAGATGTGCTGGTAGCTTTTGGCAGACCGAAAAGATATCGAGGTTCCTACCAACAGTGGAACGAAGATAACATTCCGCCGCAAGTCGTGTTTGAAATTTTGTCGCCGGGAAACCGTCTAACTCCGATGATTCAAAAATTCAAATTTTACGAACGCTACGGCGTGGAAGAATATTACTTGTACAACCCTGAACAAGTGGATTTAACTATATGGCAGCGTCGAGACCAAGAATTAGAAGCTGTAGAATCGGCGGACGGTTGGGTAAGTCCCAGACTAGGAGTGCGGTTTCAACTATCAGAAACCGAACTACAAATATTCGGGCCTAACGGATCGCCATTTGTAAGTTTTGTCGAACTCGCTCAACTGCGAGAGCAAGCAGAATCAAGAGCTGAACAAGAACAGCAAAGGGCCGAACAAGAACGGCAAAGGGCCGAGCAAGCAGAATCTTTGCTGGAACAACAACGATCGCGATCGGAAGCTTTAGAAGCTCGACTCCGCGAATTGGGAATCGACCCCAATATTTTGTAAATGACTAATGACTAATGACTAATGACTAAAAAGTTAAGTTTAAAACAACGATCGCTCGAAATTCTGATTCGCCTCAAACGCCTCTATCCAGAAGCTCCTTGTACTCTCAACTACGAAACTCCCGTGCAGTTGCTGGTGGCGACGATTCTCTCGGCTCAGTGTACGGACGATCGAGTAAATCTGGTAACGCCGGCTTTGTTTGAGCGTTTTCCCGATGCGGTGGCTTTGGCAAATGCTGATTTAGAAGAACTCGAAAGTCTCGTGCGCTCGACTGGTTTCTACCGGAATAAGTCTAAAAATATTAAAGGTGCTTGTCAGGCGATCGTCAATAAATTCAACAATCAAGTACCGCAGCGGATGGAACTGCTGCTAGAATTGCCCGGAGTTGCCCGCAAAACCGCTAATGTCGTTCTCGCCCACGCTTTTGGTATTAATATGGGCGTGACCGTAGACACTCACGTCAAACGTTTGACTCAGCGGTTGGGATTGACCGAACATACCGATCCTACAAGGATCGAGCGGGATTTGATGGTATTGTTGCCGCAGCCGGATTGGGAAAATTGGTCGATTCGGTTGGTTTATCACGGCAGGGCAGTTTGTAATGCGAGAAATCCGGTTTGCAATATTTGCGAACTTGCAGATTTGTGTCCTTCTGCTAATATTTCGTAGGGTGCGTCAGTGCCGAGGCTAGCAACTAGCATTAAAATATAGAATCTGACGCACCTTACAATTGCTGAAATGAAGAGTTTATAAATGAACTCGATCGGTCGCTCGTTTTTTGAGTTTGCTATAATTCTTGTCAACAGCTTAATACTAAGGAAGTAAGTATATGAGTATTGCGATTTCCCTCAGTCCAGAAATAGAGGCACTACTTCGTGAAAAAGCCGATCGGGAAGGACAAGATATTAGCCTTGTTGCTGCCCAATTGCTAACTCGGATATTAGAATGGGAAGCCCGAGACTCTGAAGAAGCTATTGAGGGTATTCAGGAGGGGTTAAATGATTTTGAGTTAGGACGGTTCCGTTCTTTTGATGAATTTGCTAAATCACAGCGCACCAAGTACAATTTTCCAGCGAATTGATGACATATATCATTGAAATTTCTAGCGTTGCAGAAGCACAAGCTGATAGTGCATTCCTGCTCTTATCTCAGATGACATCACCAGAGAAAGCAAGGGAGTGGTATCAGGGATTGTTGAAAGCGATCGAATCTTTATCGGCAATGCCAAAACGCTGTCCTATCGCCAGGGAGAATCAATACTTCAGTAAAGAAATTAGGCAGTTAATTTACGGTAAAGGGCGCAACTCATACCGCATTCTTTTCACTATTGCCGAAAGTGAAGATGTGTCCGCAGTTCGCATCCTCCACATTCGACACGCTGCACAACAAACTCTTGGCGAGAACCAGGAGTAGTTCCTAGGGTGCGTCAGCTCGAATTAGAGCAACTGTCGATCGCACAATATTACCTGATGCACCCTACAAATGAGATAAGTTGTTGTGTGTAAATAAAAATATTTCAAACTAAAGTCATCCAAAATGACTAAAATATAGTAAAATAGTAGATTGTGATTTATCTAAGGATATCAACAGATTATGGCTAAAAAGAGCATGGTCGAGCGCGAGAAAAAGCGCCAGAGACTCGTAGACAAGTACGCCGACAAGCGGGAAGACCTGAAAGACCAGTTTGACCAAGCTAACAATCAGATGGACAAAATGGCGATTCACCGCCAACTGCAACAGCTACCCCGCAGCAGTTCGCGGACTCGCTTGCGGAACCGCTGCTGGGCAACTGGACGGCCCAGAGGTTACTATCGTGACTTCGGACTGTCTCGCAACATGATGCGAGAAATGGCTCACGAAGGTCTTTTGCCCGGTGTTGTGAAGTCTAGCTGGTAGCACGAAGAAAGAAGGAAGAAGGGAGAAGTAAGAAGGAAGAAAGAAGAAAAAAACTCACGATTAATCGGCAGGATTATGTTTGGGGTTGATTTTTGTTTCAGACTTATGAGTTAAATTTTCCTCCTTCTTGCTTCACTGACCGCAGCATTTATCGATGCCGAGACTTTCGAGTAACAAGTCGCTGACGGCATTGGCGATCGCAAATTCGCCGTAGAAGCTTTTAGAAAAATCATAAGCCTGCATTTCGGTGACGATCGCAATTACGAGGCTGCCCAAGTCATTTTCGCCTTCCATGCGCTGGCGGACATAGATTTGGGCAGCTCTTTTAGCTATTTGCTGGTTGGCTGCTTCTGGGATAAACTCGGAGTCTAGCCATGCCAGCAGCGTTTGTTGGAGCCATTGGCCTTCTTCTTCGGGGTTTTTGGCGGGCGGTAAGGTAATAGGTTCGATGGTTTCAGACATGATTATTCCTAATTGCTAATGTTGACTTTGAAAAGTTAACTGACAAATGAGAACTGATAAATATATGCAATATGATATACCGACAATTATACAAGGATATGCGCAAGGCTACTTCTTGATGGCAAATGACGGCGAGGAAAGTTTGGGGTGGTATTCCAGCCGTCAGCGGGCGCTGATTCCCCTGGATGAAAGATTTACCTATCCGAAATCCCTGCGCCGCCAAATCAATCAAAATCGATTTTCGGTGGCTGTGAACCGCGATTTTGGGGCGGTAGTTGAGGGTTGTGCCGATCGCGAAACGACTTGGATTTCTAGGGAACTCAAACAGATTTACTGGGGTTTGTATGAGGCCGGTTGGGCTTACAGCTTCGAGACTTGGTGCGGCGACGAATTGGCGGGTGGTATTTTAGGATTGTCGATCGGCGGTGCGTTTATTGGGGAGTCGATGTTTTACCGAATTCCCGAGGGTTCTAAGGTGGCGATGGTGAAGTTGGTGGAGAGATTGCGCGATCGATCTTATCTACTTTTCGACGCTCAAATGAACAATCCGCACTTGGAAAGATTCGGCGCTTATACTGTTAAGGAAAAACTGTACAACACTCTTTTGCAAGCAGCTTTAAAGCGCCGCTGCTCACTATTTTGAAAGCTTTGAGCTAATACCGAAAGGCCGCCAGGGAATGAATTCCACGGGGCTTTTAGCTAAAGTCCTCGCTATGAGGACTAAATGAGTTCTTCAGTCCTCTTGAGAGGACTTTAGCTTTGAGGCAGGGAATTCATTCCCTGCCGGACTGCCGGACTCAACGAAAGACTGTTAAATTGACACTAATGGGCCTTGCCATGTCCTTACCCATAGCTAAAATTTTCAGCCTCGGTATAATGTTGAATATTCAAGTCTATCGAGAAAAAAGCAATGATAGATCCAGTCAGCGCGGGTTTGGTTTGGTTATTGGTCGGCCCTATTTTGCAAGACTTGGCTAAAGCAGCTTTAGACGACTACGTTAAAGATTTTTTTAAAGGTTGTATTAAAGATGTTGAAGGACTTGCAAAAAAGCCTTTCGCTCAAAATGCTGTTCGCGATGCCCTAAAAGCCTTTATTATATTGTTTGAGCAGGAATTAGAGCGATCGCACTTAGATAAAAAACAGATCCAGCAATACCTGCAACCGTTACGCCAATTTCTCAAACAACCTGATGTCAGGCAAGTTTTGGGAACTGCGTTTCAAGGCAATTGTAAATATTTAGACACTGGTATTTTAGCTCAGCACTGGCAAAATTTGCGCTTGCAACACCCGGTGCGACAGAATTTACCCACCTTCACTCGGATTGTACCTGCTAATTTTTTACAGGAGCAACCGGTTTCCTCGCTTCCCGATACGTTTAGTTGGGAACAAGTCGCAGAAAAGTATCTGAAAAGCGTTAAATTAATTATCGAGCAAAATGCAGAACTGCGACAAATTTTAAACACAAATCAATTTGCCGGCATGGAGCGCAGTCTCGCGACAATTGCTCCGATTCCGGCTGAATTTAACTTAGCAAGTTATCAACAAGGACTGCGAGAACTATATGAATATTCGTTGAATTTAGACAATTTAGATAAGAGGTCTGGAGAATACGAAGGAAAACTGACAATTAAAGAAATATTTATTCCCCAAAACGCGCTATCGTGTCAGGAATATTTGCCGAAAGATTATGAATTGCCCAAGGAGATTCAAAAGCGATTGCGGGAACGGGGGGACATAGCCGCCGAAGTAAGTCCAGAAGATTTGGAACGCTACAAAAAAGCTTACACTCAACAGCAAACTCGCTCAGTGCTCGACGTGATTGATGATGTCACTTACCGTTATCTAGTAATTCTAGGCGATCCGGGTTCTGGGAAATCTACGCTGTTAAAGTATTTAGCGCTTCAGTGGGCAAAATTATCTGCCAGTGAATTGTCATTGCACCCGATTCACTTACTGATTGAATTGCGGAAATACAATCGCAGTCAAGATGAAAAAAAGTGCGCTAATTTTCTAGAATTTATCGAGTGCGACTCTAGTCGGATCGACCATTTAGACAAAAATATTCTGCACGAATGGCTGGAAGATGGCCGCGCTGTCGTCATGTTTGACGGGCTAGATGAAGTGTTCGAGTTGGAAAAACGCAATCGAATTGTTGACCAAATTCATAGCTTCACTCAAAAATATCCAACAGTGAAAACCATCGTCACTTCTCGCGTTATTGGCTACCAGCAGCAGCGACTGAAAAATGCCGAATTTCATCACTTTATGCTGCAAGATTTTGAACCGGAACAGATTCAAGATTTTATCCAGAAGTGGCACGATTTGACATTGATAGATCGATTGAAAAAAGCTGATCTTTTAGAACGCTTGCAGCAAGCGATTGCGACATCGAATTCAATTCAAGAATTAGCCGGAAATCCGCTGTTGCTCACAATGATGGCAATTCTCAATCGCAATCAGGAGTTACCGCGCTTTCGAGCTAAACTCTATGAAGAAGCATCAAAAGTGCTGCTGCATAAATGGGACTTTGAAGTGAAAGAAAAACTAAATAATGACAGACTTGACCCTTATGTAATTGATGAAGAAGTCAAACAAAGTATCTGCGGGCGAATCGCCTACACAATGCAGTCTAGTAGCAAACAATTAGGAAATATTATTAGTCGCGAGGATTTGCGGCAAACTATTACTGATTCATTGATCGGCTTGATGGGAACTGGGGCAACTGCTTGTGCTAAGTTGATGGTAGACCAACTGCGCGATCGCAATTTTATCTTGTGCTTCTTGGGTGGATACAATGAGGATTATTTTGCTTTTGTCCATCGCACGTTTTTGGAATATTTTTGTGCTTGGGAGTTTGTGCGGCAATTTGAAAAAGAAAGAAAGTTTGGAAGAGATGGTTTGATTCAAATTTTTCGGGAACACTGGCGAGATGAGTCTTGGCATGAAGTGTTGCGTTTAATGGCGGGAATGCTGGATGCTAAATTTACAGGTGACATCCTGGAATATCTGATTGGTGAAAATGGGGAAGCAGAAAAGTTTAGCAATCTGTTTTTGGCGGCGCAGTGTGTTTCAGAAGTCAAGAATAGAAATGATATTTCTGCTATTGCTAGTAAGTTGCGCGATCGAGTTAAAGAGTTAACTCGATACGAAAATATCACTGCTTTTACACATTTAGAATATAAAATCCTAGTTGATGAAATTCACAGACAAGCAGTAGCAGCAGTAGCAGCCACTTGGAAAGATGACCCGGAAACCTTACCTTGGCTCAAACAACGCGCTCAATCTGGCGATAGTTGGGCTGTGCGACAAGCAGCAGTCCAAGAAATAGCACGGGGGTGGAAAGATGACCCGGAAACCTTACCTATCCTCAAACAACGGGTTCAATCAGACGATGATATGGCTGTGCGAGAAGCAGCAGTCCAAGAAATAGCACGGGGGTGGAAAGATGACCCGGAAACCTTACCTTGGCTCAAACAACGCGCTCAATCTGACGATGATTCGGATGTGCAAAGTGCAGCAGTCCAAGAAATAGCACGGGGGTGGAAAGATGACCCGGAAACCTTACCCATTCTCAAACAACGCGCTCAATCAGACGATGCTTCGGATGTGCGACGGGCAGCAGTACAACAATTAGCACGGGGGTGGAAAGATGACCCAGAATTATTTGAGTTATTGTGGGATGTTGCTATCAATGATCCCTTTGAACGCGAGGCTCAGTGGCAAGATAGTCCCCGGCAAATAGCTCTTGCAGCTATTATTCAACTCGCTCCCGATCGCCCTGAAACTTTAGAACTTGTACGCGATCGCGCTCAGAACGATTCTGACGAAAAATTACGCAAATTTGCCCAGAAAGAATTGGCAAAATTAGAACGCCAATGAGCGATATATTCGATCGCCGATCGCCATTTCTTCTAATTTTAGGAGTCGTTGGGTGGGGCCGGGTTTATGAGATTATGGGTTTTAAACATAGATGGTTGGTCAAACCCGCCCCTACAAAATTATCAATTACCAATGATAAATGGCGGGTTGAACAATATCTATGTAGGGGCGGGTTTCACCAACAATAATTGCCTCAAACCCATAATCTCGTAAACCCGCCCCGACCCGATGACAAATTGAAAGGTACATTGCTGTGCGAGCCAGATAGCATTTAAGCCGGAATAAATGCTAAGAAACCCGGTTTCTCTCAGAAATCTGGTTTCTGGGAATTGGGGTTATTTATTCTTTTAAAACTTACGCATCAAAACCAAAAAAACCTGGTTTTTTGCGGTTGGGCCGAGTGTAACGAAGTATGCTGGTAAAAACCCGGTTTCTGACCACCCGTGCGTAAGTCTTATTCTTTTCAGGGCGAACCGGGATATTTGGTCGATCGCCCCCCAGCTAAAATTACATATACTACAATATATAATACAGAGATTTGAGCCAAAATCCTTGGAGCTCAGAAAAATCAGAATCGAAGCCCCTTGAATGTGTAAAAATACTGAAGCAAACATTACTAAACCCTGCACGGAGCAATTGTTGTGGATTCCAGATATAACCCCCAATCCATAGAAGAAAAATGGCAGCAGACATGGGCTGAGCAAAACTTAGACCAGATGCCAGAAGATACGCAAAAGCCTAAATTTTATGCCTTATCCATGTTCCCCTACCCGTCGGGAAACCTGCACATGGGGCACGTCCGCAACTACACAATCATCGATGTAATTGCCAGACTCAAGCGAATGCAAGGTTATCGGGTATTGAATCCGATGGGATGGGACGCTTTTGGTTTGCCCGCAGAAAATGCAGCCATCGAGCGAGGAATTCCGCCTGCACAATGGACTTATCAAAACATTGCCCAAATGAAAGGCTTATTTCAGCGTTTGGGCATTTCCTTTGATTGGACAAAAGAAGTTACAACTTGTTCTCCCGATTATTATCGGTGGACTCAATGGATTTTCTTGCAATTTTTAGAAGCAGGATTAGCATATCAAAAAGAAGCGGCAGTTAATTGGGACCCGATCGATCAAACAGTCTTAGCAAACGAACAAGTAGATAACGAAGGTCGTTCCTGGCGTTCCGGTGCCAAAGTCGAGCGCAAATTATTGCGGCAGTGGTTCCTCAAAATTACCGATTATGCCGAACAGTTATTAAACGACTTAGACAAATTGCCAGATTGGCCAGAAAGAGTCAAATTAATGCAAGCCAACTGGATCGGCAAATCAGTCGGCGCTTACTTGGAATTTCCGATTGTCGGCATGGATGAAAAAATCGCCGTTTTCACCACACGTCCCGATACAGTTTACGGCGTCAGTTACCTTGTTTTAGCGCCGGAACATCCACTAACTCAGCGCGTGACAACCGAAGACAGAAAAGCCGCCGTAGAAACCTTCATCAAAGAAGTTGCACTGCAAAGCGAGATCGATCGCACAGCCGAAGATAAACCAAAGCGCGGCATCCCCACAGGCGGCAAAGCAATCAATCCTTTTAACGGCGAAGAAATTCCCATTTGGATTGCCGATTATGTGCTGTACGAATACGGCACCGGCGCAGTCATGGGAGTACCCGCCCACGACACGCGAGATTTCAAATTTGCCAATCAATATCAACTGCCAATTAAAGTAGTAATTGTAGATGATGATGAAATGCCGCTGACGGAAGCTTACACCGAACCAGGAATTATGATTAATTCCCAAAGCTTCAACGGCATGGATTCAATGAAAGGCAAAGCAGCAATTATTAGAGCTGCCGAAGATGCAGGTTGTGGCAAAGCGCGAGTGCAATATCGTTTGAGAGATTGGCTAATTTCTAGACAGCGTTATTGGGGCGCTCCGATTCCCGTAATTCACTGTCCCACCTGCGGCACAGTACCCGTACCCCAATCGGATTTGCCCGTATTATTGCCGGAAAATGTAGAATTTACGGGCAAAGGTTCGCCCTTGGCAAAGATGGAAGAATGGGTAAACGTTCCTTGTCCGAGTTGTGGCACTCCGGCGAAGCGGGAAACAGATACGATGGATACTTTTATCGATTCATCGTGGTATTTCTTGCGCTACCCCGATGCTCAAAATAAAGAGCAAGTCTTCGATAGGGCGAAGACAAATGATTGGATGCCCGTAGACCAATATGTGGGCGGCATCGAACACGCAATCTTGCACTTACTGTATTCGCGGTTCTTTACCAAGGTTTTGCGCGATCGGGGTTTGATCGATTGCGACGAACCATTTAAACGCCTGTTAACTCAAGGCATGGTGCAAGCAATAACCTACAAAAATCCTGTTACTCGCAAATACTTTCCCCCAGCTGATGTAGACCCTGAAAATCCAAAAGATCCTGATACGGGCGCCGCTTTGGAAGTCTTCTACGAGAAGATGTCGAAATCCAAATATAACGGCGTTGACCCCTTAGAAGTTATGGGCAAATATGGGGTAGATACGGCGCGGATGTTTATTTTATTCAAAGCACCGCCAGAGAAGGATTTGGAGTGGGACGACGCTGATGTGGAAGGGCAATTTCGCTTTTTAAACCGGGTTTGGCGCGTGGTTACAGAGTTTGCTGGACGAGTCCCTGCCACCACCGCTCAAGCAGGAGAGAATGCTGAATTAAGTAAACCTGAGAAGGATTTGCGGCGGGCGATTCACACTGCAATTAAGGCAGTGAGCGAAGATTTGGAGGGCGATTATCAGTTCAATACTGCTGTTTCTGAAATGATGAAACTCAGCAATGCTTTGAATGATGCTAAATGTAAAGATTCGCCAATTTATGCAGAAGGAATTAATACTTTGATTCGCTTGTTAGCGCCTTTTGCGCCGCATATTGCTGATGAATTGTGGCACAATACTGGTAACAGTGAATCGGTGCATACGCAAACTTGGCCGACTGTCGATCCATCGGCATTAGTTACCGATGAAATTACGCTGGTTATTCAAGTTATGGGCAAAACTCGCGGCACAATTCAAGTGCCTTCTGGTGCTGATAAAGCTGCTTTGGAAAAGTTTGCTCGCGAGTCGGAATTAGCCAAGCGTCACCTTGAAGGTAAGGAGATTAAAAAGGTAATTGTAGTGCCTGGAAAGTTGGTGAATTTCGTGGTAGCGGGATAAAAACTAAAAACCTGGTTTCTTGAAGAAACCGGGTTTTTAATACTTGCAGTTAAGAATTAGCCATGCCAAAAATGAGCAAGCGAAACAAGACAAAAAAAAGTTTTTTGAGAGGGCTATTCAGTTTAGGAAAACTTTGGGCGATCGCCTACATTGCTTCCTGTATACTCTTGTTTATTCTGCAAACTCGTTTGATATTTCAGCCAACACCTGCAATCGCCAAAACACCCGATGCTTTTAACATCGCTTACCAAGAAGTTTGGTTGCCAGTTAAGAGTCGATCGCACAAAATTGAAAAACTTCACGGTTGGTGGCTGCCCGCGGCAAACCGACAATCATTAGGAACTTTATTGTACCTGCACGGCAGGGGTTTGAACATCGGTGCGAATATCAATCAATCTTACCGCTTTCGGCAATTGGGTTTTTCGGTTTTGCTAATTGATTACCGGGGTTACGGCCGCAGTCAAGGCAGCTTTCCCAGCGAAGCTCGGATATATGAAGATGCGGAAACAGCTTATAATTATTTAGTGAAACAGCGGCAATTGTCGCCCAGCGAAATCTTTTTGTACGGTCATTCAATGGGAGGTGCTGTTGCTGTGGAATTAGCGATCGCACATCCGGAAGCTGCGGGATTAATTGTTCAAAGTTCGTTCACTTCAATGCTTAATATGATAGAACACTACAGTTTGATGCGGCTTTTTCCGGTGCGGCTGCTGCTGAGGCAAAATTTTGATTCTTTTGCTAAGGTTAAATTGTTGCGAATTCCGGTTTTGTTCGCCCACGGAACTGCTGACCCTTTAATTCCCGCTGCGATGAGTAAACAGTTGTATGCTGCTTCTCCTGAACCTAAGAAAATTTTACTTGTTCCTAATGCTAAGCACAATAATGGAGATGCTTTTTTTAACAGTAGCGAATACCGCCAAACTCTTGTTGATTTTGCAGATACATTTAGAATGAGATGAATGCCGATTACGCTCTCTATCTGTAAATTATTTGTACTTTATCTCCGAATTCTAGCTGCAATACTGATTGAGCGCTGCCGCCATTAACGGCAATTTCTACCCAACCGTCAGAACCAGTTATGGCAATTAAATCGCCCGGTTCGGTGTCGCTGTAGGTTTTACCGCTGGGGATGCGAATTGCATCAGAACTATTGCTAATTGTCAATGACCAATTGTTACCTATAATGCAATTATTGGGGATATTAGTAATTAGGTTGCCAAAGCGATCGACATATTGGATGCTGCCTTCTATACCTGTGGCTGTAACGGCACAATTTGGTATCTCTAACTCGACTAAACTTGCAGGGTCGATCGCCTCCCCCAACTCTTCCAAAGCCACCCCGTTCGCCAAGTGAGCGCCCGCTGCTGCAAAAATATCGCGACCGTGAAAAGTGCTGCTGGGTTGAGGTGTGCGCCAGTATTGAGAATTCGTGAGTTCGACAGAGGCGATCGCACTTTCCCGACTCAACACCCCGCTAAACAACCCGTTATCCGGCCCGACAAAAAAGCAATTAGCACATTTAATCGCAACCCCGCGTCTCTTGCTTCCCACACCCGGATCGACGACCGCAACGTGTACGGTTTCCGGCGGAAAATAAGCAAAAGCAGTCATCAAACAAAACCTCGCAGCCGCAATATTTTGAGATGGTATTTGGTGCGTAATGTCAATAACTTTTAACTGCGGGTTAATTTGGGCGATCGCACCTTTCATCACTCCCACATAAACATCGCTTAATCCAAAATCCGTAAGCAGAGTTATAATTCTATTTTTACACATATATCGAAAGGTAAAATATGGTATCACAATGGGAAAACTTTCTGCAAAACTTGGGAGAATGGCACGGTTCATTCACTAAGCTATCGCCGCGAGGAGAGGTACTTCAAGATACTCCTAGCATTATTTCTCTCGAAGGTTTAAATAACAACAAAACAGTGCGATTGAAACTCCGTCGCTTTTCCCCAAATCCTAGCGGTGTCGGCGAACCGGAAGTGAGCGAACTTGTGCGAGAATATCAAAGTTTAGGACGAGATATCCTGTTTTTTGAGAATGGAGCTTTTTGTCAGGGAACTATTCAACTAGCGCCTTATTGTGAGTGCGGTGCCGAGTTTGGTTTTATCTACAATTATCGCCGGTTGCGCTTCGTTCAGCTCTACAATACCGACGGCAATTTATCAAACCTTACCTTAATTCGGGAAAAACAGCTTGATAAAAATGTCCCCGAACGTCCGCCTTTAACTGTTGACGATTTGCTGGGAGAATGGCAGGGCGAGGCGGTGACAATTTATCCAGATTATCGTCATCCTGATTCCTATTCTACCAATTTACAATTGCATTTGGAAAGTGGCGATCGCCTAGTCAACAAAATCACTTTTGGCAGTAATGCTACTGTTATCACTTCTAGCGCCAGCATTGACGGTTCAGTTCTGCACTTTAACGAAGGTGCTTCCCCCGTAAAAGTTGTGCTCCTTTCTGACGGCGGTTCTTGCACTTTACCTCTCAAGATTGAATTAAGAAAACCTATATTTTTCGAGGCTGGTTGGTTGGTAGAACCTGACTTGCGCTTTCGGATGATTCGCAGTTACAATGAGCGGGGTGAATGGGTAAGTTTGACTTTAATTAAAGAACGAAAAATTAGTCATTAATCCCGATCACTTGTTGATGATTAAGATTGATTCTTTTGGGCGGGCTAGAAGCCCACCCCACAATAAACTTGATGTATTGTGGGGTGGGCAAGATGCCCGTTCTAAAAATAGTACAAGATATCAGCACTACAAACATTTTTCAGATTTAGGAACCGGATTTTGTTTCCTGGGTTTGCGATTGAATCACGGCACTCCAGTCATCATTGTTAACAGCAGCTTCCAAATCCTTAGCGCGTTCGCCCTCACTTTTTCCGGCTGTTTCTAACTCTTTGGTAAGACTAGAATCTGCCATTGCTTTGCGCAATTTCAGCTTCTTTTCCTCATAAGCTTTTTGTTCTTCTGCAGACATTGCCGATCGCGCAGCTTGACCTACCGTAGCCGCCCACATTTCGCTTTCAGCACCGTTCCCAGGCGGAATGCTGCCAATTTCTGCTATCCAAGTATCCCGCAAACTTTCCATTTCTTCCCGCTTCGGGAATTTAAAAGTTTGCACGCGCAGGAAAGCACAATTTTCTGCGCCATTTTGGGCGATGTGACCGTTGATTGAAAGCAGGATATTTCTGGAATAACCTACATACTGAGTGTGGCGGGAAATGTCCATTACAGCGTAAACGCCGGCGACTTTCGCGTTAGTTGCCAAATCGCGCCATGTATCGATCGACATTACTTGCGTGCCGTCATTTTCTAATTCAGAAATAGTCGCTGCTGCGCTGTGTTCTGAGTCGGAACTGTATAAAAAGTTGTGCAGTCCTTCATGGGCGACAGGTACATTTTGATGTTCAATTGCTACGTCTCGATCGGCATTCACTTGATTAGCTTCCATAAAACCCAATTCCTCAAAAAATGTCAACTTTACTCATTAAATCCCACTTTCAAGGGCGGGTTTTCCAACCCACCCCACAATAAAGTTCTCGTGGAACAGGCATCTTGCCTGTTCTATTGTTTTTTTTGCCCTTATATACTTAACTTACGGCAATTTGTTGCAATTCCTCGTCAGTCAATTTAACTTCGAGCGCCCGCACAGAGTCCTCAACACTGGATACTTTTGTCGCACCGGGAATCGGAACGATGCAGGGCGATTGGGCTATCAACCAAGCTAATACTATACAGTAAACTGAAACGTTTTTTTCTTCTGCTAATTTGGCGATCGCGGGCATATCTTGCAAGCTGGTGACGCGGCGGCTTCCTCCCAAAGGGCTCCAGGGAAAAAATGTCAGTTTTTCGGTTTCGCAATACTCCAGCACGCCGTCTGATTCTGGCTGTCTGTGCCAAGGATTGTACTGATTCTGAACCGAGACAATTTCTACTGTATCGCGGGCGCGTTTGATCTGCTCTACAGAAAAGTTGGAAACTCCAATAAATCGAATCATTCCTGCTTCTACGGCTTCTTTTGCAGGTGCTAGGGCTGCTTCGATGGTATAAGCAGGATCTGGCGAGTGATATTGCCAAAGGTCGATCGGTTCCTTGCCCCCCAACGCTTCAAAACTTTCGCGAATTGTCTTGCGTAAATGATGGGGGTTGCCGTTGCGCGTCCAAGCACCTTGAGGCCGCATTAAGCCGCCTTTAGTGGCGACAGTAACGGCCCTAACATCTCCGCTGTACTCTTGCAAAGCTTTGGCAATCAAGTGTTCGTTATGGTGTTTGTCGGATTCATCTTGGCAGTAGGAATCTGCGGTGTCAATTAGGGTGACACCCAAATCGAGGGCTCGGTGAATTACCGCAATTGATTGCGATTCTGGCGGCCGGCTGCTTAAGGACATTGGCATACCTCCAAGACCGATCGCGCTGATAGTAAAATTACTGTTTCCCAGTTGTTTCCTTTTCATTTATTTGCCCTCGTTTGCGTGGTTTATTTCCAGTTTACATTTCAAGGATAGGTTAAAATTTTACATTTATTTAACTATCTAAGTAAATAGAAAAAAAATTGTTAGATAATCTCTTTTGCCTTTAAAATGTATATTTCAATTCCCTATTCCCCACGTGTCAAATCCTCTCCCTCTCAAACATAATAGACAATCTAGATGCGCAGCAGCTTACCTACCTACTTAATTAGCTGGAAGCGCTGGTGTAAAAGCGGAGTGCAAATTGCCAGAAGTAGCGGGAGAAAAATAACAGCCCGATCGCCAATATTCCGGCCCCTGCGAGCCAAACAATTTCACCTCTCCCCAGCATGGCTTCTGCAGGCACAGTAGTCAAGAAGGCAACGGGAACTACGAAAGTGAAGAAAAATCGATAAGCTGCAGGATAAGCTGCCATTGGAAATCTACCCGCTTCTAACAATCCTTGGAGGACTTCGGTAACGTTGTAAATTTTGACAAACCAAATGCTGGTTGCACCTAACATAAACCATATACTGTAAAGAGTAATAGTTCCGAATAACAGCGGTATTGCTGTTAAAAAATAGTTGCCGATTTCTACTCCCAACTTGTTAGCAGCATACAGCAGCAATACGGCGCCGAAGATTAAATCTGGGATTCCCCAAGGGGAAACTGTGTTTGCAGACAGCCAGAATTGGGAACTGATGGGTTTGAGGAGTACGAAATCGAGAGTACCTTGCTGCACTCGATCGACAATACGGCTGAGGTTGGGTTCGAGAAAGGTTGACGAAAACCCCTGCAAAAGCGTAAAAATGCCGAGTACAACTAAAGCCTCTTCCCATGAATAGCCCGAAAACCTGTAGCCGGTACGATAGAACAAAAATAGCCCAAACAAGCTGCCAGCAAGATTTCCGAGGCTGCTGATGGTCGCGAGGACAAAGTTGATTCGGTATTCTAGTTCCGCTGCGATCGCCGCACCCCAGAACAATTTCAGTACGTGCAAATATCGTCTCATGTTTATCGCCATTTTTTGCCGTGTAAATACTTAAATTCCCATATTGTAAAGGTTGTGTGAAATTAATTGCTGTACGGCTGCTCATTTCACTATAACAATAAATTATTTAGACCGCTTAGTTAAGTAGTTTTACTGACATTGAGTATTAAGTTATTTAACTAAATTTAAACAAAAATTACAATAATTATTAATTTAAGTCAATCTTAAGCCAATATATTTTGGCAATTATTAAGATTGATTCATGTTTTAACAAAAACTATGGCTTAATCAATCAGGAATACTAATAAATTACACGTCTTAATATTATAAATATTTGAAAAACATCTAGGCATACCCAAACGGAACACTTAGGATGGTGCATACGTACTCAAAAGGAATACGTCATGATAAGTACGTAATTATACGTACGTAAGAGGGTTCAAGAAATTTACTTAACTAACAACACGTAAGGAAAAAAAGACATGGATGCTTTAACATTATCCAGACTGGGCGTCAAGCACACCAAGAGTGCAGTAGCCGAATCGCTGCGGATCAATACAGGATACGACGTGACAAGCCCAGTCACTTTTTACGGGATTGTCAACGAGCGCTGCAATGTTAAATGCCGTCAGTGCGAGTATTGGCGGCTCAAAGAATATAAAGACGAAATGACGATCGAACAATGGCAAAATGCCCTCTTGAGCGTCAAAGAATTTGTGGGCGAATTTTCCATCAACTTTAGCGGCGGCGAACCTTATATTAAAAAAGGTTTTTTAGACTTGCTGGCCTTTGCGAATAAAAACGGCATCCACGCCGGTGTCACCACCAACGGTTATTGCATGACCAGGGAAAACGCAGCCAAAACTGTCGCTGCTCGTCCTTTTAATGTGAATATTTCAGTTGACGGGCCGAATGCAGAACTGCACGATTATTTGCGGGGTCAACCGGGATTGTTCGATCGGCTTTCTAAAGGAATCGGTTATCTGCGCGAAGAACAAGAAAAACAGAACGTCCTGTTTCCGATCAACGTCAAACCGACAATGAACCGACTCAATTTCCGCCACCTCCCGGAAATAGTCACCTGGGCTCAGGGAATTGGGGCGACGACGGTGAACTTCCAACCTGTCAACCGCTGGACGCCAGAAACATACGAGGAATTGTGGATTGAAAAAGAAGACATGGAGGAATTTGCACAAGTAATCGAGCGCCTAATTGAAATGAAGAACAACGGTGCTCCGATTATGAACAGCGATGAAGTGTTGCGATTGATGATTCCTCACTTCGCGGAAGAAAAAGCTCCAGATTCAACTCGTCCTTGTCGCGTTGGACTGCGCAATTACTGGATTGATACGCGCGGCGATGTGAAATTGTGCGATGAGTTTCCGGTGATTGGGAATGTGAAAGACCAAAGCGCCCGCGCTATTTGGTACGGCGAAAAAGCTCAGGAAGTCCGCCGCGATACTTTGAATTGCGGCAAGCTTTGTCTGATTACTTGTGTTTCGCAAAAGACGATTTTGGACAAAGTAAAAATGGGCATGAAGTTATTAAAAAACTGAACTTTGATCGCTGTTAATATTGCTTGTGTTCATGGTAGCCGGGTTCGATCGCAAACCCGGTTTTTTTGTTTAATGAATTGTATTCCGGTTCGGTTTTGCTAAAGAACACGGCAATGCCGTTTCCCTACCAATACAATGTTTTGTATCAGTCGTAGGGTGCGTGAGGGTGAAAAATCATTGCACCGCAGCCCTTTACTATTGACTGTCACGCACCGCTTTACCTGGGCAATATTTTTCTTGCCAGCGGCAGGATTCTGGGGGAGATTTTTCTCGCCAGCGGCAGGATACCCAGTATCAGCAGGCCGAATATTTAAGCGAAAAGCAAACTCCAGATAATCGTTGCCGTTAAGGGATGAAGCGGAAGGAAAAAAGTCGGGTTGCCATTTAATGGGTTTAGCTTTGATTAGGGGATCGCTGGCTGAAAAGATTTGTCCGCCGCCGATCGCAGTTCCGACAAAAAAGATCATATTCTCAAGTTTGCCGCGCTTTTTCTCTTTGTTTTCGTTCGTTCTTCGAGTCGATTTCCATTTGTTCCCTCTCTTCCTGTTCCCGGTTCAATTCCACCTGTTAGATTTCCACCATCCCGCAAATTGTGGATATTGTTGGCTGCAACAAATCTTGATTAGCAATCAGGTAGTTTAAGTATTTTTCAATTTGACTTTGATATTTGCGATCGCACAAACTCCGGAACTTCTGCAAAAACACCAGATTGTCGCCTTTAATGGACAAACGTTTAATTTTAGCATAACTTTCGACATAATTTTCCGCATTAATATCAACAGTATTGCGATCTGCCTCCCCACAGCAAACAAACTTTCTATCCTTTAAGGAGATTGTGGAGGAAGCGAATCAATATTGGCTAGGGCAAAATTGAGAAAGTATTCTGTCCGCGATATCAGTTGTTCGGCATCGGTTTCTGTTATATTTGGATCGACATTATAATCCGCTCTGAGACGAGTTCTTTCAGCATCAATTAGACATCTCCCAAAAAGAAATAGTTGGTCGATCGCTCTTACATTATAATGGAAGTTTACCTAAAAAATATGAGTCAGATCCGAGAATA
>NZ_SRRZ01000045.1 GCF_013179805.1 Microcoleus asticus IPMA8 | reverse complement strand
ATGGCGCAGTCCTTTTTTGAATCTGACTGTACTTTAAGCCCTGGATAGCTTTCCTCGCCACTACCCTTGTAAAAAACTGTCCGGACTGTTGACAGAAACTTATTTAACAATTCTGTAGATTTATCCCCAACAGCTAGAAGATTGCCTACTACTTCCCACATCTCCCTTCGCGACAAGAACGCTTACGCGCCGCTTCGCGTAACGCGTCTTCGCGGTTCAATAATTCGGTAATCTTGCAGTTTTGCGTTATGTTAGACAAAAAAATCTCAACAAGCGTACACAACAAGTGAAATACTTCTTCTTATCCGACGGCTGGAAAGTGGGGCGCGTCTGGGGAGTCGGCGGCGAGTGGAGTTACGCCGCTTGGAGACGCCACCCCGATATTGTACAACTCGACCTCTGTCTCTGGGATCAAAAAGAAAAAATGTGGCTCTACCGCGTAGAAGACGCTGTACTCATGGTAGAAGTCAAACCGACAGCCCCGATCGACCCGAACGATCCTGCCAAAAACATCGGCAACGTCGTGCTGACCAGACTCATCGATGCGGAGCAAGTCCTCGAACGCCTCGGGACGATCGCCGCCCGCTGCGAAATGGGCAACCCGCAACTAATATAACGCCCAACATATTGCAATCGGTTCTAACACTCGATACACTTCTTTAAATAACTTTCATTTTTATGCTTCCACCTTTGAAGGTAGAGGGCATTCGGCAAAAGGCAGAGTTTAAAGCCCGCAGGTAACTGCTAGGGATTCAGAATCTGATTTTGCCGTCAAAATAGACATCATCACTTACACCTTGGAGAACCGCAGTCAATGGGACTACCCTGGTATCGCGTACACACAGTCGTCTTAAATGACCCAGGCCGATTGATTTCTGTACACTTAATGCACACTGCCCTCGTGGCAGGTTGGGCCGGCTCAATGGCCCTTTATGAATTAGCAGTTTTTGACCCCACAGATCCAGTTCTGAACCCGATGTGGCGTCAAGGGATGTTCGTGCTCCCCTTCATGGCTCGCTTGGGAGTCACGGGTTCTTGGGCCGGTTGGAGCATCACCGGCGAAGGTAACGTCGATCCGGGCTTCTGGTCCTTTGAAGGCGTCGCTGTCGCTCACATCATCCTCTCGGGCCTGCTGTTCTTAGCAGCAGTCTGGCACTGGGTATTTTGGGACTTAGAACTTTTCAGAGACTCTCGCACCGGCGAACCAGCCCTCGACTTGCCAAAAATGTTTGGCATTCACCTGTTCCTCTCCGGCTTGCTCTGCTTCGGCTTCGGCGCATTTCACCTTTCTGGACTTTTCGGCCCGGGAATGTGGGTGTCCGACCCCTACGGCCTGACCGGTCACGTCCAGGCAGTGGCACCTTCTTGGGGCCCTGAAGGCTTTGACCCGTATAATCCGGGCGGCATCGTGGCTCACCACATTGCAGCGGGCGTAGTCGGCGTAATTGCCGGTTTGTTCCACTTGACAGTGCGGCCGCCGGAACGTCTTTACAAAGCCCTGCGGATGGGGAATATCGAAACTGTACTTTCTAGCAGTATTGCTGCCGTGTTCTTTGCAGCCTTTGTGGTTGCGGGTACGATGTGGTACGGTTCTGCTGCTACTCCGATCGAACTTTTTGGCCCGACTCGCTATCAGTGGGACGGAAACTACTTCCAACAAGAAATCGATCGCAGAGCTCAAGCTAGCTTGTCCGCGGGCCAAAGCTTCCAAGAAGCTTACGAACAAATTCCCGAAAAATTGGCTTTCTACGACTACGTGGGCAACTCTCCTGCTAAAGGCGGTTTGTTCCGCGCCGGCGCAATGGTCAACGGCGACGGCATTGCTAAAAGCTGGCTAGGCCATCCAGTATTTACTGACAGCGAAGGCCGGGTTTTGTCGGTGCGCCGTCTCCCCAACTTCTTTGAAACTTTCCCAGTAATTTTGACTGACAAAGATGGGGTCGTTCGCGCTGACATCCCCTTCCGCCGCGCTGAATCAAAATACAGCTTTGAACAAAGCGGAGTTACCGTCAGCTTCTACGGCGGCGAACTTAACGGTCAAACCTTTAATAATCCTCTAGATGTTAAGAAGTTTGCTCGCGCCGCCCAAAAAGGTGAAGTATTTGAATTCGATCGCGAAACCTTGAATTCTGACGGGGTTTTCCGCACTTCGACTCGCGGTTGGTTCACTTTCGGACACGTTTGCTTTGCTTTGCTATTCTTCTTCGGCCATCTCTGGCACGGTTCTCGGACTATTTTCCGCGACGTGTTTGCTGGAGTTGAGTCCGACATGGAAGAACAAGTCGAGTGGGGCCTGTTCCAAAAAGTGGGCGACTTGACCACAAGAAGAGAAGAATCTCTCTAGATTTCTCCAGCCTCTGGGTAGCGGGGAACTTCCCCGGTACACAAAAACCCGGTTTCTTCAAGAAACCGGGTTTTTTTAGTTAATAATAAAACCAGTAATTAAGATAAAATAATACGGCAAGGGAAGATAGGGAAAATTTAACATGGAAAGTGTTGCTTACATTTTGATTCTGGCTTTAGCCTTAGGTGTACTATTTTTTGCGATCGCCTTTCGGGAACCTCCCCGGATTGGCAAATAATTAGCTAGACGCCTGCAGCAAGTCCAAAATCTCCTGAACCGGACTGCGGTCAGCCCGCACCATTGCATCGAATTTGGTGCGGGACTATTGCACCGGCGGTGTGCTAAGTCATTTTTCTAGTCCAGCCATTCATCAGACCCCAAGCGGTTAGATGAATGGCAATTTGCTGGCAATGCCTGTTAAAATCAGCAATCATGCGCTGTTCCTCCTGCCAACACACAAATAGCCGCGTTCTAGAGTCGCGTTCAGCCGAATCCGGTCAAAGCATCCGCCGGCGGCGCGAGTGTTTGAGCTGCCAGCACCGCTTCACAACTTACGAACGCATAGAATTCGTGCCGATTACGGTGATCAAACGGGACGGCAAGCGCGAATCTTTTGACAGGTCAAAATTAGTCAGGGGACTGATTCGGGCCTGCGAAAAAACCGGTTTGTCTTCCGGGCATCTCGAAACCCTGGCAGAAGAAATCGAGGCGCAACTCCAAGGTCGATCGCTCCGAGAACTTGCCAGTTCAGAAATTGGGGAACTGGTTTTGTTGCACCTGCGGCCGCTCAGCGAAGTCGCTTACGTCCGTTTCGCCTCTGTATACCGCCAATTTCGAGGCATCCGAGACTTTGTAGATACTCTAAATCACCTTCAGAATCCGCTCGACGAAGCTCAAGAGCCAGAAAGAAAGCCAGATTTTGACGCAGATTCGCCACAGCCTGATGCAGTCGATCGAGAAAGCCCCGCATCCTGCGCTACTCCCAGCTAAAATCGCTTAAATTAATTTAAAAACAGTAGGCGGGTCAGTCAATTTTAGATTGTCGATTTTAGATTTTAGATTTTAGATTTACTCGACAGATGCAATCTGGGAGCTTGAACAAGAGTCTCAAATTTTTATCTGTCCGCGACAGGAGTACGTGGCACGGTATCCGTTTTTGGGCGGGGCAAGTTAGAGAAATATTCTCTTGAGATTAAAAACCCCGTCCGTTTAGGCCCCGGATTCCAAGCAACAGCTCGGCGACTTGCGGAAGTCTGAGCGCTTCGCCGAAGCTCTCAAGAGACGAAGAGTCCCCGTGTTCTTTTTTCTGGGTCTTTGTGCTAGGTGTGTTATGATCGTCATCGGTCTAAAATTGAGTATAACTAAACAACGTAAAAACTTAACTCAATTGGTTAAGTGCTGCGTCACACCTGACGGTGTTGCAGTTTAGGAAAGCTAAATTTGAACTAAACCTAACTACAGGTGAAGAACTAATTAAATACGGTAAAGCATACCGGAATTTAGGCTTCTGGAGAAACCGACCTCTACTTAAACTGGAGCAATCCTGTCGCAAGCGGCGTCGGCTCGTTCAATGAAGAATCTCAGTTTCTTTATACCTGAGAGTGTCAGTGGACTCTGAATGTTAAGATTAAACCTTTTGACGCAGAGTTTCGAGTAATAGCAATGGCAAGCCCGGACGTGCAGTTGCACAGGGAAAAAGTTAGCAAAAACTGACTTTAGTAAAAGGTTTTGAAAGAAGTTAACCGCTTTTTCACCAAAATCTCTAATATCTGCCGGCACAAACGAAAAACATGAAGGAGAGAAATCCTAGGAAACTATTCGCATGGTCAATCTCAAAACCACAGTCAAAGACATCGGCTTTACTCACGAAGATTTTGCAGCCCTACTTGATAAATATGACTATCACTTTAGCCCGGGCGATGTAGTAGCGGGTACAGTTTTTAGTATAGAGCCGAGGGGCGCTCTGATTGATAT
This sequence comes from Microcoleus asticus IPMA8, assembly GCF_013179805.1. GTDB lineage: Bacteria > Cyanobacteriota > Cyanobacteriia > Cyanobacteriales > Microcoleaceae > Microcoleus > Microcoleus asticus. Next base: position 45,832 of record NZ_SRRZ01000045.1, on the reverse strand, counting down.
CGGTGCTAAAACAGCAGCGTACATTCCCATTCAGGAAATGTCGATCAATCGAGTCGAAAGCCCTGAAGAGGTATTGCAATCAAACGAAACCAGAGAATTTTTCATTCTAACCGATGAAAATGAAGACGGACAATTAACTCTGTCCATCCGGCGCATCGAGTATATGCGGGCCTGGGAAAGAGTGCGACAACTGCAAGCAGAAGATGCCACAGTACGATCGCAAGTATTTGCCACCAACCGCGGCGGCGCACTCGTGAGAATAGAAGGCTTGCGAGGCTTTATTCCCGGTTCTCACATCAGCACCCGCAAACCGAAGGAAGAATTAGTCGCCGAAGAATTACCATTAAAATTCTTAGAGGTAGACGAAGACCGCAACCGCCTAGTATTGAGCCACCGTCGCGCCTTAGTCGAGCGCAAGATGAACCGCCTCGAAGTCGGGGAAGTGGTCATCGGTACAGTACGCGGTATCAAGCCTTACGGTGCCTTTATCGACATCGGCGGCGTCAGCGGCTTGCTGCACATCTCGGAAATTTCGCACGATCACATCGATACGCCTCACAGCGTTTTCAATGTCAACGACGAAGTGAAAGTGATGATCATTGACTTGGATGCTGAGAGGGGCCGGATTTCTCTCTCCACCAAGCAGTTGGAACCGGAACCGGGCGCGATGGTCAAAAATCGCGAATTGGTGTACGAAAAAGCTGAGGAAATGGCAGCTAAGTTCCGCGAAAAAATGCTCGCTCAAAAGCAAGCTAAAGCAGGCATAGACATTCCTGTAGACTCGATCGATGCTGATGATGACATCTCCGACGAAATACTCGAAGACGTGCCCTCAGCAATGGAAGAAGATCTGCCAGAAGACTTAGCACCGGAAGCAGCAGCACCGGAAGCAGCAGCACCGGAAACAGCACCGGAAACAGCACCGGAAGCAGCACCGGAAGCAGTATTAGATGTAGAGGAAGCAATCCCTCCTGCGACGGTAGAATAACATCGCAAGTCATCGCAAGTCACTGTCATTAAAAGAGGGTATTTTCCCTCTTTTTTTTGCCTTCAACGCCTCAATTAGCAACTAGCAATTAGCAAGTACCAATTAGCAACCATTTAATACCACCGTCCAAAAAAATGCAACTGTAAGCAAGCTCTAAATGCTTACAGAATCAGTCATTGCCAATTATTTAATCTAAAATCCTTCGACTCAGCGATCGCGCCGGAAGCTCAATTATCAAATGCTATAACATCTTGCTACAGACAGATGCAGCGATCGCTCTTTGAATTAATACCAGCAGCCGATAGCTCTGCCTAAATAAACATGGTCTTCATGCTGCTAATTTGTTAAGATTTATATACATCAGGGACATCCGCACAGGTGCAAACTCATCCTAATTCTTAGGCAAGAACAAAGCAGACAAGCAAACTATACAACAAAATGCTTATAAATTTTTTGCCCTGACGCTCAGAGGCAAGCGGATAATGAACATCGAACTATTAAAAGAAAAACTAGAACAGCTCAAAAAACGTCCCAATTCCAGCAAAGGAACGATCGACCAAATCGGAAAATGGTTAATCGGTTCCCACATTTTGCAGAGATTGAGAATTAACCCTTACTACGTAGCAGGCGATACAGTCAAGAATGTTAAAAGAATTACTTCGGAATTTCTGCACGGAGTAACAGCCGGCGCTTTCGACTTGCACTGGGATATTCACTGCCCGCACTGCAACATGATTACAGACGAATTCAATGATTTGGCAGACACATCAGAAATGTCTTTTTGCCCGATGTGCGAGCGCGAGTTTAACATTGATTTGCTCGATCGCGTTGAAGTTACTTTTTCCCTAAACAAAGAAATCGAAGACCCGCAACTGCGGCCCGTCTGCGCACCCCCTCCCGTACTCCAAAACAAACTGCAACTGGTAACACCTTTATACTGTACCGAATCCGAGACTGTCACCTTAGAAGAAGGTCGATACCGCTACTGCTGTCCCCTGACTTTAGCTAAAGGGATTTTAAAGGTTGAAGGCGAAAAAACAGAAGAGATACAAGAAATTAAACTCAAGCAGTTAGCCGGCAGAGATTTTGACAAAATAGAGCTGACCGTGCGTCCGGGAAAAGTGAAGATAGAATTAACTAATACCGATCACAATTTGTCCGGGCTGATTTTGCATTCAGAGGAATTGCCCGATGAACTGACATTAGAACAACTGCCCCTGCGGCTGTCAGGAATCCAACTGGTTCATCACCCGGATTACAAGCGTTTGTTCGGCGATCGCGTAATATCGGAAAGAGAGCGAGTCAAGATTCGGGCGATTACTATTATGTTTACTGATATTACCGGTTCTACCAGAATGTACGAAACACTGGGAGATACTAAAGCTTACAATATTGTGCGCGATCATTTTGAAATTTTCTTTGAGTCGATCGAGAAATTTGGCGGTAAAGTCATCAAAACCATCGGCGATGCCGTCATGGCTTCCTTTATCAGCAACGAACAAGCAATTATGGCAGCGGCCGCTGCTGTGGCTTGTTTCAGAGAATACAACTCCACTCGCGAACAAGCAGAGTGGATTCAAGTCAGAATTGGCATTCACCGAGGTACGGCTTTGCTCGTAAATCTTAATAATTCGATCGACTATTTTGGTTCCACAGTCAACAAAACCGCCCGCCTTCAAAATCTTTCTAAAAGTGACGAAGTTTCGTTTTCCGAAGAGGTTTACAGCGACCAACCATTTTTAACAGCATTAAAAGCTGCTGGAGTGTCCGAAATTCAAAAACGTGTTGAAGATTTAAAGGGAATACAAGGCGCACAAGTTGCTTATAGTGCTAGAATTAACACGGAATCTGTAATCGCGCTGTCTGCTACACCAATCCCTGGAAGAAGTTAAGTAAGCAGATATACCAAATTATTGCCACCCTATTGTTGCGCTCGCCACAACATTAGATAGAGTTCTTCTATAGCGCTCAGATCGTCGCTCCAAAACTCTACCTAATTCTTAAGGGAGTTGCAGAAGGCTGATACCTTAAGTAAAGTCGGATAAAAATAGTCGGAATTACTCAGCCTTATACTTGTCAGATAACTGAAGCTAAGACTGCGCACCATGACTCTCATCAACGATCTCCACAAAATACACCCGAATCTATAGCCATGGCAACAGTCGCCTTTGACAGCGAACAATTAGCTGAAACCGATGCCCCGTTTCCGATCGTCGGAATTGCGGCTTCTGCAGGAGGGTTGGAAGCATTCACCGAGTTACTGACTCATTTGCCAACCGATACGGGTATGGCGTTTGTGCTGATTCAGCATTTAGACCCCAATCACAAAAGTTTCCTCGCCGAAATTCTGGGCAAAACGACCCAAATGCCTGTTAATGAGGTACAAGACGGCGTAGCTGTAAAGCCGAATCAAGTCTACGTCATTCCGCCTAACACCAAGATGGTGCTGTCTAAAGGCGTGCTGGAACTATCACCCCGCGAGAAGATTTATGGCAAATATATGCCGGGAGATGCGTTTTTTACATCATTGGCGATCGATCGCGGATACAAAGCGATCGCCGTAGTATTATCCGGGGCAGACGGAGACGGTTCACAGGGGCTGATGGCAATCAAAGCAGCCGGAGGCATGACTTTTGCTCAATGTGAAGGCACGGCAAAATTCGATAGTATGCCGAATACCGCTGTTGCGACAGGCAATGTCGATTTTGTTATACCACCGCAAAAAATTGCTGAGGAACTGGCAAAGTATAGTCGCAGTTCGTTTTTCACTCGCCCGCTTCTACTGGCAAAAGTTGAGGAATCACGCGGAACGGGAGAAGCCCTGGCAACTATTTTTGGGCTGCTGAAATCGACCACAGGCGTTGACTTCACCCTGTACAAACCGGCTACCGTGAACCGACGCATAGAGCGGCGGATGGTATTGTATAAGTTAGAGATATTGGATCATTACGCCAAACACCTTCGAGGCAATTTGGCTGAAATCAAAGCTTTGTATGAAGAAATCCTGATCCACGTCACCTGTTTTTTCCGCGATACCGAAGCCTTTCAAAACTTAAAAAACTACGTTTTCCCTAGGATTACCCAAAATAAATCAGCAAATGCTCCGATCCGGATTTGGGTGGCGGGATGTTCGACTGGTGAAGAAGTTTATTCGATCGCCATTTGCTTGTTAGAGTTTTTGGGCGATCGAGTTATCCCGCCGATCCAGATTTTTGCCACGGACATTGGCGACGCGACAATCAGCAAAGCTCGGTCAGGCGTCTACTCAGAAAACCAGATGATAGACGTTTCACCAGAGCGGCGTGCTCGCTTCTTTATTCTCCAAGAAGGAGGTAGTTATAGAATCTGCAAGGCAGTCCGCGAACTGTGTGTATTTGCCCGACAAGACTTAAGTAATGACCCGCCTTTTGCCAATCTCGATTTAGTTACCTGTCGCAATGTGCTGATTTACTTGGGAGAGTCATTGCAACAGAAAGTGATGTCGATTTTTCATTACAGCCTTAACCCAACAGGCTTTCTCATGTTAGGTACTTCTGAGAGTACCGGAAAATTTTCATACTTGTTTAATTCAGTGGATAAAAAGTATAAAATTTATGAAAAAAAGTTAGGTGAAAAACCTCCCGCTATTTCGTTTACCCCTAGTTTCTATTCCGCCGCTAAAAAAATAGGCGAACGGCAAAAAGAGGGTCAAATGTTGATGAAGAGCTTTGACTTAGAGCGAGAAACTGACCAACTGATGTTGAAGCGCTATGCCCCAGCCGGTGTGGTTGTGGACGAGCAGATGAAAATCCTGCAAGTGCGGGGAGACATCGATCCTTACTTGAGAATGGCAGCGGGAACGCCGGACTTAAACGTGCTGACAATGGCAAGGGCAGGATTGCTTGTTGAGCTTCGCACCGCGATTCATCAGGCACAAATGCAGAACGCGACCTTTAGGAAAGAAGGGGTATTTATTGACGCGGACCGGCGACAGAGTATCGTCAATATTGAGGTGTTGCCGTTTCAGCCGCACGCCTTCACACCACGCTATTTTTTGGTGGTATTTGAACAGGTTTTACCGACCGCGAGCAACTTCTGCACCGTCACTCCTGAAAACAGCAAGCAATGTGATTTAGAGCAGGAAAATGAGCGGCTGAGGCAGGCACTTGCCTCCGCGAATCAAGCAAAAAATGCGGCTCAAGCGCACCTGCAATCCTTGATTCACGACCAGGAAAATCTCAACGAAGATCTCAAAATTGCCAACGAAGAAATTCTATCCAGCAACGAGGAGTTGCAAAGCACAAACGAGGAGCTAGAAACTGCCAAAGAAGAGATTCAAGCCACGAACGAGGAACTCATCACCACGAACGAGGAACTTCGCAGCCGATATCTCGAACAAAGCCAGCTCAATAACGATCTGACAAATTTGCTGGCTAGTATCAAGCTCCCAGTCTTAATGCTGGCAAACGATTTACAGATTCGACGCTTTACGCCAACGGCGAAGAAAATTTTTAATCTGATTCCCACAGATATTGGACGACCTTTTAGCGATATCCGATCGACTCTTGACGTTCCTGAGTTGGAACAGATGATTGTGGAGGTGATTGATAATCTCTACTCGAAAGAACAAGAAGTTCAAACTTTATCGGGATATTGGTACAACCTCCGCATTCATCCTTACCGCACCACGGAAAACCAGATTGACGGTGTGGTAATGCTTTTGATCGATATTAATGCTCTTAAACGCAGTGCTAGAACCTTGGAAGAAGCCCGAAATTATGCTGAGGCGATCGTAGAAGCTGTGCCAACGCCTTTAGTCGCGCTAAATGCTGATTTGCGAGTGAACAAAGCAAATCGAGCGTTCTATGAAACTTTTCAGGTTTCATCCTCAGACACAGCGAAATCTTCGCTATTTGACCTAGGGAAGGGGCAGTGGAATATCCCCAAATTGCGAGGGATATTGGAAGATATTCTGGTTAGTGATGTTCAGCTTCAAAACGTTGAGTTGACTCACCTGTTTGAGGAACTCGGGCAGAAAACTTTGCTGCTGAATGCTTGTAAAGTTGAACGAGAAGACACGGTTTCAATGATTCTGCTGTCGATCGAGGATATCACCGATCGCAAGCAGTTTGAGACAGAGCGATCGCAGTTATTGGAGCAGGAACAGTCCGCTCGCCAAGAAGCAGAAAGGGCTAACCGAGTTAAAGATGAATTTCTAGCGAATCTCTCCCACGAATTGCGCAATCCCCTGACTCCGATTCTGGCGTGGTCGCAAATGATCCGCTCCGGGAAGCTTAAGGAAGAACATACTAATCACGCTCTAGAGGTGATCGAGCGCTCCGCGAAGGCGCAGTCTCAGTTAATCGGAGATCTTCTCGATATTTCCCGGATTACCAACGGCAAGCTTCAACTGTGCAATTGTCCGACCGATCTGCCGGTAGTAGTGCAAGCTGCGCTGGAGACCGTTCAATTATCAGCCGAAGCAAAAAACATTCAAATTGTTTCCTATTTGGGTTCTGCAACTGTCTTAGGCGATACCGATCGCTTGCAGCAAGTTTTGTGGAATCTTCTATCTAATGCGATTAAGTTTACTCCGGCGGGGGGACGAGTGGAAATCGCGGTTTCGACGATCGACAATCATGCTGAAGTTCGAGTCACCGACACTGGAAAAGGGATTAAGCCTGAGTTGTTGCCGTATATTTTCGATCGCTTCCGTCAAGGAGATTCCAGCCCCACTAAGACGGATCAAGGGCTGGGATTGGGATTGTCGATCGTGTATCATCTTGTCGAACTGCACGGGGGAACGGTGCAAGCCGAAAGTCCGGGTGAGGGACAAGGAACTACAATAACTCTGAGATTGCCGCTGCTAAACTCGCCTGAAGAGTTGACACCGACGGTGGATTGAACGCCAACTGTTTTGGCTGCGCCTTTGAATGCCTCTAGCGATATTGTCCCCTCTCTCGAAGGCTGGCACGTTTTAGCTGCGGACGATCGGATCGATACGCATCATCCCTGACAATTTGGGCTGCAAGGCTACGGAGCGGAGGTTTTGACTTGCATCTGCCAAAAGTACGCGCGAGCGAGGCTATCCCGCAGGGAATCGCTGCTGTGACTGAGAATCCCGATCGATACGACGTGCTAATCTCGGATATCGGAATGCCTGATGAAAACGGGTATTTCTTAATTCCAGAAGTGCGAACTCTTGCTGCCAAAGCCGGATGACGAATCCCAGCCGCCTGATATCAATTCCGGCTGCGCCGGAATAATATAGAGGACAAGGCAGTGCCGTTTCTGGCGCGCCAGATTTATTGTAGGGAAACGGCACTGCCGTGTCCTGATTGCGGGTTATATTAATTCCGATGCTACCGGATTTGATATGACTGCGTATGCGATCGCTAGCATACGGGGAAAGGGCGATCGAAGCTGGTTTTCAAACTCATATTGCTCAGCCGATTAAGCCGATTGAACAAGGATTAATTATTGCCAATCTAGCAGGGAGCTTTTTAACTTTTTTGAGATGCAACTCGGCGGTTGAAACCGCTTAAGAGTCAAACGAATTAGATCCCCGCACCGGACTTAGCCTGGGCCCAAAGCGTGTCAACTTAACGTACAACCAATTGTCCGGCACGGGGTGAAACCCCTGCCTCAAAGCTAAATTCCTCTCCCATAGGACTAATGAATTCTTGAGTCCTCTTTGAGAGGACTTTAGCTATCAGCCCCGTGGAACTGATTCCCTGGCGGCCTTTAGGTTTAAGTTGACACCAACGAACAATGTTGTCTCCTGATTTTTTAGGCAACATTCTTCAATAGACCTCTTGCAAAAATAATTAGGACGGGCAAGATGCCCGTGCCACAAGAATTATTTTTTTCTTGTGGCACGGGCGGGAGAACCCGTGCTATCGTTGATGAAAAGGACTTTTGCAAGAGGTCTAATCTTATACCAACTATTAAAAATCGCAGAGTCCTGTGCCGAAAACGGCAATCCCCTTTCTCTACAAGTATTGTGTCTTAATTTTGCCGGAAACATACCTGACAAAGTTTTACTTTTCAAAAAAAAAAAACGATTTATACCAGCCATTAAAAGCCGCAGAGTCCCGCGCCGGACACAACAATTCCCTGTCCTTACAAATATCGCGTACAATCTGATTTTGCAGGAAAAGAACATAGTTAATTGTTATCAACTTAAGCCGATAGCCTTAAGTAACAAAAGGTAAAGTGAGGGTCTTCTCGGCGATTGCTTGACGCTCGCGAACAGTGACATAGTATTTGGCATTTACTTACGAACCGTGCGTTTTAAGCAAAAAAAAAAATCCGCCGTTGAGAGTATAACAAACCGATTTTTTTTAGTATTTTTGCTTAATTTCTTTAATCATTGTAATACTGTACTTAATCCTTAAGGCGGTTGCCTCAAGCGGGCAAATTAAGGTGGTATATAAGAAAGATCATCCGTATTAGTTACTCCCAGGTTGGCAAGATTAGTTAGCTGTTAATCTGCATTACTTAAGTGGGTTGTTATGAACTTATCTGAAAACAATAAATTGACTCCGATCGACCCCAGCGCGATCGACTTAAATGTCGAACCCAAAACCGATGCCCCGTTTCCCGTCGTCGGGATTGCAGCTTCTGCCGGAGGCTTGGAAGCATTCATCGAGTTGCTGAGCAACTTACCCGCAGATACCGGCATGGCATTTGTGCTGATCCAGCACTTAGCGCCCGATCATAAAAGCCTGCTGAGCGAGATTCTCCGCAGAAGCACGCAAATGCCGGTGAATGAGGCGCAAGACGGCATGGCTGTAGAGCCGAACAATGTCTACGTCATTGTGCCGAATACCAAGCTGCTGCTATTAGAAGGGCTGCTGAGACTGCTGCCCCGCGAGAAGATTGATGGCAAAGTTATGCCCGCAGATGCGTTTTTCGAGTCCTTAGCAGTCGATCGGGGCAGCAAAGCCATCGGCATAGTTTTATCGGGAGCCGATGGAGACGGCGCTTTGGGGCTGATGACAATCAAAGCAGCCGGAGGCGTGACTTTTGCTCAATGCGAAGAAACAGCAAAATTCGACGGTATGCCGAATACCGCCGTAGCTACAGGTAATGTAGACTTCGTTCTGCCGCCTGAGGCAATTGCGCGGGAACTGGTAAATCTCAGCCACCATTCCTTTTTGGCTGGGTCGCTTCCCGTCACAATCGCTGAAGCATTGCCAGAACCGGGGTCTGCCTTAGCGACTATTTTTGGGCTGCTGAAATCGAGCGCAGGCGTTGACTTCACCCAGTACAAAGTGGCCACCCTGAACCGGCGAATGCAGCGGCGCATGGTGCTGTACAAGATGGAACGATTGGAAGATTACGCTAAATATCTCCTCGACCATCCGACGGAAGTCAAAGCTTTATATGAAGAAATCCTGATCCACGTCACCAGTTTTTTCCGCGACTTAGAAGCTTTTGAACGCTTAAAAGAGTACGTTTTGCCTACGATTACCCACAATAAATCGGTAGAAACTCCGATTCGGATTTGGGTTGCAGGATGTTCGACAGGGGAAGAAGTTTATTCGATCGCCATTTGCTTGTTAGAGTTTTTGAGCGATCGAGTTATCCCGCCGCCGATTCAGATTTTTGCTACGGATATCAGCGAGACGGCTATCAAAAAAGCGAGGTCTGGTTTCTACTTAGAAAACCAGATGTTAGGGGTTTCCGAAGAACGGCGCAGCCGCTTTTTTGTCTCCGTAGAAGGCGGATATCGCATCTGCAAAGTAGTCCGCGAACTGTGCGTGTTCGCCCGACAAAACTTAGGCATCGACCCGCCTTTCTCTAATCTCGATCTGATTAGCTGCCGCAATGTGATGATTTATTTGGCAGAACGTTTACAACAACGAGTTGTGTCAGTTTTTCATTACAGTCTCAACAGAACAGGCTTCCTGATGCTCGGCACTTCCGAAAGTACGGGCAAATCTTCGGAATTATTTACTTTAGTGGATGGGCCATCTAAAATTTATGCCAAGAAGTTAACTTCGACTCCTCCCCGGCTGCCCTTTGCGCCAAGTTTCTTTCCCCTAACCCGACCCGATAATCCGCAGCCCATGAATGCAAATTTTTCTCATAGCTTTGACTTGCAGCGCGAAACAGACCAATTGATTTTAAAGCGGTACAATGCTGTGGGTGCGGTTGTCAACGAGCAGATGGAGATTGTGCAACTCCGGGGAGACACCAATCGGTACTTAAGACTCACACCCGGAACGCCGACTTTAAACTTGTTCGCAATGGCGGTACCAGGATTGTCTGTTGACCTTCGCACCGCAATTTATCAAGCGCAAACTCAGAATGTGACGGTGAGAAAAGAACGGCTGAGGGTGCAAGAGGGGGAGGAGAGGCATCTCGTCAATTTTGAGCTGATTCCGTTCCAGCCGGCTAGCTCGGAAACACGCTACTTTTTGGTGTTGTTTGAAGAAAGTTTACCCCCAGCGATCGACCTGAGAATCGACAATTTGGATAGCTTAGAACCAAGCGATTTAGAGCGGGAAGTAATGCGGCTGAGGCAAGAACTTGCCATCGCCAGACAAGAGAAAAACATAGCCCAAGCACACCTGCAATCGGTGGTAGAGCAGCAAGAAAATCTCACGCAAGACCTCAGAGTTGCCAACGAAGAAATTATATCGAGCAACGAGGAGCTACAAAGCATCAACGAGGAACTAGAAACAGCTAAAGAAGAAATTCAAGCTACTAACGAAGAACTGATTACCACTGTGGAGGAACTTCGCACTCGAAATCTCGATTTGCAGCAGGTTAATAACGACGTGACTAATTTGCTGGCTAGTATCAATATTCCAATTTTAATGTTGGAAAACGATTTGCGGATTCGCAGCTTTACGCCAATGGCACAGCGGCTGTTCAATCTGATTTCTACGGATGTCGGGCGTCCCTTTAGCGACATCCGAGTCAATCTGGAGATTCCCAACTTGGAAGAGATGATTGTGGAGGTGATCGAGACTCTCAACACCAAAGAACAAGAAGTGCAAACTCAATCGGGATATTGGTACGCCCTCCGCATTCGCCCTTACCGCACAGCGGAAAACCAGATTGAGGGTGTGGTAATGGTTTTGATCGATATTGACGCTCTCAAACGCAGTGCTGCCACGATAGAAACAGCCCGCAACTATGCGGAAACAATTGTGGAAAGCGTGCCAACGCCTTTAATGGTGCTGGATGCTGATTTGCAAGTGAACACCGCCAATCGAGCGTTATACGAAACGTTTCAAGTTTCATCTTCAGAAACCGCTCAAGATTCCTGGTTTGAATTTGCTACCGGGCCGTGGAATAGCCCGGAACTGCGAGAGCTTTTGGAAGATATTCTGGTTAATAATGTTGAGGTTAACAACTTTGAGATCGAGCAGAATTTTGGGCGGCTGGGGCAGAAAACTTTGCTGCTAAATGCTTGTAAAGTTGAACCAGAAGACAGGGTTTCAATGATTCTGCTGTCGATCGAGGATATCACCGATCGCAAGCAGTTTGAGACAGAGCGATCGCAGTTATTGGAGCAGGAACAGTCAGCCCGCCAACAAGCAGAAAGGGCTAACCGAGCTAAAGATGAATTTCTAGCGAATCTCTCCCACGAATTGCGCAATCCCCTGACTCCGATTCTGGCGTGGTCGCAAATGCTGCGATCGGGGAAACTGAAAGAAGCAGAAACTAATCGCGCTCTAGAGGTGATCGAGCGCAGTGCGAGGGCGCAAGCTCAGTTAATCGAAGATCTTCTCGATATTTCTCGGATTACCAACGGCAAGCTTAAACTGTCTACCCGTTCGATCGATCTGCGGTTAGTGGTGCAAGCTGCGCTGGAGGGTGTTCAATTCTCAGCTTCCGCAAAAAACATTGCAATTGTTTCGGGTTTGAGTTCTGTAAATGTGTTAGGCGATATCGATCGCTTGCAGCAAGTTTTATGGAATATCCTGTCTAATGCGATTAAGTTTACTCCGGTGGGGGGACGAGTGGAAATCGTGATGGAGGCGAGCGAGAATTATGCTGAAGTTCGAGTCACCGACACCGGAAAAGGGATTGCGGCTGAGTTGTTGCCGTATATTTTCGATCGCTTCCGCCAAGGAGATTCCAGCACGACTAAGGCGAATCAAGGGCTGGGATTGGGATTGTCGATCGTGTACCATCTTGTTCAACTGCACGGGGGAACGGTGCAAGCCGATAGTCCGGGTGAGGGACAAGGAACTACAATAACTTTGAGATTGCCGTTGAGAGCCTCGCCTGAAGAGTTCACACCGCCAAGCCTACCAGAACCGGCTCCATTGCCAGAGTCCCCCACAGGCGGGATTATCGATGAGCGCCTTCCCTGTTTGGATGGTTTGCAAGTTTTAGTTGTAGATGATGAGGCTGATACCCGGGATCTCTTAAAGTTTGTGCTGGAAAATTACGGCGCTGATGTTTTGACAGTAGAATCTGCAAAAGCAGCGATGGCGGCTTTGACGGCAAAACCCGGCAGATATGACGTGCTAATCTCGGATATCGGAATGCCTGATGAAAACGGGTATTTCTTAATTCGGCAAGTGCGAGCTCTTGCTGCCGAAGCTGGAGGAAAAATCCCAGCCGCCGCGCTGACTGCGTATGCGAGCGATCGAGAAGCAGAAAGGGCGATCGAAGCTGGTTTTCAAACTCATATTGCTAAGCCGATCAAACCTGTTCAACTAGGATTAATTATTGCCAATCTAGCAGGGATCTTTTAATTTATTTTGAGATTCGACTCGGCAGTTTTAACCGCTTCTGGTCACACGCAGCAGAATCCCGCGCCAGACTTAGCCTGGGCCCTTTCTCTACTCGTATACAATCCGATCTTGTAGGGACACAACACTGTTGTGTCCTGATTTTTTAGGAAAACAACATTCTTCAATCTTAATATTAATCATTAAAAGTCGCAGAGTCCCGCGCCGGACACGGCATTGCCGTTTCCCTACAAATATTGTGTCCTGATTTTGTTGGGAGACAACATGGTTGTCTCCTAATTTTAGAGGGACACAACATAGTTGTCTCTTTATTTGATAGAAACACCAAATTGTTTTTATAATTAACAATTCCTAAAAACAATTGCTAAAAAAAACACAACGTGAGAAAATAGAAAAAAATATACAAATTCAGGAGTTATGATTCTTGGTAACTATTAAATGTCGGGGCATTACCTTCTCAAATATCCAAGCCGCAATCTTTGACAAAGACGGCACTCTAGAGGATTCTCAGGAGTTTTTGAGACTGTTGGGGATGAAGCGAGCGCGCCTCGCAGACGCTCAAATTCCGGGCGTTGGAGAGCCTTTACAAATGGCTTTCGGCATCGACAGCGGCAGCATTGACCCCACGGGCTTGCTAGCAGTGGGCAGCCGCAGGGAAAATGAAATTGTTGCAGCGGGATACATCGCCGAAACCGGCAGGGGATGGCTGGAATCTTTAACTATTGCGCGCCGCGCTTTTGACGAAGCTGACGAAATGTTTAAAAATAGTGCTGTTTCTCCTTTATTTGTCGGCAGTTTGGAAGTGCTGAAATATCTTTCGGAAGCGGGTTTGAAGCTGGGAATTCTTTCGGCGGCTACGACGGAGGTTGTGCAGAAGTTTGTGAAACACCACGAATTAGCAGACTACATTCAGTTAGAAATGGGAGTTGACTCAACCCTTCACAAACCAGACCCAAAATTGTTTTTGCAAGCTTGTGAGAAACTCGGAGTGCAACCAGCAGCAACTTTGATGGTGGGAGATTCAGCGGGCGATATTCAGATGGGTAAAAATGCGGGCGCGGCGGGCTGTATCGGGATTTGTTGGGGGAATGCGCAGGTTCGTCATTTGGAAAAAGCTGATGTGGCGATCGCATCTTTGGATGAAATTACAATTTTAGCAGATTGAGCAAACATCACATCAATTCCGGTTGTACCGGAATGATTGTTGACTGTTGACTGTTGACTGTTGACTGTTGAAGGAGGGGTCGAAAAACTGAATGGTTGAGTGTTAACTGTTGACTCGATTTGATTATTCCGATGCAACCGGAAACGATATGAGAGGTTGCAGCATTGTCAATAATCCTTTTATGAAAAGGCAAGATGCCTGTTCCACAAGAGATGAATTTTATTGTGGAACAGGCATCTTGCCTGTTTTTGAGAATGGTGCAATATTTCAGTTCCTACAAACAACGCAAACCCAGAATTACGACATCTCTTTCAACGCCGTCAAGTTCGGCAACTTGCGGCAGATATCCCCACCGCTGAAAGCCAAATTTCTCAAACAATCTTAAACTCGGCTGATTGTGAGCAAAAATTATTGCCATGAGAGTTTTAAGCTTCAATTCTGGACTCCGCACAATTGCCGATTGCAATAATTTTTGTCCGATTCCGCAGCGCTGGCGATCGGGTGCGACGTAGATGCTAACTTCTGCTGTATGCTGATAGGCGGCGCGTCCGTAGAAAAGCTGAAAACTCAGCCAGCCAACAATATTTTGTTCTGATTCGATTACCCAAATCGGCAAGGAATTGGGGGAGTGTATTCTGTACCACTGAAGGCGGCTTTCGACTGAAATTGGTTTTAAATCTGCTGTGGCTATTCTGCCCGGTATTGCTGCGTTGTATATGTGGACAATTGCTGGCAAATCGCTTTCTTCTGCGTCGCGTATTTTCATCGTTTGCTTGACTGTTAACTCTTGACTGTTGACTGTTGACTAATGACTAATGACTGAGGACTAATGACTATTGTACAGTTCCATAATATCGCTGACAGCCATCCGCGAATTTGCTCCCAAAGTCAGTGGCGATGTGTGTCCTCGCTGCAAGTGTTCGGCCGCCGCACAGCCGATCATTGCTGCGTTGTCTGTACAATATTTTAATGGCGGAAACAATACTCGCAAATTGTGTTTGGCTGCTGCTGCTTGTAAGTGTTTTCGCAGTCCGCTGTTTGCTGCAACTCCGCCCCCGACGGCAATGGTGGTAAGCCCGAAATTTAGCGCGCAGTCGATCGATCTTTTCGTTAAACTCTTAGCTACTGTTTCCTGAAAGCTAGCCGCAATATCATTAATTGTAGAGGCAGGCAAGAAGCCTTCCCCATCCACATTGTTATTTTGTTTTTTGAGTTTCTGCACTAATTGCAAAACTGCTGTTTTCAACCCGCTAAAACTGCTGTCGTAGGGGTGGTAGCCGCCACCAGGCAGCGAAATTCTGCCTTCTGGCAGGGGATATGCTTGGGGATTGCCAAGGGCGGCTAATTTGTCAATCAGAGGCCCGCCCGGATATCCTAGCTGCAACAGTCTCGCGACTTTATCAAAAGCTTCGCCGGCCGCGTCGTCGCGCGTGTGTCCTACAGTTTCGTAAACGCCGCAATCTTTGACATAAATTAAGCTGGTGTGTCCCCCGGAAACTAACAAACACAAAAACGGTGGCTGCAAGTCTGGTTCGGTAAGGTAAGAAGCGTAGATGTGCCCTTCGAGGTGGTGGACACCTAAAAAAGGTTTTTGACGGACTATTGCCAAGCTTTTCGCCGCTGTCAGCCCGACTAACAATGCACCTACTAAACCTGGGGCACAAGTCGCTGCAATGCCGTCAATTTCTGACCAACTCAGGTTTGCCTCCGAGACACACTGGGCAATTACCTGATTTAGCATTTCTAGGTGACTCCGCGAAGCCACTTCCGGCACTACTCCGCCGTACTGCTCGTGGATTTTAATTTGCGATGCTACAACATTGCTGCAAACTTGACGATTCTTAACAATTGCTGCTGCTGTTTCGTCACAACTTGTTTCGATTGCGAAAATGGTTGCCATTAACTGGTAATTTTATTTGATAGGTTAGCTATTGCTAGCTTAACTAATTCGGCGCAAGTCCCCCGCTATACCTGTACTCAGGTTATTGTTGAGGGATCTTTGCCCGATCGACAGGTAAGGCCATCATCTGATGCAATGAAGGAATATCCTCGCGGTATTGCTAGCTCAGCACTGACCTATGAAAACGCGAATCCCTCTTTATTATTGGGCTTTGTCGCATCAATGATGGATACTTGAGACTGTCAAGAAACACGGTAATCTGGATTCCAGATCGGCAAGTTGAAATGCTTGTACAAAAACTTATTGTTTTGTAACAAAAGGAAACAATTCCATGCGACGATTGTTTGCTGCAATTTTAGTGTTGAGTGTCTGGATCAGTTTTGCTCCAGTTGCTTCGGCTTACAATTTAGTGCCGTGCAAAGACTCTCCCGAATTCAAGGAACTGGCTAAAAATGCACGTTCTACTAATGGCGACCCGGCATCTGCGAAAGCGCGGTTCGAGCGCTATTCTCAAGCTATGTGCGGCCCCGAAGGATTCCCGCACTTAATCGTAGACGGCAACTTGAGCAAAGCAGGGGACTTTTTGATTCCTAGCATACTGTTCTTGTATATCGCAGGTTGGATTGGTTGGGTGGGCCGTTCTTATCTGCAAGTTACCAAAAAATCAGCAACCCCAGAGGAAAAAGAGATTATTATCGACGTTCCTTTGGCAATCAAATGTATGCTGAGCGGCGTTTTATGGCCTCTGGCAGCTCTGACATCAATCACCAGCGGTGAAATGTTTGCAAAGGACGACGAAATTACTGTTTCCCCCCGCTAAAATTGGGAAAGGGAGAAGAGCTAATAGCTAACAGTTAATCACTTAACTGAGAATTAGCAATTAGCCCTAGATCGATCGGCAATTACCAACTGTCTCAAATTTTTAGGAGCAGAATTCATGCAATACTTTGTCAAGTTTCTTTCGACCGCACCAGTCTTGGCTATCCTTTGGATATCTATTCAAGCTGCTGGTTTAATTGAATTTAACCGCTTTTTCCCAGACCTGCTTTTCCATCCGATGCCTTAAGATTTGAGGGAAATTAGGTTGCAAAACCTAGGAGAGAAAAGTTGAGAGTTTTGACTTTTGAGTGATGAGTTACAGGTTAATTTAGCGCTAAAAGATCAAAACTCTCAAACCGTACCAGTTGGTTGGTGCAAGACCAGCGCATAAATGGGGAAAAGCCAAGAATCTAAACTATTTAGTTATCAAATTAGTTGCTAATGACTAATGACTAATGACTAATGACTAATGACTAATGACTAATGACTAACGACTAATGACTAATATTGTGAATCGATGAAGTCTTATCTCGCCGCAGCAATTCAAATGACTAGCTTGCCTGACCTGCAAAAAAATTTGGTTCAGGCAGAGGAATTAATCGACCTGGCAGTGCGTCAAGGTGCGGAGTTAGTTTCCTTACCAGAAAATTTCTCGTTTATCGGAGAAGAGGAGGAAAAGATTGCTTCAGCAGAGGCGATCGGACTCCTGAGCGAAAAATTCCTCAAAACGATGGCCCAGCGGTTCCAGGTAACGATTCTCGGCGGCGGATTTCCAGTGCCGACGGAGGGGGGGAAGGTATACAATACCTCTTTGCTGGTAGACCAAAACGGCACTGAAGTGGCAAGGTACAGAAAAGTACATTTGTTCGATGTGAATGTGCCAGACGGCATTACTTACAGGGAATCGAACACTGTGAAAGCTGGTGAAGATTTGCCGCCGGTTTATGTGTCGCCGGAGTTGGGGACGCTGGGACTTTCGGTGTGCTATGACGTGCGGTTCCCGGAAGTGTACAGGCATTTGTCGTACAAGGGGGCTGATGTTTTGTTCGTGCCGGCGGCGTTTACGGCTTACACTGGCAAGGATCACTGGAAGGTTTTGCTGCAAGCTAGGGCGATCGAGAATACTTGTTATACGATCGCACCTGCACAGACTGGCCGCCACTACGGCCGCCGTCAAACTCACGGTCACGCGATGATTATCGACCCTTGGGGTGTGGTTTTGGCGGATGCTGGAGAGGAACCGGGTGTGGCGATCGCAGAAATTAATCCCGATCGACTAGAACAAGTCCGCCGCCAGATGCCGTCGCTGCAACACCGGGTTTTTATGTGAAGGAATTTTGAGACCAATTGGTCTCAAAATTTCAGTCCCGTCAGCAACAAGACCTGAAAAGTTTTTATTCGCTAAAGTAATTTTGTACGTCGGTACACAAAAAAACTTAGATCGCGTGCGTGCGATCGACCAAAAGAAGCCAGTAGGGGCGGATTTACGCCGATCTGTGACTGATATTGTCGATCGGGCGTGACTCTGGCCCCGACAGCTTAATATATTGTTTTTTCCCGGAGATGAACGGCCAATAACTCGCGATAAAATGTCTAAGGCAGGTTCAATGGGCGTGCACTTCTGCTAAAAGGCGAATTGGCGAAAGTAGAATTGCACGAAATGCGTCTTTTTTGGAGAAATGAAACACACTCTTTCGGTTTTAGTTGAAGATGAAGCGGGTGTCCTCACTCGAATTGCTGGTTTGTTTGCCCGTCGGGGTTTTAATATTGAAAGTCTCGCCGTTGGCCCGGCGGAGCAAGTGGGAATATCTCGGATTACGATGGTTGTACCCGGAGATGACCAGGTTATCGAGCAGTTGACCAAGCAACTGTACAAGTTGATTAACGTACTAAAAGTTCAGGATATAACGGAAATTCCCTGTGTGGAACGGGAGTTGATGTTGCTGAAAGTTAATGCTGCTAGCGGGACGCGATCGGAGGTAATTGAGTTAGCTCAGATTTTTAGAGCGCGAGTGGTGGATATTGGTGATGATACGCTGACATTGGAAGTAGTGGGAGATCCCGGTAAAATGGTGGCGATCGTCCAGGTTCTGAATAGATTTGGGATTAAGGAAATTGCTCGGACTGGGAAAATTGCCCTAACGAGAGAGTCGGGGGTAAATACTGAGTTTCTCAAGTCTTTGGAAGCGAAAGTTTGAGTCAGTTGACGGTTGACTGTTGACTGTTGACGGTTGACTGTTGACCGTTGACCGTTGACTTGTATTAGTCATCAATTAATTGTTGGCTATCAATTATTTAAAGAAGCTAATATGGAAAGCTTTCAACAGCTACAAGTTTATCAATTAGCTGAAAAAATATCCAACGAAATATGGTTTATTGTCAAAAAATGGGACGACTTTACGAAGGATACGATGGGCAAACAAATAGTGAGATCGGCTGATAGTGTTGGTGCTAATATTGCAGAAGGACATGGACGCTATAGCTGCCAAGATAATCAGCGTTTTGTAAAAATTGCCAGAGGTTCCTTAAACGAAACAAGACACTGGTTAAGACTTGCCTACGCTCGAAATCTTTTAACTCAAGAACAGAGCGATCGCCTGCATCCCTTATTAAATGAACTTTCACCAAAACTTAATGCTTATCTTAACTCACTAAAACAAAAACCCAAAAGTTAATAATCAACAGCCAACAGTCAACAGTCAACAGTCAACAGTCAACAGTCAACAGTCAACAGTCAACAGTCAACCGTCAACAGTCAACCGTCAACCGTCAACCGTCAACCGTCAAACTACCATTCAGGTTGACTTTCTATCAAAAGTGTGGCTGCGATGCTGTCTACAGGCTTTGAGAAAAAGTATCCTTGTCCGTATTCGCATTGCAGTGCTCTGAGTAAATTAAGCTGTTCGATAGTTTCGATTCCTTCAGCAATTACATCCATGCCTAAATGACTGGCTAAAATTAAAACTGTCTGTACAATGGCTTCGTTTCCTTCATCTTCAGTCATGCGGCTGACAAAAGCTCGATCGATTTTTAAAGCGTCAGTTGGAAAAGTGTGCAGGCGGCTCAAAGAAGAATAGCCTGTGCCGAAATCGTCAATATATAATTGAATTTCTAATTTTTTCAATTCTGCGAGGATAGCGACTGCTGATTCGGAGTTCTCCATGATGACGCCTTCAGTAATTTCTAACTTTAAAGTGCGGGGGTCAAGCTGAGTTTCTTGTAAAATTTCGCGAATGCGATCGATTAAATCCGGTTGTTTAAATTGTTGATTAGAAAGGTTGACGCTGACAGTCAACGGCGGGTTTTCTGGGAATTGTTGGTGCCACTGGTGGGTCTGGCTGCAAGCCGATCGCATCATCCACCAACCAATAGGTACAATCAATCTAGTTTCTTCTGCTACTAAAATAAACTCGCCGGGACAGACTAAACCTCGCTCCGGGTTATACCACCGCAGCAGCGCTTCAAAACCCCTGATTGTACCGCTAGTTAGAGAGACGATCGGCTGGTAGTAAAGCTGAAATTCCTGGGATTCTAAAGCGCGCCGCAGGTCGTTTTCCAGTTGCAAAAGGGCGACAGCACGAGTGTGCATACTTAAGTCAAAAACTTCGTGGCGAGCTTTGCCTGATTCCTTAGCATGATACATGGCAGCATCTGCATCTCGGAGCAGTTCTTCAGGTCGATCGTACAATGTTGGGAACGGGACATTGGGAACAGGAGAGTCGGAAGATAAGCAAGACAAAGAAGTTTCCCGATCGATATTTCCCAGATTTCCGGCGATCGACAGTTCGCTGGTTTCCCTTGGATACGGAGGAGGAAAACCAGAACAAACAATCCCAATGCTAGCACTGGTAAAAACTTGATACTCATTAAGGTAAAAAGGCTCTGCCAGTTCCGCTTGGACTCGTTGGGCAATCTGGATCGGATCTTCGGTGCTTTTGATATTTTCCAGCAAAATAGCGAATTCGTCGCCGCCGAGACGGGCAACGGTATCTCCAGTGCGCAAACAGATTCCCAGACGCTGCGCGATCGCGATCAGCAACCGATCGCCCACTAAATGCCCCAAACTGTCGTTAACAACCTTAAAGCGATCGAGATCGATAAACAGCACCGCAAACACAACCTCGGGGCGGCGTTTTGAAAGCTCGATCGCGTGTCCCAAGCGATCCATAAATAAAGCTCGGTTGGGCAAACCCGTTAGCATATCGTGCAAAGCATCGTGTACTAACTTCTCTTCTGCTATTTTGCGGACGGTGATATCTTCGACAGTGCCTTCGTAGTAAAGCAATTTGTCGCCAGCGCCCCGAACAGCCCGGCCGTTCTCGGAAACCCAGATAGTGGTGCCGTCAGCGCGGTAAACTTGGGACTCGAATTCTGACACAAAACCGTGTTTTTCGATCTCGTGCAAAAACTCGACGCGGCGCTCGGGATCGAGGTAGAGTTGGCGATCGATGTTGCGTATGTTCGCCATCAATTCGGCGGGCGACTCGTAGCCATAAATTCTCGCCAAAGCAGGGTTAGCACTGAGGTAGCGCCCGTCGGGCGTTGCCTGGAAAATGCCTTCGATCGCATTTTCAAAGATGCTGCGGTATTTCTCTTCGGCCTGTTGCAGCGCGAATTCTGCCTGCTTGCGATCGCTGATATCGGTCAAGGTGCCGAGATAGCCCAGAACTTCCCCGCTTTTGGCAATTTCTGGCACTGCTTGCCAAAATACCCAGGTTGTGAAGTCGCCGTTGCAAAAGCGGTACTCTAACTTACAAGGCAACTTCTCTTTGACAGCGCCATACCACACGCTCAAAACGCGATCGCGGTCTTCGGGATGCAAACTTTGCGTCCAACCTTCGCCTAGTGCCTGTGGTGCTGTCAGCCCCGCCATCTCCAAAAATCGCTGGTTGACGTACAAGCAATCTCCACCAGCGTCGGCGCGGAAAATCCCGACCGGCAGGATTTTTGCCAAGGTGTAATAGCGGTATTCGCTTTCTAGCAGCGCGCTGGCAGCTACTTTCGTCTCTGTGATGTCAAACATTGCACCTTGAAGGATGACGGACTTGCTTGCTTCATCGCGAACTGCGGTCGCTCGATCGCGGAACCAGACGACTCGACCGTTGCGGGCGATCGCGCGGTATTCTGAAACGAGCGGCCCGTCCCAAAATATCTCTTCTCCACTGGTAAATTTCTGCGTGGCGTTTTCAACTAACACGCGATCGCGGTCTTCTGGGTGAACGAGTTTCAGCCACAGGTCGGGGTCGGCCCTCCATTCAGCTACAGAATAACCCAGAAAAGTCTCGATTTGCGGGCTGATATAAAGTTTGGCAGCGGTGCGGTTGAGGGGAGAAATGTAGGTGACAGCCGGCATTTGTTCTACAAGAGCGCAGTATTTTGCTTCTACAGTGGACAGTGCTGCTTCTAGGCGCTGGCGCTCTAATTCGGCGGCGGCCCGTCCGGCAAAAATGCTGAGAATTAGTCGGAAGTTGGCAAGATGTGCTTCCGGGAGGGGTCGATCGTGGAAAATACAAATAATGCCTAAAGGTTCGCCGTAAGAGTTTTTCAGCAAGACTCCCAGGAAACTGCGCGCACCTGTAACTACCAATCTGCGGTCTTCTGGAAAGGTTTCCAGGAGGCAGTCAGGACAGGAGTACATTCCCCGCTCGATCACCAGCGCTTCGGGAGTATTGGCGGTGTCGCACTCAAAGTTTGGCGGCCACAGTCCGTCGCTCCAAAAACTGATAACTTGCAATCTATCAGGAGCAGCATCGGCGCGTTCCTTCGACTTAATCAATTTGGCAGCGACGGCGCTGCAAACTCCGAGTGCTGAGGCTAAGTGGCGAACTAAGGCATCAAAGAATTCTGCTCCCGCCGGCGAATCAGTACCTGCTAGGATCTCGCCCAGCAAATCTTCCTCTAGTTGGGCGGAAGCAGTTAGTTTGGGAGGATTATCGGCCTTCGGGCGATCGCGATTTTCCCCCATCGAACCCGAAATGCTCACACTTAGGGTTTGGATGCTTCCAGGCCCGACAAAAGGCGAAGAATTCACAGTTGGGCGCTGTTTCTGGCGCAAGAATAGAGCGCCGCCTGTACTTAAAACTTTACCCAATAATCTCTCAGTTGGCGGCAACAGATTTGAGTTGGAGAAAATCCCACAGTTTTTCCAAATTTTCAATTCCGCAGATTTATCTGCGGGGTTTAATTCTGCCAACGGCCGTTTCTCTTCTGCCAGAGGGAGACTGGGGGGTCTTCGCTGCCACTTGAGATAAATCGCCGACGCCAAGGCTAAAATCGCTGATAATCCCAGAAGGTATGCCAGAATCTCAAAGTAAAAAAATAAATCTAGATCGAACATCGATTAGCACCGCTCAACAATTGTTGTAGTTATCTAAAGCCAATCTATTAAAAAATCACTAAGTATCGTCACGGATGGGTAACGAATACAAGGTAGGATCGCAGTGAAAGCGACAACAGAGTTAACAGTTCACAAAAAACCGGGCAATACTTGACATTACCGAACTTTTTGTGGTTCTTTTCGTACAGGCTCAACCCGTACAGGTGAAACTGCAAACACCTCTATACAGTTGCTACACTCCTCAAAGGGTGAGTTTCCGTTTATTTTTCTAATCATATTTAATGCTGGATGCACATCAGGATTAATCAGGGTTTGATTCAAAGACCGAAACAACCCACGTTTAACTCTCTTACGCTGGTAAGACTCTTGCTTACCGACAGGCTCTAAATCCCAAAAGCTGCACTTACTTGTATAAGATTCTTCTGTAACTGTTACCTTGATACCCACTAACTCAGCTTTGTAACTAATCATTTCTCTGAGCTTGGCATAAGAAATTACTACAAAAGTCTGATGAGTTTTTTGGGCTAAGGCTAAATTTTGTTTCCACGCCACATTTTTGCCAATAACTAACTGCCCGATTTTCTCATCCACCAACCCCTTGACAATCAAACTGCTGGTTTTAGGAAGGTAGTTTTTTACTCGCTTGTTTCGCTTAAAGGTGATTTGCTGGATTTGGCGCGCGGTATATTTCCCTTGGTCAATTTTTGATTGTAAAAATGCTCGGCGCTTATTGAAACATTGATTGATTAATGGGACATATTTTCCATCAGAGAGAGTTGGAGTAAATGTTAGCTGATTCGATGTCAAAGCGACGAGGTTATCAATCTCTAAATCTATACCTGCTATGAGTTGGGGATTTAAATCCACCAACCTTACAGGCTTTTCATAAACAACCTCAACAACGTATATCGCTGTTGCAGAAACTATCCTTACCTCTATGAGGTCTTGGGCTTTTGTAATAATTATTATGTCACCTTGAGATAAATCAAGTAGCCCATTATTTTTATGTTCACCCCTTTCTCCTATCAATTGGTTATCATAAATTAACAAGTTACGTCCACAGGTTTTTGGTTTGTCTTTTTGGATGTTAGGGGAGGATGAAAATTGATGGATATCTCGGCAATAAGCCATTATTGACTTTTTCCAAGCATCCCCATAGTGAAAAACTTGTTTGAGAACTTGATAGCTAATTTGATCGGGTAAAGATTTATAGTCGGCTGTTGGTTTTAGGATGGCGTATAAATTTTTGAAACTCCTGGCACAGCCAACTTGATACCCTGACTTAAAAAAGTGTTTCCTCATGTAATAGTTACCATGATTGTAGAGATTTATGGACAGAAACGATAAGTTATCAAACTGTTTAAAAAACTGATGCTGCCGATCTATATAATGCCTTTCAACGACAATCATAATTTATTTTGTAAAATAAAAAATTTTTTATTGCTTTGCTAAGCAATGTACAATAAAGTTCAATGATTATCTGATATAGTGTAACACCCATGATGAAAGCAATCGTTTTTGAAACCCCCGGAAGCCCGTCAGTATTGCAACTGCAAGATATCCCCGCCCCTACTATACAAACAGAAACTGATGTTTTGGTGCGGTTGCGAGCGGCGGGTATCAATCCGATAGATACTAAGTTACGGGCGCGCGGCACTTTTTACCCCGAGAAAACTCCTCACGTTTTGGGGTGCGACGGTGCTGGAGTCGTAGAGGCTGTAGGTGCTGGTGTGCAAAGTTTCCAAGTGGGAGACGAGGTGTTTTTCTGCAACGGCGGTTTGGGCGGGTCGAGGGGTACTTATGCTGAGTTTGCCGTTGTAGACCAACGCTTTCTCGCCCTCAAGCCTGCTGCTTTAAGTTTTGCTGAGGCGGCGGCGGCACCGTTAGTTTTAATTACAGCATGGGAATCCCTGTACGATCGAGGGCGCTTGCAAGCCGGGCAAAAAGTGCTGATTCAAGCTGGTGCCGGCGGTGTCGGTCACGTCGCGGTACAGTTGGGCAAGTTGCAGGGTGCTGAGGTTTGCACTACTGTTAGTTCTGAGGAAAAAGCCAATTTTGTCAAGCAGTTAGGTGCAGATTTAGTAATTTTATACAAAAATACTGATGTTGTCGATGAAGTTTTGACTTGGACTCAAGGACAAGGAGTTGACTTGGCTTTCGATACAGTCGGGGGAGAAACTTTTTATCAAACTATTCCGGCTGTGAAGATTTATGGAGATTTGGTAACAATTTTGGAACCCGATCCGGCTGTGGGCAATTTGACCACAGCGAGAATGCGCAATCTGCGAATTAGTCTGGAATTAATGTTAACACCGATGCTGCAAAGTTTGGTGGAGGAACAGGAACAGCAGGCTCATATTTTGCAGAAGTGTGCTCGTTTGTGCGATCGCAACTTGCTCAAAATTCACGTCAGCCAAACTTTCCCTCTCGAACAAGCTCAAGCCGCTCACGAACTGTTAGAAACAGGCTCAGTAACCGGTAAAATAGTTTTGCTAATTTCCTAAATTTTCTACCCAATCTGGTAGCTTCGGTATAGTGTGCAGTCATGGGCGTAGAAACCGGGTTAAGGCCATTTTTCCTGGTTAAAAAACCCGGTTTATTGAGTTTTTGTGCGTAAGTTGCTTTTAACGCCAACCCGCAATTGCTTTTGGAAACGCCGCCAGAAAATGAGAAGTCTTTTTTGACGAATAAGAAGGAAGATGAAAACTTGAATAAGTTGGCGTTTGTTTTTTTGTTTCGTGTTTAAAAAACGTTGGTTGGGCGATTGGGATTGTGCCTACACAAACAAAACCCGACGATAGCGGGTTGAAGCAGTTGCTGAGTGATTTCTATCGCCCAGTGATTTACGAGTCAATTCCCAATCAGGAATCATTTATTTTTGAGGGTAGTGAACAGCTTGATTTCTGATATATTTAGCTAAACTGTCGATCGCATCATGGCTGGTAAATACTCCCTAGCTGCCTTGCCATTTGAAAAATTCACCCGGTTTAATCTGGTGGGTGTCCAAATGAAAAGAACAGTCCTTGACTTGCTTAATCATATCAGCTACCCCAAAGCCGTCAGAAAACCTGTTAACAGGTGAATGTGATATTCTATACTGCCAACGATAATCACCGCGCAGCCCAATTTCTTGCATTTTGCAATAATTGCTGCATAGATTACTTGCTGAATATCAGGAGTAATCAAAGACAATCTATCCCAAGTTGCTCAAACAAAATCGATCTACAGCATATCCCAGGTTTATGAAGCAGTAGGGACAGGGCAATCCCTTGTCCCTACGCGGCTCGATCGATAGGCGGTGGTGTACTTCATAAACCTGCAATCTGCTGTATAACTGCGTGGAATTGTCTCTCATTCCTCTTAAACTGTGTAAAAGCTGCCTTCTACCCGCTATCGTCGGGTTTTGTTTTTGTGCCCGTAAACTTCGCGGTTTCTAACCCCCCGGACTTCTACCCGCGTTCTAAATTTATTCAAGCCGCTATCGTCGGGTTTTGTTTGTATTGGCGCGGTTCCTAACCGCCCGACCTTCTAACCGCCCGGACTTATTTAAGTAGTATACTCCGCATTAATTTTCACGTAGTCGTAACTCAAATCGCATCCCCAAGCTTTCGCAAAACCGCTGCCATTCCCGACACTAACCTGAATTAAAACCGTATCAGCTTTCAAATATTCCCCCTCCGCAGCCGCTTTCATGTAATTACTCGCAGCATCGCGATCGAACTCTTTCGGTTGCCCGTTTTCCAGCATCAAAAAATCCCCTAATTCAATCCGCAAATTTTCTTGATCGAAAGGTACACCAGCGCGCCCAGCCGCCGCCGCAATTCTGCCCCAATTCGGATCGCGTCCGAAAATAGCAGCTTTCACCAAAGAAGAACCGACAATTGTTTTGGCAATTTTACTCGCAGAAACTTCATCCAGCGCGCCGCTAACTTGCACTTCCACCAAACAAGTTGCACCTTCGCCGTCACGGGCGATCGCCTTTGCTAAATGTACGCAAACTTCTGTCAGCATCGCCTCTAATTTTTCAGCATCCGCACCCATTTCTGTAATCGCTGGTGTGCGAGATTGACCGTTGGCCAAAGCAATTAGCGAATCGTTGGTACTGGTATCTCCGTCAACAGTAATTTGATTGAAACTTCTGTTAGCCGCCCGACTCAGCATTTCTTGCCACAAATGCGACGACACTGCTGCATCGCAAGTTACAAATGCTAGCATTGTTGCCATATTCGGGTGAATCATTCCCGAACCTTTGCAAATGCCGCCGATGCGGACGGGTCGATCGCCAAACATAGTTTCCAGGGCGATCGTTTTCGGCACTAAATCAGTCGTACAAATAGCCTTAGCAGCCGCATCGGAACCAGTTTCCGATGCCTCAGCAACTAATCGCGGAATTCCCGCCCTCAGCGGGTCCATTTTTATCCGCTGTCCGATGACGCCTGTGGAGGCCAAAAGAATAGATTCTGGAGGAATATTCAGCGCTTCTCCCAATAATTTGGCACTTTCGAGGGCATCGGCCAAACCTTGTTCGCCAGTAGCAGCATTAGCTTGTCCCGCATTGCACAAAATTGCTTTCGCGCTGGGTTTCGCTTGCAAACGCTGGCGGCAGTAGTCCACGCAAGCGGCCCGGACAGTGGATGTAGTAAAGACTCCTGCGACGATTGCGTCCACCTCTGACAAAATTAAACTTAAATCCGGCAAGCCTGAAGGCTTCAAACCCGCTGTAATTCCAGATGCTCGATACCCTCTGGGTGCTGTAACTCCGCCGCCAATTTCTTTCCAGTCCGACATGATGACCTCCCTAGTAGCCTTCAATCTGCTGAAAGGGGATTATACCATTTTAGATTTTAGATTTTAGATTTTAGATTTTAGACTTCGGCGTGAGCGCTCAGTCGAACGATTTTAGATTTTAGATTTTAGATTCTCCATTCTTTTGAACCCAATTTCCCATTCCCAATTCCTAATTCCCCATAAAACTAATCGCGGCTTCCAATCTAGAGTGAGAACTCAAGAAGAAGTCGCGATGGTTTTGTAATTGACATTATTAATTTTTAGCTGGCAAACAACAAACTCGATTCAACTATCTCGCCGTTGAAAAAAGGGGTTATTTGCGATCGATACTCGCTGGAGAGCCAGCATCTAAACCAACTTCAGCAGCCACACGGCTCAGCATGGATTCCTGACGGTTTTTGACGACGTGTTGATGGCGCATCATCAGGGTGCGGGCTTGTTCTTGAGTTGACATAACTAATTTCTCCAAATTATAGGTAATAACTTCGTAGACAATTGTCGAAATTGAGCTTGCCCTAGCTCATAGTGGCGTTGCTGCGATCGTAACTGGCTTGAAAGCTGGGCTGCGGTTTGCCTTGAATGTGACCCCAGTAGTGCGAATCTTCCATCCCAACTTCGGTGGCGGTGCGGTTGAGCATGGATTGCTGCCGGTTCTTCACCAGTTGGTGGTGGCGCATCATCAGAGAGCGAGCTTGATTTTCGGTAGACATATGCGGTTCCTCCGTATTCTTTAGATTAATGTTGGGCTGTTTTTTTCTTCTCTTCTATCACTATAACAGACAATTCTGTATCTAAAGCTACCAAATCAAAATTGTCATAAAACTTTACAATTGGGCTATGGGGCGAGAATCTCGATCGAGGGTGCAGGGAGTGCGATCGGGCTTGGGCTAGTGGATTCAGGCCCAACCTCAAGCAGCAGTTGGCAAAATTTGACAATATTCATCTTCTAAGAGCCACATTTTAGCGACTACGTAATTGCCAAGGGCAAAAATAACTTTATAGTTTGGTTCAAAGTTATGGATGCAGAATTTGGCCTCTCAAGGGAGTCGAAGTTGCCTTAGTTAACAGTAAATTTAATACGTAGCTAAGTAGGTAGGCGCTGTAAAACCCAATTATGTTAAGGATTGTAAAGTATCCACATTCCCTAAGCGTGGCTAAGTTAGCCCTGTTTACAGATTGTTACATAGCTCGGTTTAATCCCGCTTACCTGCTTAAATCATCATTATTGAGTTGTGTAATTAATTTTGTTTAGGTACTTAATACAACTATTAACAATTAATTATTACAGACACAACTTATTTTAATGAAGGGTTTATTGGGGTAAATCAGGAAATTGAGGTGGGAACTTACCCTGCCACCAAAAATGGGGTTGTTCTCCATTGGGAAAAGCTCCAACTCTCATCTGAGATGTTTGAGAATTAGCAGTTAATGGGGTTGGGTTACTGACCGGAGATTTTAAGTAAAAATTCCCTTCTTCAGGATTAACAAATTGAGGTTCTTCTCTGACGGCAGCAGTTCCATTCGTTCCATAGATATTCGCATAGTTATCAGGAAGCCATCCAGCATAAATCGGACGGGTGGTATTATTTTCTCCAAAGATTAAGTTCTGGCTAATCTCAATATCTTTTTGACGAAAAATCGTTTCGATGTCAGAGTTAGCCGCCAAATAGCGATCGCTATAACCGATTTGAAATCCCCTATTATTGCTAAAAATATTATTCTTGATTTCAACATTTTGAAGATTATCAGAAAATAAATATAACCCTCCAGTAATCCAAAAAAAGCTTTCTCCTGGGTTCGGTTTACCATAACCATTATGATGAACCGTATTATTATAAATTTTAATATTATGCCGTAACCCATCATTTCCCCATCGGGCAAAGAGAATTCCGGTTCCCCAGTTATCATAAATTAAGTTATGGTGAAATCGAATATTTTTTGCTTCTGAACCTCCTTCTACTGCTAAAGCAAGCCCTGCCCCATTACAATCATGAACAACATTATTAAAGACCTCAACATCTTCTAAGACTCCCAACCAACTATCCACATATAATCCTTGTCGTGCCATGTGGTGAATATAGTTATGATGGACGGTTCCATATTTACTCTTTTCTTTAACATCAATCCCTTCTTTTTTCCCATCCTTAACTAAGTTATAAGCAACTTCAAAATTTTCAACCCCACCGATTGAAATTGCTTCATGGGGAGCTTCTGAAAAATCATTTAAAAAGTCAGCCATCTTCAGGTCGTTTGCATTAATAACCGTATTTCCCATTACTTTATAGTGATCGCCCCCCCAAACACCAATACCTGGGGAAAACGTATTTTCTGTTTTATTATTATAAAGGTTAATAAAATGGCTATTTCTAACTGTAATCCCAGAATTATGAGAATTAATAACTTCTAAATCTTCTACTTGAATATAACTAACATTTTGTAACAAAAATGCACCTTGATCGTGAGGATAATGGGATTTCTTACCAGAGGGAGGCTCTACTTTAACTGCATCCGCATCAATAATAACCCGTTCTTCAGGATAGGCTCGATAAGTAATCCAAGCCTTTTGTGTCCCTGAATTTTTAGCTTGAATTTTTTCGGTGAGGCGATAATTTCCCGCCCGAATATAAACTGTTTCACCCGCTTTTAATACCCACGCTGCGTGATTAATTGTTGACCAAGGATGCTCAAGTGAACCGTTATTTGTATCACTGCCATTTGGTGAAACATAAAAACCATGAGGATGGATTTGTGATAAACTTCGCGATGTCCAGAACTCGCCACTAATCGCCAATAGAAATCCTGCTAATACTAAGGTGATGAACCTATGAACGGTTTTTCTGATCATGAAGTTTTTTTAGGTAGCATTTAATCCTCACTGTTTAAACATTAAAGCACTTTCGTAATTTTGTAAATCTAGTAAGTAGGTAGGGGGTGTAAAACACACTTATGTTAAGGATTGTAAAGTATCATTAGCCCTAAGCGTGGCTAAGTTAGCCCTGTTTACATAATTCTACATAGCTCGGTTTAATCCCGCTTACCTACTTATAATTTCAATTAACATCAAGTCCCGCCCTAAAGAAACTATGCTGTACCCACAATTGCAGAGAACCCCCTAGCCCCTTTTTCAGGAGGATGCCAGGGGGAGCGAAAGGCTCTGACGTTAGTTTTTCAAGTTGTGTGTACAGGGTAGCCCTTAAGAAAGGCGTGCCGGGGAATAAGCTGCCCTAATCCTCAAACAGTAGACGGGTGCTACATCAGACGTTAAGTTGACACGAATGCTACTCGGCGACTTCCGCTTCCGCTTCCGCTTCCGGTGCATCTGGCACATCTTGCTTGATTGTCAAATAGCGAATCACTTCTTCGCTCAGACGCATCGCGCGCTCCAGGGTAAAAATTGCAGCGCCCGGAGCTGTATAGTTCATTTGAACGTATACTCCGTCCCGGTGCTTGCCGATTTCGTAAGCCAAACGGCGCTTGCCGCGGTGCTGAGTTTCGATGCTTTCAGCACCTTGATCGCGCAAAATAGTTTGATATTTAGCGATCGCCTGGTCTGTCATTTCCTCACCCAAATCTGGGCGCAGAATGTACATAGTTTCGTAAATAAACGGTTTCATGGCAATAATCCCCTTATGGACAACAAGGCTTCTCACGAAGCAAGGACTTATAATCATATCCCAACAATGAACAATCTCAAAACCAAAAAACCAAATTCCCCAAACAACACTCCCTCGCGGTGGAGCACCCTGTGGACGTACAGCATCATGAGCGCGATCGCACTTTTAATGCTGTTTCCCCTACTGTGGCTTCTGAGTACCTCTCTCAAATCCCCCACCGAAAACATTTTTCAATTTCCCCCGCAACTCTGGCCGCAACAGCCAACCCTCGAAAACTTCATCAAAGTTTGGCAAACCAACCCCTTCGGCCGCTACCTGTTCAACAGCACCCTGATTGCCGGCCTCACAGTTAGCATCAACGTCCTCTTTTGCGCCCTCGCCGCTTACCCCTTAGCCAGACTCAAATTTCGAGGCCGCGAAGCCATCTTAATCACGATCGTTTCCACAATCATGATTCCCTTCCAAATAGTCATGATTCCCTTATACATATTGACTGTACAACTCGGACTAAAAAATAGTTATTTAGGCGTAATCTTTCCCGGACTAGCCTCAGCCTTTGGCATCTTTTTATTACGACAAGCATTCCTAGCAGTTCCCAAAGAACTAGAAGAAGCCGCCCGCATCGACGGCTGTACAGAATTAGGCATTTGGTGGCACGTCATGATTCCGGCAATTAAGCCAGCTTTAGTTACTTTAGGAATTTTCGTATTTATCGGTTCTTGGAGCGACTTTCTGTGGCCGCTGCTAGTTTTAGACAGGCCAGAATACTACACGTTACCTTTAGGCGTAGCCAATTTAGCCGGGACATTTTCTTTGGATTGGCGTTTAGTTGCGGCGGGTTCCATTATTTCTATTGTTCCAGTTTTAGGACTATTTTTGCTTTTGCAAAAATACATTGTGCCGACAGAAACAGCCGCCGGAGTCAAGGGATAGAATCAAGATAAACAATCAGCATTTATCTGCGTTCATCTGCGGTTAAAAATTCAAATATTTTGAACTCACAACTCACCAAATTTATTGGTTATGTAGGAACGGTCAGAAATCCGCTGGATTGTTGACCGCGCTGAGGTTGTAGATACTATCATCGCTTTTAATGCGATCGATGCCCAAGACTGGCATAAATTGCGATCGCATCTAGCAGACCAAATAGATATCGACTATTCAGAATTCCCAGGAATCAAACAAACTGTGGTTATTGTCAGCGACAATACTCAAGTGCATGGCGCTTTGCGGGATACATCGCAATAAAATCTAATCCACAACTGAAATTCGAGCCTATTTTTCATAACTCAAAATTTCCTCCTACCTGGGAGTGAAAACTGCACTAGGATAAGCAATCCGCTTGTGATTAAACTGTTCCCAAACCCGCACAAAAATCTCCGCGATTAGAGACATATCCTCCCGAGTCAAACCCGAATCGAGCAACTGATTATCCTGCCAGCGAGCCCTCAAAATCCGATTAACCATATTCAAAGCCTCTTCATGAGTAGCATCCTTGAGCGATCGCAAAGCAGCCTCGCAAGAATCCGCCAGCATCAGAATCCCCGTTTCCCGCGACTGCGGAATCGGCCCATCGTAGCGAAAATCCTCCTCCCTCACTTCCCGACTTTCGATTGTTAACTTTGCATTATCCGCATCTGCCAAAGCCGTCTTTAAATCTTCTGATTCTTTTGCAGCAATTTGCTGCGCTTGGTGGTAGAAATAAGCAATTAACATTGTACCTTGGTGTTCGGGAATAAACGCCTGAATCGCCTTCGGCAATCGATGCTTCCGCGCCATCACCAAGCCCTCGGTAACGTGCTTTTTAATAATCTCCGCGCTCGCCCAAGGGTCATTAATTTGATCGTGTTTGTTGGCTCCGCCCATTTGATTTTCACAAAACCCGAGCGGGTCGTGCATTTTTCCAATATCGTGGTATAATGTGCCAGTTCTAACCAGCTCAACATTGCACCCGAGCTCCCGAGCCGCAGCCTCCGCCAAACTCGCCACAAACAGCGTGTGCTGAAAAGTCCCCGGAGCCTCGGCAGCCAACTTCTTCAACAGCGGGCGGTTGGGATTGGCAAGTTCCGCAAGCCGGATCGGCGTAATCAAGTCAAAAACGTGTTCCAAATAAGGGCTGATGCCGATCGCCACAACGCTCCAAGCCAAACCGGCCAAACTTTGCGCGCCCACAGTACCGAGCACGACGTACCAAATCGCACCGGCAGCCGCGCTGGCAATCAAAGTCCCCACCAGATAAACCGTGCCCTGAGTCAAACCGACAGCCACCCCCAAAAGAGCCAATTCCTCGCGCGATCGCAGCCGCCCCGCCATAAAAGCGCCCAGCAATCCCCCCGCCCCGCTAGCCACCAAATGAATCAACTCCACATTTAAGCCCACAGGCAGCAGCGCCGACAGCAGCCCCACCACAGTCACTCCCACCGCCGAACCGTAGAAGCCGCCGGCTAAAATCCCGATCGCGGGCAAACTCGTCCAAGGCAGCCCCAAACTCACCAGCACCGGGGCGCTCAAAGTCAGCAGCAGCAATAGCAAATGATCTCTCCGGCGCAAGCGGTAGTGCCTTTCCACCAGCAGTACGATCGCAATTGCCCCTCCGACCAAACAAACAAAACCCGCCAGCCCCAGCCAATTCACCCCCCGCCGGCTCAAACCAAAATAGTCCAGCAACACGAAATCTTGCTGCGCGATTTCTGTTCCTTCTGCAACAATTATCTCGCCCTGCTCTACTGCGATCATCACCGGTTTGACCTTTTGCGCCGCTAATTCAGCTAGCTGTTTGGTTTCCTCGGGATCTCTCACCAGATTTGGCTGCAAAATCGCTGTTAAACCCTCAATCGCCAAAGCTTGGGACTCTAACGGCACTTCATCTGCCACTTGCAGCTTCACAGCTTCTTTCAAAATTTCTTTTGGCAACCCCTGCAAGATACCTTGAGCCAACATCCTTTTTGCCGCGCGACTCATACCCGTTTGGGTTTTCTGCCAAGCTGCTTCGGACAAATCAAACAGCGAAGTATCGTAAATCTGTGGGAGTCCTAAAACCGACTGCTTTCCAAGCGCCTCCACAGCATTGAGATAGCGTCGGCGAGCAGAGGAAATACTCTCTGTCAGGCTTTGAAAGTCTGCCGCCCGCACCGATCGGCTGTAAGCTTGCAGTTGAGCGACAGCATCTTGCTGAGACTTGTTCTGCGTCTGCCCAGCAATTGCGGGGGAATCCAAACTCAACCGCTCGGAAGTTGCACTGTTGTCCCCCGCTTGCGCCAAAATAGATCGCCACTCCCACTCGGGACAGCCCCGCAAGTAAACCTGAGCCGCAT
Organism: Microcoleus asticus IPMA8; assembly: GCF_013179805.1. Lineage (GTDB taxonomy): Bacteria > Cyanobacteriota > Cyanobacteriia > Cyanobacteriales > Microcoleaceae > Microcoleus > Microcoleus asticus. Next base: position 11,208 of record NZ_SRRZ01000045.1, on the reverse strand, counting down.
TTGAGAGCGCCGAGGGACTCGCAAACGGAAACGGGCCTACCGCCCCCCGCAGCTCGCTTCCCTGCTGCAAAAATTGTTGCAATTCTTGATAAATTTGTCGATCGACCGCAGGATCGAGCATTAATATCGCTACAGCCCCGATCCGCGCGGCTTTCCGCTGTTCTTCAGTAGTTTTGTAATCGGGGATGCTAGCACTAGCAGGAGCCTTAATCGTCTCAGGAGCTTTCGTCCCCACATCCAGTTTCGGCTGGTTGTAGAAGCGGTGGCCCAGAGTGCTGCTTAGGGAAACTACCGCTACGAGCGCCAACATTGGGGAACGAGCTTGATTTTTGAGGCTTGATTTTGAGGTTTTACTGGTAAATAAACTCGTAAAAGTCTCGGGCAGAACCAATTTCTGACGCGACAAGCGGCTCAGGAGAGGCCCGCTAGCGCGTGAGGTATCTGCTTTGCTGCCGCCATTTTGCACTTTAGCAATATGTTGGCGCAGTGAGCGCGCAGCCCCTAGCTGCTCAATCTGCCGCATCAATGAGGAGAGCGTATTCATTTGTGTCGAAGATATATCACTGTTATCCAGCAGCTTTGTCAGAAATTCTGACGGTGCATCTTGATTGAGTTTATCCGAACTACCGTGGCTGAATATTCAACCGCCCAGGCTACTTTGCCTGACTATCGGCTGCAGTTGGGTTTTCTGACTGTTTTCCTAACTTTGGCCAACAACACAAGCAGCTTCTTTGCTTCCCTTGTCCATCTTGAACAAAACTCGCGCGCGAGGGCTAAAAACCCTGTTTCTCCGTTGATTATTCGTTTCCCAACCCCATCTTGTCGTAGAAACCCGGTGTTTTGGGGCAAGCGCGTCCGATTTAATTTTTTACTTTTTAATCTTTAATTGTCGCTCTCCTTCGGCTTGCGTTTTTGACTTGTTAATTGCTAATTGCTAATTGCTAATTGCTAATTAATGCTTCCCCCTCCCTGTTAAAAGCTCAAAAATTTATACTTTACGAGGTCTAATCACATAAGGTGCAGCCACCGCTCGGGCTAGCGTTGCGGAATCCATGCCGGCATCGGGCCTGTAAACTCCTGCCCAAACAGCAAACAGGTTATTTGCTAACTCTACAATTTTTGCATCGCTGCCCGTTCCCCAGAGCGAGGGTTCTTCGCCACAGACCAACGCCTGCGGTTCAACCGTAGCCGAAGATACCTGTCGCCATTCTACTGGAATCGCAGCAGCACCGTTGTAAGCTCCAGACAAAGCTCCCGTCAAAGCGCAGGTAAGTTGTGTGGCTATGCCACAGCGGGCAGCCCGCACCACTGACAAGCGCAAGTCTTCTGGGGTGTTCAAGAAGCAGTAGAAAGCTAAGGCAATGGGAATAAAATTTTCTGGGTTGACAATTGACTCCGTTTGTAATTTTTTCTCGCTTTTGCCCTGTGTTTCTCTCAAAGCTGTGGCGCTTTTGCAAAGATGAGTTGCGGCTGTTTCTAAATCGGCTCCCTGTTTTAGTAGTATTTGCACTTGCAGCAGCAGCTCTGTTAAGGCATTATCTGTTTTCACGTAGGCAATTGTTTGCTCGATTGCTGTCGCGGGGTCAAGTCTATCTTTGAGAGTTCTGGCGATCGCATATCCTACTGCTAAAATTGCTGTCTCCCATTCTGGCTTGTTGGCGTTGGGCCAAACCTCTATCGCCAGCATGATTTTTTCTCGCAGCTTGGCTTTATTTTCGTGAAAAAACATCGCGGATGGCAGCGCAGCAACGGCCGCTTCAGAAGGGTTAAGCAGGCTTTGAAACTCACTGCTTCGCTGATGATGGATTTCGGAATTGGCAAATGCTTCCCAAGTATCGCGCCAATCTTTTAAATCTAAACCCCTACCCCGAATTAAACTTTGAGCGCACGCCACCGCAAGTCTCCCGCATTCTGATGATTGTTTGCCAGTTGGGATTTTGCTGTTGGGAGAATTCAACCCCCATGTTAGCCCACTCAGTGTCAATTGTTGGTGTTTCGTCAGTTGTAAAATCGGCGCCAAGTCTCCTGTTTGGGGGGGAATACCCACGAGTTGCCTTTGGTATTGCAAACCGATAGAGTCTCCTAAAACTGCGCCCAGGATGGTTCCTTGAAACTTGCTCAACAGGGAATGCCGCATTTTAATTTAACTCAAGTTCCTAGTAATTGGTAATTGGTAATTGGTAATTTATAATTGGCAATTTATAATTTTTATTGGTTTCCCTTTTTGCCTAACTCTTCTGATTAATTTGAATGACAACCAAACATATAAGGGCTGGTTTTCCATATAAAACCTGCCCTCCTCTGAACAATCAGTTAATTTTTAATTTTCCATCAGGTAACTAACTAGAGCTTGCAGCCCCAGCCGGTAACTTTGTGAGCCAAAACCGCTGATTTGCCCGATCGCCACCGCTGCGATAAACGAGTGATGCCGAAAAGCTTCCCGCCGGTAAATATTGCTCAGATGAACTTCTACCGCAGGGATATTCACCGCGGCGATCGCGTCTCTAATTGCCACACTCGTATGAGTATAAGCTCCAGCATTAATCAATAAGCCTTGGTGCTGCCCTAACATCGAGTGAATTGCATCCACCAATACCCCTTCATGATTCGACTGCTGAATTGAGACTTTCACCTGGAGGGCTTGCGCTTCTCGTTCTAGCAACTTGTTGATATCATTTAAAGTCGCAGAACCATAAACTCCAGGTTCTCGCTGACCCAATAGATTCAGATTAGGGCCGTGAAGTACCAGGATATTTAACAATTTTTAAATTTCCAGCGCAACAAAAATTATGAGAGTTTTGACTTTGGATTTACAACCAGTCTGTAACCTCAAAGCTCAAACCTCAAACTTCAAACTTCAAACTTCAAACCCACTCCCGACTACCGGCGATTCCTCGGTTGGTTGACAGGAATACGAATCGGTTCGAGTTCCGGTTCAGGTTCGGGACTCAGCAGTCCTTCTATCAGCTTGCGAACCCATTCTTTAATTTGTTCCAGCACCTTTTCAATGTCTTCCATTGAACGGATAGCTCCTTTTTTTATAGTCTAGATTGCTAAACCGATGGCTAAATATCTGAAAATAAGCAAGCACGACTTTTAAACCCAAGGTCAAACTTGCTTTCTCGCTTGCTGGTTATTTTGAGCAATGGAGAGAGTCAGTATATTGGCCAATCAGTCCTATCTTATTATCATAACGAATCTTTACAGATAATCAATAGGCCAGCGGAAGATTGCCGAACTATTTCGGAGTACAGAGTGTTAAATAAAGCTTAAGCTTACGACTGACTGTTGACAATTGACAAAACGCTGGATATTTTTTACGCTTTTGCAAACAATAATTTACGCCGGAACTGATCGAGCGCGGTACAGCTACTCAAATTCCGAATCCAATCGCGCCCTCGGGCATCGCCAAAGCGGTATTCAAAACTTTCTGCGTCGCCGTGGGGGCCCGCTAAACCGACATACACCAATCCAACAGGTTTAGCGTCTGTGCCGCCTCCGGGCCCGGCGATGCCTGTAATGCTCAATCCCCAATTGGTATTGAGGCTGGCGCGCACCCCCGCAGCCATTTGTTTGGCCACTTGGTGGCTGACTGCCCCAAACTCGGCTAAATCTTGCGGATTCACACCTAATAATCCTTCCTTGACCCGATTGTCGTAAGAAATAATCCCGCCTAAAAAGTAGCAAGAACTGCCGGCAACACCAGTCAGCATCGCCCCCAATCCACCTCCGGTGCAGGATTCAGCCACGCTGAGAGTTTGCCCCGCATCTAGCAACAATTGACCGACAGTCGAAGCGAGGGTATCGCTATCAGCACCGTAACAGTCTAAGCCGGCAATTTGCCGCAATTGTTGTTCGATCGGCTCAATTAAATTTTTAGCAGCCACTTCCGACTCCGCGCGGGCTGAAATCCGCAGTTTGACTTCGCCGTGATTGGCGTAGGGAGCCACAGTAGGATTAGTTAAATTCAGAAAACTATCTACTTTTTCCGCCAATGCCGACTCAGCAATGCCCCAAAATTTCAATGTGCGGCTGTAAATAGTTTCGCTGCACCAGCCGCCATTTTTCAGGTAAGGAACGGCCGTTTCTCGCCACATCAAGTGCAATTCCGCCGGTACGCCGGGAAATGTCATTACTATCACGTTAGAAACCGGCTGCCAAATAATGCCCGGTGCAGAACCGCTGCGGTTCGGCAGAATGTCCGCAGTTTCTGGAATTAAAGCTTGTTTGCGGTTGCTGGGACTCATGGTGCGTCCCCGCTGGGCAAATTTGTATTCGATATCTGCGATAATTTCCGGCTTTTCTATTAAGGGAACCCCAAAAAAATCGGCGATCGTTTCGACTGTCAGGTCGTCTGGTGTGGGCCCGAGACCTCCGGTGAAGAGCAAAATCTGCGATCGGCTGACGGCGATTTCTAACACTTGTTTGATACGTTCTGGATTGTCCCCCACCACTGTTTGATAGTAGTGAGGGATTCCCAGACTCGCTAATTCTTTGGCTAAAAACTGGGCATTGCTATTAAGAATATCGCCTAACAGCAATTCAGTGCCAACACAAATAATTTCAGCAACCATGCAATTTTAGATTTTAGATTTTAGATTTTAGATTTGGGATTGGGGAATTGGGGGATTGGGGAATTGGGGATTGGGCATGGAGCATTAGAAATTATTTTTCTTCCTTCTTCCTTCTTCCTTCTTCCTTCCTTCTTCCTTCACCTAGCGTGTCTCCAAACTTTCCAGCTAGCGTATCCCAGCAAACTTGTTGCACCCATAGCGTAAATTACGCCGCTCGGAAGCGAAAAAGCTAGGGCTAAACTTCCTACCCACAGTGTCAGCGAATAAATAAATAAAACCGCAAATCGATGGGATAGTCCGGCTTGTAGAAGTCGGTGGTGGAGGTGGCGCTTGTCAGCAATAAACGGTGACTTGCCGTTGCGAAGTCGATCGAGAATCACCGCCGACATATCTAAAATCGGTACAGCTAAAATTAAATATGGCAGCAACACAGAAGTAACAGCCGTAGTTTTAACCAACCCAATTACTCCCACTCCAGCGAGAGTAAACCCGATAAAATAAGCCCCGCCATCTCCCATAAAGATTTGGGCAGGATTGAAGTTGTAGCGCAGAAATCCCAAGGCCCCGCCAGCTAAAGCCGCTGCAATTAGGGCCGCCGCCGGTTGGTGCATCGACAGACTGACAATCAGCATCACAACTGCTGCAATCCCTGAAACTCCGGCAGCTAAACCGTCCAAACCGTCAATCCAATTGATGGCGTTGGCCATGCCGACGAGCCAAATCACGGTAATTGGCAAGCTCAGCCAGCCAATATCTGTCAGTCCCAAGGAGGGAACTGTGAGAAACTCAATTTTTACCCCTGCCATCCAAGCGATGCTGGATACGCCAATTTGCATGAGCAAGCGTTTTAAGGCCGACAGGGAAAATAAGTCGTCTGCTAAACCGATGAGGAAGAATCCGATGCCGCCGAGGGTGACTCCCCAAATTTCGTATTCGTCTTTGGGATTGAGAACTTGTCCGCTAGCATCGATGAAGCCTCCTGAAAGCCAGACAAATAAGAGGGCACTGAGAGTGCCGAGAAAGATGGAAACTCCTCCCAAGCGCACCATCGGGCGCTGGTGGACTTTTCGCTCGCCTGGCCGATCGACTCGCCCGCTTTTGAGACCAATTTTTTTGACTATTGGCGTACTCCAGAGGACGACGATCGCAGAAATCAGAAAAGCTACTACGTGGTACAGATACTGGTACGGCATCTGAAATCAATTTTAAATAGTGCGGGGCAATTAGTCTGTCAGGCAGAGTCTACTACATTTCAGATGGCTTATAACAAGGAAACATCTTGAAGAGCGACTGGGGGTTTGGGAGTCGGAGATTTGCCGCAATGGCAGTTGCCCTGGGGCGAATTGTCAGGTTTTTCATTCATAACTCTCGAATTAACGATTTGAAATATCGACTCTTTCGCGAGCAAAAAAGTCGATATTTGGCGAGCGGGTCCAGTTGAGCGGTATCTTTCGCAACCTACAAATACCGTTATTCAAACCAGCCCCGCCCGACAAATATCTTTACTAAAAACCGTCTTGGCGATCGATATTTTTGGTAAAAACCTCTTGTCAATATCGCTACCGGCAACTCTCAATCTTTTCCTGCTCTTTTACCCTTTTACCCGTACACTTCCAACTACCAATTCCCCATTGCCGATCAGGAAAATTAAGCTAATGCCGGCACTTTCAAGTACAAGTGCGGATATAACGGGAAGCGATCGCACAACGCCGCTACTCGTCGCAGGCAGTCGGCGGCGACGCTTTCATCATCTGGATTTAGCAGTCGATCGGCGATAATATTGCCAATCTCGGTAAATTCTGCTGTTCCCATTCCCCTGGTGGTCATCGCCGGCGAACCGAGTCTCAAACCGCTGGTGACAAAGGGCGATGCCGGATCGAACGGCACGGTATTTTTATTAGCAGTAATATTCACACTGCTGACTAATTGGTCCGCTCGCTTGCCTGTCATATTTACCGATTGCAAATCAACTAACATTAAGTGATTGTCCGTGCCGCCGGAAACGAGTTTTAAACCCCGCTGCTGCAACTGTGCAGCTAATGCGCGTGCATTTTCAATTACTTGACCGGAATAAGTTTTAAATTCAGGCTTTAATGCTTCGCCGAAAGCTACTGCTTTGCCCGCAATCACGTGTTCTAAGGGGCCACCTTGAGTGCCGGGGAAAACTGCTTTGTCGAACTTTTTGCCTAATTCCGGGTCATTAGTCATAATCAAGCCACCACGGGGGCCGCGCAGGGTTTTGTGAGTGGTGGTGGTGACTGCGTGACAGTGGGGGAGGGGGTTGGGGTGGTGTCCTGTGGCGACTAACCCGGCGATGTGGGCGATGTCGGCGAGCAGGTAGGCTCCGATTTCGTCGGCGATCGCTCTAAACTTCTCAAAGTCGATAATTCGCGAATATGCTGAATAGCCGCAAATTAGCAATTTCGGTCGGTTTTCTTTGGCCAGTGCCAAAATTTCGTCGTAGTCGAGCTGTTCTGTTTCTTGGCTGACGCCGTAGTGAAAAGCTTTGAACCATTTGCCGGATACGTTGACCGGCGAACCGTGGGTCAAGTGTCCGCCGTGGGACAAATCCATGCCCATAATTCCGTCTCCTGGTTCCAGTAGGCTCAAAAACACTGCAAAGTTGGCTTGAGCGCCGGAGTGGGGTTGGACGTTGGCGTGAGCGGCTCCAAATAGCTGTTTGGCGCGGTCGATCGCGATTTGCTCGATGCCGTCAATAAATTCGCAGCCGCCGTAGTAGCGTTTCGCGGGCAGTCCTTCGGCGTATTTATTGGTCAGCACTGAGCCTTGAGCTGCCATTACCGCTGCGGAGGTAAAGTTTTCGCTGGCGATGAGTTCTAGGTGGTCTCGCTGGCGCTGAAGCTCTTGCCCGATTAAATCGGCAATGAGCGGATCGGTTTTGGAAAGGAATTCTAAGTTACTGTCCGTCACAATAATCAACCTCTTGACAAATTTGGGATTGGGAATTGGGGATCTTATACCGTACTACGGATTTCGCACTATTGACATAAATATTACGTTGTGTTCAGGTTAAGCGGTTTGTCCCCAACTCCTGACATACAATGAAATTACTGGTGTGAAACCTGCCGGAGGTATCAAATGTTAGTCATTTTAATGGAAAATCAGATGCTTGCCCCTCAGTGTGTTTGCCAAAGTTGTTTGCTGGCAGATCGCACAGGCCAACCGCGTTGGAGCGGTGGAGAGCTTCGCTGTGGACATCCAGTTGCTAAACCTACGGAAAAGTTGCCCGATCGGTACGAGTGTCAAATGGGCTTCGTCATTGCCAATATTAAATAAGAAAGCGTGCATCGGGTAGTTGAGGCTACTCCCCGCTGAGTCAAAAGCAAGTTCCGGCAGAGTCGGAACACAAACCCTGCTGCTGCGTTATCCTGAGTTTAATGGAATTCATAGTTAATCGATCGACTCAGGAGAGTTCATTATGACTTGGCGCGGATCTACAACTGTTCCAGACCGGATTTTTGCTTCTTTGCCTTATTTGCTCCCGTTGATTGACGGGCTTGCCTTTGGCAGGTTTCTGTTTACACAGTTTCCTGTCCTGCAACTGTTGTTGATACCGCTAGCTCCATTGATGCAAATTTATAGTTTGCCCTTTGCTAGCTTGATTATCTTCTTTGCCCTGTATTTAGGAGTAGTTAGAAACGAAAACATCAGTCACTTCATTCGTTTTAATGCGATGCAGGCGATTCTTTTAGACATTGTTTTGATGCTGTGCGGTTTAGTTTTGCCGATTTTTTCTAAAGGCTTGCAAGTCGCATTTGTTGCCGAAACTCTGTATAACATGGTGTTTTTGGGCGCTTTTGCTGCATTTATCTATGCAGTCGTTCAGTCGCTTTTGGGACGCTATGCAGAGATTCCTCCGCTTTCGGATGCTGTTTATATGCAGGTTCGTTAGTCAATTGGCAGTTGGCAGTTGGCAGTTGACCCTTCGGCTTCGCTCAGGGCAATGTAGTTGTTAGTTGTTGGTGATAATTACCAATTACCAATTACTACGGTATTTTCAAGGCTGCCGATGCCTTCTATTTCAATTCTGACTCGATCGCCTATTTGTAGCGGCCCTACTCCTTGCGGCGTTCCAGTCAGTATCACATCGCCGGGAATTAGAGTCATTATTTGACTGATGTAGGAGACGAGAAAGTCTGGGGAAAATACCATGCGATCGATCTGGGATGACTGTACCGGTCGCTCGCTCTCATTGACAAAAGTCTGCAATTGTGCAGCAGGACTCAGTTCGCGGACAATCCAAGGCCCCAAGGGACAAAATGTATCGAACCCTTTGGCCCTCGCCCACTGGTTGTCCCGCTTTTGCAAATCTCTGGCTGTTACGTCGTTGGCGATAGTATATCCCCAAATTTTGCTGTGTGCTTGTTCGGGAGTGCAGTTAGTACAATGTTCGCCAATTACCAGGGCCAATTCTCCCTCGTAGTCTACCCTTTCCGACTGCTGCGGATAGCGAATCGCTGCACCTGCAGGGATTACAGCACTCGGAGGCTTGAAAAACAGCAGGGGTTCTTCCGGTACTGGGGTTCCCATCTCGGCGGCGTGATCGACATAATTTTTGCCTACGGCTACCATTTTTGAGGGAGAGCACGGGGCGAGAATTTGGTAAGTATCTGGTGAAAGTTCCAAATCGGTTGGTTGTCCTTTTAACCAGGGCGGTGCATCAAATACTTGAACGCTGTGGCTGAGTTGCAGTAAACCGTAATGGATGTGTCCTTGTGTTGTTTTAACTCGAACGTAGCGCTGGGCCATAGTATTTTAGATTTTAGGTTTTAGATTCTAGATTAAAAGGATAGCGGAATAGGACTTGCAGTACGATGTTCTCTCAACAATCGTCAGGGTTTCGACGGGCAAATCATGGTAATGAGCGATCGTTTGCCCTATTTCCTTAAGATGCGGCTTGTACGATATTATGTCATCGTTTCATAACAATTAGGTTTCTACCGGGAATTCAGTGCAAAGACTGAGTTGAGCGATTACCTCGATTGGCCTACGCAATATTTACGCGATCAAAATTCAGGGGGCGACAAGCGCCCCCGAACTATTACAGGCAAAGCTTTTCGCGAGATCGACCCGGCGACAAAAATTTGAGCTTGTTGACACAAAGCTCCCAAGAGGGGGAAAAGTACCCAGTTGTGATAACAAATAAGGGTCTCGTTAATACCAATACTCCGGACAGTTTTTAAAGAGGGATGCGATGCCTTCGGCAAGCAACGCTTACGCAATACAGCAGAGAAGTGAAAACAGTGACTGCAATCTGAACCCAAAATAAACAGAAAAAAAGGCACTCTTTTCGGTTAAGCTATAAAAACACACAAGTTCAACAGATTGCCTTATGAATATTATGGAATCCATCTTACAACAAATGCCAGGGATTAGTCAACCCCAAAAGAAGTTTTTAATCACTTTATTCTCAACTATTTTGCTAGCAAGAAGGCAAGATCAACTTCACGAATCTCAGTCATTATAGTTATTTGAGCGAAAAAACCTACCGTCGTCACTTTCTCAAAAGCTTTAATTTTCCACAATTTAATCAATATTTTTTCGCGTGTTGCCTTAAATCCTAAACACACAGTTATTGCTGTTACTGATTGTTCTTTTTTCAGAAAAAGTGGCAAAAAAACTGACGGTAAAGCTTATTTTTATAATGGTGTAGCTGGCAAATCGGAACAGGGCTTGGAAATTTCTGTGATTTCTATTGTCGAAATTGAGACTCGTTTATCTTATAGCTTAAGCGTACAACAAACTCCGTCACGTCCTCAAATAAAGCCGGTGAAAAAACTGCCACAAAATCCGAAGAAGTGCTGGTCTAAGAAATCTCGCAAAAAACAGGAGCCTCAAAGCTCAACGCCTGACATCACAAGAGTTGATGACTATGCACAACATCTAAAGAATACTCGTTATTTCTTCCCCACTTCTGTACGTTATTTGGTGGCTGATGGCTATTACTACCGCTCTAAATTCTGGGATGCTGTGCGGGAGTTAAATTTAGACTTTATTGGCAAGTTAATAGTTGATGCTAACCTACGCTATCTTTATACAGGTGAACAAAAGAGACTGGGAGCACCTCGCAAATATGATGGTAAATTTGACTCTAATGATTTGAGTCGTCTTAAATTTGTGAAAAATCTCAAACCGGGAGTTTCATTATATACATTGGTGGAAGGCGAGTTGTTGTTTAAATTGTCACATTAGTTTGGCTTGTATTTCTGAGGTTCAAGCCAATGGCAAAATCAAAAATGCTTTATTGTTTAGCACTAATATTCACCTACCACCTGAGTAAATTGTTGAATATTATCAGGCTCGCTTCCAGATTGAATTTATTTTTCGTGATGCCAAGCAATTTACGGGATTCTCTGATTGTCAAGCTCGTCATTTACCGCGGCTTGATTTTCATTTTAATGCCAGTCTTATTGCCTTAAATTTAGCCAAACATCAACTCTCTAGTTGTCATTCATTTGCCAAGTCTTTTGTGTTTTCAATGGTCTCTTATAAACGGTTGGAATTCAATAAGCATCTACTTTCTACCTTTATTGATAAGTTAGATTTAGACCGGGATTTGATTTTAAATCACCCTAACCTTCCTTCAGTCTTGTCTTATGGTACTTTAGCTGCT
>NZ_SRRZ01000044.1 GCF_013179805.1 Microcoleus asticus IPMA8 | reverse complement strand
TATGATTCAGGATGTCGCTCATGTTTCTGTCTCAAAAAAGCTTTACGATCTTCTTGTACCACAAAATGTTACTATTTTGGAGATGTCTATTGAATTTATATAATAAGACTCGTCTGGTTCAAAGGATACATCTCTTGCCCGGTCTCTGCGAGTTGCGCTTCCTACAGGAATATATTCAATTCCCATTTCACAAAAGTAGAGTTGTAGCAAAAAATTAAGAAGACAACTGATTGTCTCATGTGCTTCACCCAGTGTCATAAACTCGATCCACCCATCAAGATAAGTTATCCGCAAACCCGGAGAGTCGGCCATCAAAGATTCGACATCCTCAAATTGCTCCCAAGTATAATAACCGGGGAGAATCAATCGCTGTTCTGCAAGCGTACCTATTTCTTCTAAAATTTTTGCTCTCATAGGTATCACAATCCTACTTGAATATTACTAGCCCCTACCCAGCACAAACCAGGCAGGGGCATTAACTCACATTCTAACTTAATGAACTAGCTCGATCGCCCTTTTAGTCAACGCCTCAGCAGTCAACCCATTAAACGCCATCAACTGACCAGCACTAGCAGTAGTTTCCCCCCGCTTCCAAGCGAAAGTATCCCGCGGGCAATTGCTGCGGAGCATCACAGGTTCCAACATCCCAGAAGCACCGCCTGTCACGCCAATTAAGGCATCTCCGCCAAACATTTCGGCAAATTTCTCATCGCTCAAAAAGCCGCCGTCAGCTTCCGAACAAGTATCCCAAGCAACATCGCTAGCACGATACAAACGCCGAGGATTCACAACAGAAACAATCCGCACTCCAATGCCTTCTGTTTCCAAAAATGCCGCCGCTTCAAACACTGGCATTAACGTCATGTCGCCGACAACTGCAAACACAACTTTCTTGCTCCCCCCTTGATTGTGGGGAGCTTGCGGGGAATCGACTTCGTGCAGCACTATTGCACCGTCTTGCAAACCTTGGCGAGTCTGTTCAAAAGTAGTGCGAATTGGCAGTGGCGACTTGCTCGCAGTAATCACAACTCCCTTATTTCTAGCAGTCAAAGCCCACTCGTAACAAGCTTGAATGCTGTTAGCATCCGGTGGAAACAAAGGAAATACATTTCCGTTCCGCATCATCGCCGCAAAATAAGCCTCAATTTCCGGCCGCTGGTGCGTCCAACCGTTGCGGCCTTGTTCCAATGCACCCGCTGTAAATAAGGTGACAGTTGCCGGAGTTGGACGGCGCAATTCTGCCATTGCTTGGGTTACAGTTTGCCAAATTGGTAAACCGTTGATGGCAAAAGATTCGTAGGAACACCACAAACTCCGCGCTCCAAATAGCGATAAACCTACGGCTAAACCGGCGCAAGCATCTTCGCTCAAAGGTTCGTAAACTTGACCGTTTGGCGATTGATTGTACAGGTCATCTGTCGTCGGGTGAATAATCTTGAGAGCTTGGTTGATATTGGCAATTGCCGATGCTTCATTGCCGTCAGCATTAGTGACAATAAAAGTACGATCGCGCTCGCCAACTTTCCCCACCAAAACCCCCATTGCTGTTGTCGAAATCTTCGCTTCTCCCCCAACAGCAAATTCTTCCAAAGGCAATTCGCCTAAATCTGCCAGCGGCAATGTAAACTCAGTAACAACTGTTTTTGCCGCCGGCCCGCCGCCCGCACGCTCGCAATTTGTCCGTACCAACTCCCAAGCAGCAGCAGTCAAAGCGCGCTCTTTTAGAGCACTGACAATGTGCGGAGCATCCAGCGTATCTTTCGGATAAAGGTTGTGAGATTTTGCTCCGCGTGCGTGGACGCCGGCACCTTTCAACTGTTTGATAATAAACACAGTTAATTTGCCGCCGAGAGCAGATTTTGCCGCTTTGTCAACTCCTTGTAAAACAGCTTTGGTAAATGCCATCCGCTGTTTGAGCGAAAAAGCAGTGCTGTCAACATAATCTTCCGGTTGATTTTTATCGTCAAATTCCTTAGCATCAACTAAGATAACTTCTTCAAAACCATTGCCTTGCCAATAAGCAATCATTTCAGCATTAGTTTTAGTCGAAACCATGCTGTGATGTTCCTGAGAATATCCGTTCCAAACCAAGACAGGCAAAAAGTTAGTAATGCTGGGATAAGCAGTGTGGAAATGCGCCATGCTGCTCATCGGATAGGGTTCGCCCATACCGCCGTCGCCCATTGTGAAAGCAAACAGTTTTTCGCGGTGCAAAAGCGCTCCAGCCATTGCGAAATGCTGCCCTTGTCCGAGGGGGCCCGCCGGTGCTAAAAGGCCGGGAATGAAACCGGAAAGATGTCCTAACAAACCGTCTTTTTCTCGGAATTTATCGCGCACTTGCTGCACGTTAACAATTCCCATATCCTCCAAAGATCGATCGAGAAACATGGCACTGTAAAATCCCGGCGCGTGATGGCCGACTTCGGTGACAATGTTCTTGTGTCCGAGCATCACCAAAGCGGCATAAGCCTCAGCTTGGCTAGCAAAACCCCCCGGATGTCCCGATGCCTTGCTGGCGGTAACTTGCAGCGTCAGGTAGCGCAGGGCGTCTGCTCCCAGCATCGTTTGAAAGACGGCGACGGGATCGGCAGAATCGGCGATCGACTTGCTCCCCTCGGCGATCGCAGGTGCTTTTCCATAAGTCTCAAAACCAGGGACTGTTTCAGAAAAATATTGAATGCCTTCGCAAAAAGCGGGCGTTGTTGACGTTGCCTGCGGAGTAGTTGCTGTCATGCTTGATACCGGAAAAATTTGAATTGGATTAATGTAAGAGTAATTTTATAGCTTCCGTGTTCCAAAAAAGCATTAGTTCTATTATGTCAGTGATAAATAAGTAAAATCTCTCTATTTTTCAGCTAATAAATAGTTATTTGAGAACCCCGAATTATTAAAAAAGTCGGGGTTCTGTGTTTAGCCATTACTAATTCCTCTAAAACCTCAAATCGCAAATCTAAAATTGTTCCAGCCGTTCCCGGACATCAATATAAAGCACTGTACCGCTTTCAGAAAGAGAAGGCATAGCCTTTTGATTCCCCAACCAAACAAAAAAACTGCTAAGTGCAGGAGTTGGATCTTGATCGCGGCGCAGCGTGTAGATCAAACCCTCGCAAGGCCCATTAACGCGGCTAGTCGTGCAAATCGCTTTCTGGTTATTTACAATACCCACAGTGACATAATTTAGCTGTTTATTTCGGTTATAATTCTCAAGGCGCTGAGTCACTTGTTGGCAGCGAGTTAGAGGATCGTAGCCCGAACTAGAAAAGAAATTAGAATTCCAGCGAATCCAAGGCTCTCTGAACCCTTGCGGATTTTGATACACAGTCACCGGCTCGCCCGTTGAGGTATCGCACACAAATCCTCCATAAACCTGATTCGGTTGGTTTTGACCCGACGCGCTGCTGAGAGAAAGATTGCTAAGAATATCAAAGCCATTACGCTTATTTTGTGATACCAACGCCATAAAAGCATCGATTGGGATTGCCGCGTTCAACCCCGTTTTTATCTCCTCAATCTGACCGTTCCACTGACTCCTAATTGTGCCAACAGTATCCCCCTGACCGTGAATTCCTACCACCCTGCCATCAGCATCAAACACAGGCCCGCCGCTCATCCCGCGCCTGGTTACAGCTTGGTAGCGCAGACGGTACCCCGATGAGGCGCTGCCCAAGCGAGAAGAGATGATACCAGCAGTAAACTCAAGTTTTCGTTCAAATCCCGAAATTGGCAGCGGATAGCCAGAAACGTAAATAGCAGAACCGACAACAGCGCGTTCTGACTGGCCCATTGGTGCTACTGGATACTGTTCTCGGCTCTGAAACTGTATCAAAGCCAAGTCTATATCCCGGTCATTTTTCGGGAGTCGCTGTATTCTAATCGCAGCATAATCCTTCTCCAAATGAGTGCGAATGCTGTATTTTTGAGCGAGGCTTGCCACCACATGATTAGCTGTCAGAACAGTGTAAATATTACCCTGTTTGGCAATAATTACTCCCGATCCACTAGCAAAAAAACCCAGCGTGTTGTTGACTTCCACAGTTGTCAACATCGCTAGCTGGGCAATTTCTTCGGGTGTTTTGGCACAAGCAGCATATTGTTGGCTGACAACCGCAGCCACTGTTACTGCACCGGTCAAAATGATTGTCAGTGCGTCAAACCGCAAACCCCACGAATTCATCGCTAACTCCCTAGATCAGACGAGACGAACTGCAAATATATACTGATAGGAATTCCCCAACTGGATTTAACCATTTTTTCCAATAATTCCGTTGTCGGTTCACTTCCATCTTCAAAAGCATAGACTCCAAAATCTGGATCTCGATACTTACCTCGACCGTTAATCCCAACCAAGAAACCTTTGACATTAAAAATTGGGCCACCACTCATACCGATTTTAACCTCATTTGTATAACCCAAGCTATAACCTTGAGGCAAAGATTTGGGCAGCAGCAGTTCTACGACCCCCCCCGCTACAGCCAACACCTCAGCACCGGCAGGGAATCCGGCCGCCAGCAGCGGCTCTCCCACCGCTGCCGGCTCGGCGCTAATCGGTGCTACTTTATACTCGATCGCGCTGCGAAACTCAACGATCGCCAGATCGGTATCGCCCAGCCTCCTCGGAACTCCCAGCGGTTGGTGGAGGATGCCGTCGCCGGTGACAATTGTCCGATCGCCCCGGACGATCGCCACAACGTGCCAATTAGTAAGCACCGTATAGGTTTGCCCCTGCCGCCGGACGATCGTCCCCGAACCAAAAGATTTCCCCGTCTGGATGCGTACCGCTGTTTGACGCGCCAAGTTTTCCACATCCACCGCCGGAATTGGCAATGGGATTGAAAAATTGCCAATCTTTAAGGCAGTCCGGACGGCGGGAAAAAAAGGGGCAGTTCCGCCCCATCGGCAGTGTTTTCCCCTAGCTTTTCCCTGACATCAATGTAAGGAATTTTACTACTTTCAGCCACTGAGGGCATCCCGACCAGTCCTTGGCGCCAAGCCAACAAGTTATACAAAGAGCCGATCGGGTCTTGACCGGGCCTGAGTGTATAAATCAAATTTTGACACAGACCATTGATTTGATTGGCCGTGCAAATGACATTTTGACCGTTCATCTGACCCGCAGTAATGTACTTCAGCACCCGGTTGCGGCGATAGATTTCGAGGCGTTGACTCACTAATTGACACCGAGTTATCGGATTGTAGCCAGAACCGGAGAAATAATCGGAAGTCCACTCAATCCAAGGCTCTACGGCACCTTGAGGGTTTTGGTACACCGTCACCGGCGCACCGGTCGAGGTGCTGCACCAAAATCCACTTTCCCCGGGTGCAAGCAGACTGTAACTCGGTTGAGAAGCAACCGTCAGGCCGCTGAGGGCGATCGCTGTTGCCGCCACAACTTTTGTCAATAATTGCTGTTTCATAATGTTTTCACTCTTTTGGATGGGATGCGGCACAAAAATTCCCAAATGCTGCGATAACACCCTTGACGCGCCTGTTCATTACAGATCCGCTGACTTGGGAATTATGTTATTCGCGACTTGACCAGAAACCAAGTTTTTTTACGAAAACACTTCGTTGCAGCCCTTATGCTTGCTTAAAAAACCCGGTTTCTTCGGTCTTGATGCGTAAGTCCTGATATTGTTCGCGACTTGCGCATGACCTCTAACCGCCCCGAAGGGGAGCTTAAAATGCGCGCGCAAGTCTAAATTCTGTGCTCTTTCCTAGTAATCAAACTCAGGCTGCCGCAAACCGGAAAGAGGCTTTTCACCTCAGACATTGGGATGGCTCGAATTGCAACGGTACATCACACCACTGACAAGGTATTTGATATGACTTGCGATCGGCGTCGCTAGCTCGATCTGCTGAGATACGGAGACGGTAGGGTCGTACAAATGAAGGGTCTTACCCCTCTTACGTAATCTCACTCTCAAATAAAGGTATTAACAAGAACTCTTAACTTGTTTTCTTCTCCGTACTGCCAGAAATACTTCTAAGTGAGTGTAATCAGGAATTAAGTGCTTTCTACCACCAAAGTTCACCCTCCATACACTGACGTTTAGTAAAGTATTAAAAACTATGAACCGTATCTACAAACAGTTGGGGTATTTAGCAACTGGATTAATTCTGCTCGGCGCTAGCAGTTGTTCTAGCTCAGATGCAGCTAACTCGGCCGAAAACCAGAGCCAACCCCCAGCAAGCGCCCGTCAGTTCCTACACCTACAGCTAACGGGAAATCAAATTGAGTCTCGCTCAACTCAAGCACCTTCGCTCTCTAACTCTGTTGCCCCAGTTTTAGGCAGTTCGGTAGGAGCAGAGAATACTGTCACCATTAAGGTTTATAAGGTAGACAATCTGTGTCAAACTCTGAAGCCGGAAACAGTTACAGGCCCAGACAACCAGTTAATGTCATCGGCTGTTAATGAAGTGTTAAAGCAACAGGTTTTCGCTAGTCTTGGCTTGGTTGGTTATCGGCTCAGGATCGATCGCGACCTCGGAATAGCTACCGTGGATCTGCGAGCCTCGGGAAATTCCCGGCAGAAATTGCAAAATCTGTCTAGTTGTCAGATGTTAGGTTTGTTCGGGGGTGTGCGCCAAACTTTAACCAGTTACGATCCTTGGCAAATCAAAACTGTTCGTTTTACAGAGCTTGGAGAGGACATTTTGAGCACGGTTCGAGAATAATCTATTAAAATGATTGGAGATGGAACTTATACCATTTTCGATTGGCGATTTTCGATTGGCGATTGGCGATTTTCCCTTGGAAATGACCGCTCGCTATCCGGGTTAGAAGTTTCCGGCAGTTGCATTTTTTGGGAAACTCCTATTGCGCAATTTCCGGTTAAAAAGTGGAGTTCGGAGACTTTGAATAAACGTTCAAGGCCTGTTATTTGTGTCGATCGCGAGTTACGCACAAAAACTTCAGAAACCGGGTTTTTCTAACCAGGACAGCTCCCCAGGAGCGAGGTTTCTGGGCCCAAAAGTATTGATGTTCCCCAAGCCCTGTAACAAACAACACCGCAATTTCTATGACACTACCTGACGGCCCCAAAAACCCCCGCTTAGTCCAGCTAATTCAATGGATTGGCGATCCGCTGACATACATGGATCTATGTGCCAAAAATTACGGGGAGATTTTCACGACTCGATGGGGCAACCTCAAACCATTCGTCATGATCCACAACCCGCAAGCGATCCAGGAAATGCTCAACAGCAAAGCTTTTGACGCTCCAGGCGATATCAACGGTATTCTTAAACCCTTGCTGGGAGAACAATCCATGATTGTGATCTCTGGAGAAAAGCACAAACGCGATCGGCAATTATTAATGCCGCCCTTTCATGGGGAACGGATGCGGAATTACGGCAAACTAATTTGCGATATCGCTCAAGATGTTGCCAGCAAGTGGTCGGTCGATCGACCTTTTACGGCCCGCACCGCCATGCAAGAAATCACCATGCGGGTAATCTTGCAGGCTGTCTTCGGCCTGGATGACGGGCCGCGGTTGCAGCAACTGTCCCCGCTGCTAGCTGCGATTATCGATACGATCGGCTCTCCTTTGCGCTCGAGTATGCTGTTTCTAGACTGGATGCAGCAAGATTGGGGGCCCTGGAGTCCTTGGGGACGGATGAAACAGCAGCAGCGGAAAATTAACGAACTGATCGATGGCGAAATAGCAGAACGCAGACTGCAACCTGATGCCAACCGCACCGACATTCTCAGCTTAATGATGGCCGCGCGCGACGAAAACGGGCAACCGATGACGAATGAAGAATTGCGCGACGAGTTGATGACCCTGCTGTTTGCAGGCCACGAAACCACAGCAACGGCCCTAGCTTGGGCATTTTACTGGATTCACAGTTTGCCCTCGGTGCGCCAAAAGCTGCTGCAAGAATTGGACAGTTTGGGGGAAAATCTCGACCCGATGGAGCTTTCCCGCTTGCCTTATCTGAGTGCAGTTTGTCAGGAGACGCTGCGAATTTACCCGGTGGGAATGCTGACGTTTCCGCGAGTGGTACGATCGCCCGTGGAACTGATGGGACATCAACTCGAACCGGGTACGGTTGTTTTCGCCTCGATTTATTTGACCCACAGACGGGAGGATTTGTATCCAGAACCGCTGCAATTTAAACCGGAACGGTTTTTGGAGAGGCAATTCTCGCCTTACGAGTATCTGCCCTTTGGAGGCGGCTGCCGCCGCTGTATCGGCTTGGCGCTGGCGCAGTTGGAGATGAAACTGGTGCTGGCAACCATTTTGCGCGATTTCGACCTAGTATTGGCCGAGAAAAAGCCCGTACAGGCCAAACGCCGAGGGGTGACTTTAGGGCCTGCCGGCGGCGTGCGGATGGCCCTGCTGGGGCGGCGGATGCCGCAGCAGAAGCGTGAACCTGTTGCTAGTGGGGTTTAAAGTCGCAGCAGTTGCAGCGGGCGATCGAACTTTCAGCTTTGAGTGCAAACAATTTAGGGAGAATGTGCGATCGTCCGCCAATGCCGCGATTTTTTGTAGCACCGGCTACAGATAAATAGCTAGAATCCTTAACCTGTAACCCTCGCCCCCTCTCAATTTTCAAATTTTAACTCTAAAATAGTAGGAGCCTTGCAAACACAGCCTGAAAGCAAAAGTGGGTGATTGCAATAGTCCTCTTGATATCTCAAAAGCCTCCCTGCCATACTTTAAAAACATATGCATACCCTGTTATTCAGCAAGGTCGGAAGCGTGTTGGCATTGCCTGCAATCTTCCGGCCTCTTTATTTTTTGGGCTACTTCAGGCATTGGGTACAAGATGCAGAAGGCAAGGCAAAACTATAAATTCTCCCCATGTCCCCATCTGCCCCTCTCCCCAATCTAGAGCTTCTGCCTCTAATTGAAATAGCATCCGACACCAAGTTTAAGGAATCACTAAGGAATAATTAATAACTTCTTAAATGATCTCTTTCTGTGCTTCTCTCAATCTTCTGTTTTCAGAAATTCCGATACCGAGACAGACTTCGGGAGACTCTCCAGATCTTGAATTTCGCTTTCGTGGGCAAAAAACTCGACTTCTTTGTCGTCAATCTGGATCTGATAGCTAGCGGTAGCTGTCACAATCCGCCGCTTTTTTTTATCTTCTATTAAAACCCAACACACGACAGGTCTTACCCATCTTTCAACGTGCTGGCTTTGCTTCGTACTCCCAAATGCATACCAGCCTTTAGCTTCAATAATTTGAAGCACTTTAAAATCGTTACTTGCCATATATTTCTATCGCATTAACTTCAGTATTCTTCTTAGATATAACGGCTAGCTTGCTAAGCAGGGCAAAGGTTTGGCAATTCCAATCCGCACTAGACAGCCTGATTTTTAGGCAGGAGAAGCGGGTTGGCAGGGCCTTGTCTGCGTTGTTGCCTGCTAAATGTAGTGCGAGCTTTTTGTACTCTCCCACAATTACCGTAAAGTATCTATACCGCATCCTCAAAAAATATTCTCGCATTAGCCTCAACAGCAGCCAACTAGACCTTAGCTAGCTGCATCTAAGTGGATGCCAACTGCTTCTAACGCCTGGTTGTGAAAGCAATCTGCATACAATCTTGTTAAGACTTTTTGCTGCAATCAACTATCATCTTTACCCGATGGGGTAAAACTTAACTAGAGGTTGCCGCTTTCAATTCTAAGCCTCGGCGCGCCTAATTCCTAATTAATTGTATGGTGTAGTTGATAATTGCCAAACCGTCGATCGCACTAAACTACCGTGTCTGACTCTTCAATTACCATCACCGTTAAACTGTTCGCCGCCTTCGGTGAAGCCTACGGCGTTTCAGAACTTACATTAGAACTTCCTCCCGAAACCCCTGTGTCTCAAGTGCTCGAAAGCTCGATCGCCCAATACCCTCAATTAGAACAATGGCGCGATCGCACCCGCTTCGGCCTCAACCTGGAATTCGTCTCCCCCGACACCATCCTGCAAGACGGCGACGAAGTTGTCCTCATCCCTCCCGTCAGCGGCGGGTAGGCTAAGTTGGTCAATCAAAAATTCGAGGTTTTGTAGTTGTGTTCGATCGCACGACTGCCCAATTGTTAGCCCAAAAAAGATTTATTAAGTTTTGTAACAATTCCGTCGGCAAATCATCCTTGAGTTCGCTCTGGCTCGCGTGCTGGCCTGACAATCTGGATTTCCAGCCAGATCCTGAAAACAAGTCAAATCCTTGTGGGGTGGGCGTCCCGCCCGCCCAAATATCAAAGTTAAATACACCGCTGTTTAAATGAAAAATCAATCCCGACTAAAAAAATCGGGTATGGTTGACGGGGTAAATTGACCGTGCTAATCTTGCACAAGAATAAGAAAACATCGCAAAACTAGAGAGTTGAGCTATGACCCAGGCGACCAGAACCCAATCCACAGCAGCAACCTTCACAGCCCTCAAATGTAAAGAATGCGGCGAAGAGTACGAACTCCAAGCAAAGCACGTCTGCGATTGCTGTTTTGGCCCGCTTGAAGTCAAGTACGACTACGACGCCATCCGCCGCACCGTCACTCGCCAAACCATCCAAGCCGGCCCCAACTCGATCTGGCGCTACCGCGCATTTTTACCAGTCGCTACAGATAACGTCATCGATGTCGGCACCGGCATGACTCCTTTATTAAAATCCCACCGCTTAGCCCGCCGCCTCGGTCTAAAAAATCTTTATATTAAAAACGATGCCGTCAATATGCCCACTCTCAGCTTTAAAGACAGAGTGGTGTCAGTCGCCCTCAGCAGAGCGAGAGAATTGGGTTTCACAACGGTATCCTGTGCCAGCACCGGCAATTTAGCTAACTCCACCGCTGCGATCGCCGCCCATGCCGGACTCGACTGCGTAGTCTTCATCCCCTCCGACTTAGAAGCAGGCAAAGTCCTAGGCACTCTGATTTACAATCCAACTGTCATGGCAGTTCACGGCAACTACGACCAAGTTAACCGCCTCTGTTGCGAAGTCGCCAATACACATGGCTGGGGATTTGTCAATATCAACTTGCGTCCCTACTATTCCGAAGGCTCGAAAACCCTGGGCTACGAAGTTGCCGAACAGCTAGGCTGGCAATTGCCCGATCACATCGTCGCTCCCCTCGCCTCCGGCTCTTTGTTCACAAAAATTTACAAAGGCTTTCAAGAATTCACCGAAGTCGGTTTAGTGGATGAAAAGAAAGTCAGATTCAGCGGTGCCCAAGCTGACGGCTGTTCCCCCATCGCCCAAGCCTTCCGCGAAGGCCGCGATTTCGTCAAACCGGTCAAACCGAATACAATTGCTAAGTCGATCGCGATCGGCAATCCAGCCGACGGTATGTACGCCCTCGACATCGCCCGCAAAACAGGCGGCAACATCGAATCCGTCAGCGACACCGAAATCATCGAAGGCATGAAACTCCTAGCAGAAACCGAAGGCATCTTCACCGAAACTGCAGGTGGCACGACAATCGCAGTCTTGAAGAAACTCGTAGAAGCAGGTAAAATCGACCCCGACGAAACTACCGTCGCCTACATTACCGGCAACGGCTTAAAAACCCAAGAAGCCGTCCAAGGTTACATCGGCGAACCCATCACCCTCGAACCAAAAATAGAAGCGTTCGAGCGTGCCCTAGAACGCGCCCGCACCCTCGAACGCTTAGAATGGCAACAAGTTTCGGTTTAACAGCTATTAGTCAGTAGTCGGCAGTCATTAGTCATTAGTTGTTAAGCTTTTGACTGATGACAACTGACCGATCGCTGAGGACTAATGACTGAGGACTAATAACTAATAACTCATGACTACTGGCTAAGGACTAAAAAAATGACTGTCAAAGTTTTAATTCCCACTCCCCTGCAAAAATTCACCAACAATCAAGCCACCATCGAATGCGGCGGCGACAACATTTCCGAACTGATTGAATCGCTGGAAACAAATTGTCCCGGCATCAAAAAAAGCCTGTGCGATGAAAAAGGAGAACCCCGCAGATTTCTCAACTTCTACGTCAACAGCGAAGACATCCGCTTTTTGGATGGCTCAAAAACAGCCCTCCAAGATGGCGATGAAGTTAGCATTGTTCCAGCGGTTGCTGGTGGCTGATTAGTTTTAAAATAAACGCAAGCGAACGCAGATAGATTTAAATAAGTATCTGCGTTCACTTGCGTTTATTTACGGTTAAAAAACAACTCCCTCGCTACCCGAGGGAATTATACCAAAGCCGGGATTTGGTAAGTAGCTCTCATCACGTTTTAATTCCGCTGAAACGGTTTGTGAAAGATTCTCCAAGAATAAACCCTGCCCAAACAAAGCAGTAAAAGTAATCCCAAAAACCCAAAAAGCCACCGACTTTTTTATGCGGGCATTCCAAAAAATTGTAGCGATTGGGGGCTTTGTATAAGACTGCTTCCTGAAATACATCGAGTCGAAGTTCTTCAATCTTGACAAGTTTGAAGGTCTTACCGAGATAAATCTCAGGACTTACGTCGATCGATGCTGACGTTTTTTAGGTGCAGCTACTTACTTATGAAACCAAATCTAGGTTTGTAGTTGCGCTTGGGCGCCCAAGCGCAACTACAAATCTAAAACTTATTTCTTTGCGCAGTGCGTTAGGGAATTATCGCACTAGGAAGCTGCCCTTGCAGCAGTCCGGGGACGGCGCCGGCCCGTCACCTGATTGGCAGGAGATGGCAAGGATGGCGATGATGGCGATGATGGCGAGGGCGATGATAATAGCTTAGGTGCTTCCAGGGAACCCGGAGATACTTCTGCCTT
Source organism: Microcoleus asticus IPMA8 (assembly GCF_013179805.1). GTDB lineage: Bacteria > Cyanobacteriota > Cyanobacteriia > Cyanobacteriales > Microcoleaceae > Microcoleus > Microcoleus asticus. The sequence continues at coordinate 38,021 of NZ_SRRZ01000044.1, read as the reverse complement.
TTCCGATCGCACAAAGGACGCTTCTTCAGGAATTTGCATCAGGAATACCAGCAAGGGATTGCTTTGAAGTTCCCGGCGCATCACTCGCTGAATAGCCTTTTCTATTTGCGTTTGAACTCCTACCCAGTCAACATCAACTTGTGAGTCTGAAGCAGCAGGTTTTACAAATTCTGACCAGCGATCGCTCAAAACTGTTTCAATGGTTTGAGTGATTAATTTGATCACAACTTCGCGATCGGCTGATGTCACTACACCTTTCAAGTGTACTTCCGGCTTAGCAACTAATTTGCCTTCCCAATTCAAAGCCGCCGCTACAGTTACAACGCCATCTCCAGCCAATTGCTGGCGTTCCTTGAGGACGTTCGCTTTGACAACGCCCGATCGAGAAGAATCTACCAATTCAATTCCTGAAGGCACTTTACCGCCCACTTGCATGGAATTTTCAGTTAATTCTACGACATCGCCGTTATCAATAATCACCATATTGCTAGCGGGAATGCCCATGCTTTGAGCCGTCTTGGAGTGCTGGATCAGCATCCGGTGTTCCCCGTGCACTGGCAAGAAGAACTTGGGACGAGTCATGTTAATCATTAACTTTTGGTCTTCCTGACAGCCGTGACCCGAAACGTGAATGCCTTTGTCGCGGCCGTAAACCACGTTTGCTCCCAGCATCATCAGTTTATCGATCGTGTTTACCACTGCGATCGTATTTCCCGGAATTGGATTAGCCGAGAAAATGACTGTATCGCCCTTTCTGATTTTCAGTTCGTGATGTTCGCCGTTAGCAATGCGAGTCATCGCCGCCATCGGTTCGCCTTGGGAACCTGTGGTTAAAATCAGAACCTTGTCATCGGGTAAATTGCGGATTTCTTTCAGAGGTTTGAAAAGACTATCTTCGCATTTGATGTAGCCGAGATTGCGGCAGTGAGCGATGACGTTAAGCATCGATCGACCAACTACTCCTACATACCGATTGTTTTTCTTAGCCAATTCTAAAACAATTTGCAAACGGTGTACCGACGAAGCAAAAGTCGTGATCATTACCCGTCCCGTTGCTTGAGCGATAATTCTGTCTAAATTCGGAGCAACAGAACGTTCTGAAGCAGTAAAACCGGGAACTTCCGAGTTAGTAGAATCGCTGATCAAGCACAGCACGCCTTTTTCGCCGTACTCCGCCAGTTTCTGCAAGTCAAAATGTTCGCCGTCCACAGGAGTGTGGTCAATTTTAAAGTCTCCGGTGTGGATCACAATTCCCACTGGAGTGTGAATTGCTACCGTGAAACTGTCGGCCATCGAGTGAGTGTTGCGAATGTATTCGACTAAAAAATGCTTGCCAATTCTTACCGTGTCGCGGGGTCTAACTGTCCTCAATTCTGTGCGGTGAGACACTCCCGCTTCTTCCAATTTTCCGGCTAGCAAAGCCATCGCCAAACGCGGCCCGTAAATCACCGGAATTTCAAATTGTTTGAGGTGATAGGGGATGCCGCCAATGTGGTCTTCGTGACCGTGAGTGACGATCATACCTTTAATTTTGTGGCTGTTTTCCCGCAGGTAAGTCATGTCTGGGAGGACAATATTTACACCGTGCATTCCATCTGTCGGGAACGCTAAACCTGCATCTAAAAGAATTATTTCGTCGCCGTACTCGAACACACAAGTGTTTTTACCGATTTCGTGCAGCCCGCCGAGGGGAATCACTTTTAGAGCAGATGCAGTTGTATTTTTGATCATGCGTATCCTTTGTTAGTTATTTTGTTATTTGTCTGTTGTCTGTCGTCTGTCGTCTGTCGTCTGCTGTTCGTTGGTAGGGCAATATTTTTCCAACTATTTATGGAAAACTCCCCTGGGGGTTTTACTATCCCCTACATTCAGTTGTCTTTTGCCTTCAGTCTTTAATCCTCTGTCTTTAATTTTTGACTGTTAGCTAATTACTAACAATTAATTACTAAGGACGGATGACTAACAACTAATGACCGATCGCAACCAATATTCAGTTGTCTGAAAACTCGTTCTTGCCTGTCTAGATAGCTGATACTGCGGCTAGCTGGCTCAGTACGTCCTTTAACTTTTGAGTCATCTCAACGGGCGGATCGCACAGGGGCAGACGGGTGGAACCTACATCCCAGCCTTGAAGTTTAAGAGCTGTCTTGACGAGAATGGGATTTGTGGTGAGAAAAAGAGCTTTAAACAGGTCAAAAAGTTGCAAGTGAATCTGGGTAGCGACTTGAACTTGACCGCTCTCGAAAGCTTCGATCATCTGTTGCAGTTGCTCTCCTACCAGATGGCTGGCTACGCTAACTACACCAGATCCTCCTACCGCCAACATCGGCAAAGTTAGGGAATCATCTCCAGAATAGATGGCAAATTCAGGGGATGTCAAGCACCGAATTTGACTTGCTTGATCCAAGTTGCCACTTGCTTCTTTTACGGCCACAATATTGGGGATTTCTGCCAATCTCGCAACCGTCTCCGGCAACATATTCTGACCGGTGCGACCGGGGATGTTATATAACATTATAGGGAATTCTGGAGCAGATTGCGCGATCGCCCGAAAATGATTGTACAAACCTTCTTGCGGCGGCTTGTTGTAATAAGGAACCACCTGTAAACAGCCGTCTAACCCGAGTTTAGCTGCTTTTTGGGTAGCTGCGACTGCTTCTGAAGTAGAATTCGATCCGGCTCCTGCGATTACAAAAGCCTTACCGGCCACCGCCTTTTGTACCACCTGAAATAATTGGTACTCTTCATCCCAGGTCATAGTGGGAGACTCGCCCGTAGTTCCGCACACTACCAAGCTATCCGTACCGCGATCGGCTAAATGAACTGCCAGTTGTTCTGCTACCGCATAGTTAACGCTGCCGTCTTCCTTAAACGGCGTAATCATTGCAGTCAGAACCCGTCCAAACTTTACCACACTTTCTCCGATTTTAGACTGTTGATTTTTGATTTTAAATTTTTGATTTCAGATGAAAGGTTTATCTAAAATCCCCCATTTCAATTTTCAAGTTGCCAGGGTTCCCCCTAATTAGAAGCCGCAGCCACTGGGGTTCGCAACAAATCTTTTTGGGCCAGCAACTCAGCTATCTGCACCGCATTTAAAGCCGCCCCTTTGCGGATTTGATCGCCAGACAGCCACATCTCCAACCCGCAGGGGTGAGAAATATCTTGGCGAATCCTGCCGACTAACACCTCATCCTTACCGCTGGCGTCTGCAGGCATCGGGAAATAATTAGCTTGCCAGTCTTCTACCACCTTAACCCCGCTTGCCTGCTTTAAGATTTCCTTGGCCTCGATCGCGCTAAAAGGCTCTGCAAACTCTAGATTAATCGCTTCCGAATGAGCGCGGAGTACGGGAACCCGCACGCAAGTTGCCGTAATTTTAATCTCGTCCGTACCAAATATCTTCCGAGTTTCGTTAACCATTTTCATTTCTTCTTCACAATACCCCAAATCGTTAATCGGGGTGTTGTGCGGAAACAAGTTAAATGCTAAGGGGTAGGGAAATATATCTGTTTTGGGCATTTCCCCCTGCAAAATTGCTCTTGCTTGAGCTTTCATTTCCTCCATTGCCCTCGCCCCAGCCCCGCTGGCAGACTGGTAAGTCGCTACCACTATGCGCTGTACCGGCTTAACTTTGTGAAGAGGCCAAACGGCAACTGCCATCAAAATCGTCGTGCAGTTGGGATTAGCAATTATACCTCGGTGAGCTGCCGCCGCTTGGGGATTGACTTCGGGAACCACTAGCGGTACGGTCGCATCCATGCGGAAAGCGCTAGAATTGTCAATGACCACTGCTCCGGCTGCCACCGCTTGCGGAGCCCATAATTTAGAAGTAGAGCCGCCGGCGGAGGCGAGCACCAGATCTACATTATCAAACGATCGCGCTGAAACTGCTTCGACCGGCAGCATCTCGCCGCCAAAAGGCAATGTAGTGCCTGCTGAACGTTCCGAAGCCAGCAGCTTCAAGTTAGAAATCGGAAAACTCCTGCTGTGCAAGAGTTCTAGCAACTCAGCACCGACTGCGCCGGTGGCTCCTAAAATGGCAACTCGATAGGATTGAGACAAATTACTTTCCTCCAAAAATTATACTCTAAACGATCGAAATCAAAAATTTAAATAACTGCAATTCTCAATATCAAACTTAATTAATGTTATGCGACATCAGGAGCATGAGAGGATGGCAATGGTGCAGTTAACCGAAACGGGCGATCGAACTTCCCGATCGAGCCGTGCGATCGTACCCAATGCCAGTTTAGCATCTTTTGCCGTTAGCGAAGCCCTCGAAGAGGATCGCCCCCCGCCAATCCGCACGTTCTGCCAGCAGGCGCATCCGTTGACTTTGACAGGCTGCCCAAAACATTGACATCTAAGGGCGATATGTGCTATGGTTCATCGGCGATTAGTGGACTTAACCTCCACTTTCCTAGCAGCAAAAGCTAGTATCCTCACACTAAAACTATTTGGCAAAAGCCAAAAAAGTAGCCGGTTACGACTTACAGTCTCATCCGGTAGAGGTGTTTGTAGTTGTGCCGCTACAAGTCAAAGCGTACAAACTTAAAATGCAGGCAAAGTCAGATTTGTATGTATTTTATTACACTATTGTTAAATATCAAAAAAGCCGATGAAAGTAACCCAGGAAAAACTTCCAGCTAGCCAAATTGGTCTGGAAATCGAAGTACCGTCAGAAAAGTCAAAACAAGCCTACGAGCAAGTAATTAAACAATTTGCTCGCGAGGTTAATATTCCTGGGTTCCGCAAAGGCAAAGTTCCCCGTCAAGTTTTGCTACAGCGCCTGGGTCAGACTCGCTTGAAGGCGACGGCTTTGGAAAATTTGATTAATGAGTCGCTGCAAAAAGCCCTCGAACAAGAAAAAATTCCGGCAATTGGCAGTTTTGAACTGCGCACCGAGTTTGAAGAATTACTAGCTAAGTTCGATCCAGAACAGCCTCTGATTTTTTCGGCTAAGGTTGACGTAGAACCCGAAGTGAAATTGGGTCAGTACACAGGTTTGCAGCTTCAAGCAGAAGAAGCTAAGTATGATGAGGCTCAGGTAGATGAGGTACTGGCAAAATATCGATCGGACAAAGCTACTCTAATCCCCGTAGAAAGCCGGCCGGCTCAGTTGGGAGACACGGCTTTGGTTGATTTCTCCGGTAGATTTGCGGAAGCACCCGAAGGCGAAACTCCCGCAGAAATTCCCGGCGGTCAAGCAGAAGATTTTCAAGTAGAATTGTCGGAAAATCAGTTTGTACCGGGCTTTATCGAAGGCATGATCGGGATGAATCCGGGAGAAACCAGAGAAGTTTCCGTGCAGTTCCCTGATGAGTACAGCAGTGAAGAATTAGCGGGAAAACCAGCAGTCTTTACGATTACCCTCAAAGAACTTAAGGAAAAAGAATTGCCGGAGTTGGACGACGATTTCGCCCAAGAAGTCAGCGAGTTTGAAACTTTAGCAGAACTCCGCGCATCCCTCGAAACTCGGTTTAAAGCAGAGCAAGAAAACAAGACATCAGCTAATAAGGAAAAAGCTATATCAGCAGCACTCGTGCAGCTAATAGAAGTGGAAATTCCCGAAACAATGGTCGATCGCGAAATCGATTATTTGTTGAATCAACAAGCCGTCCAATTGAAAAATTACGGCATAGATATTAACCAACTGTTTACGGAAGAAAATATGGGCCCGATGCGGGAACGCTCGCGCCCGGAAGCAATCGATCGGCTCAAGCAGACTCTAGCTCTGGCAGAAGTAGCCAAGCTGGAATCCTTATCTGTGGAAGACGCAGAAGTAGCAGCAGAAGTAGCAAAAGTTAGAAAGCAGTTTCCCAAAGGAGATTTTGATCCCCAAAGGTTGCAGGAATTTGTAAGGGAAGACTTGCTCAAACAAAAAACCCTGAAATGGTTGGAAGAAAAAGGGACAATCGAACTCGTCCCTGAAGGCTCTCTGAATCCGGCAGCAGAAGAATCAGAAGAATCAGACGCTGAAGTTTCAGAAGAAGAAGCAGCCACAAGCGTCGAAGTGGAAGTTGTAGGCGAAGAATAGAACTTAATGTGTTCAAATGTCCTAATTGGGGGCATGGAATCAACCGTGGTTTTAACCGCTCACCCGCAGCTTACTGCAAGCTGCGGGTGTCTATTAGAAGCAGCAACGATTTACAAGTAAGTGTTTTAACTCATTCACGCCCCCAGCGTTGTGCAAAGCGCACAAAGCAATCTCACGTACTCAAAACTCCGCATTTCCCCGATATCCGTTCAGAAGAGGCATAATAGTTAAAAGCTGGCGGCTTAATTTAAAGCTTTCATCAGCAGCAAATTGTCTAGAATCCTTGACTGGTGTCTTATGGTTGTATCTCAATCTTCCAATTACCTAATTACAAGCTATAACGATTTTGATGTCAGTACCAGCCCCAGCAATGTAGTGCCGATGGTACTAGAACAGTCGGGGATGGGCGAGCGGGCTTTTGACATTTACTCGCGCTTGCTGCGGGAGCGAATTGTGTTTTTAGGAACTCCCGTAACCGACGAAGTTGCTGACTCGATAGTGGCTCAGCTATTGTATCTGGATGCTGAAGACCCAGAAAAAGATGTCCAAATGTACATAAATTCCCCCGGCGGCTCGGTGACGGCCGGCATGGCAATTTATGACACAATGCAGCAAATCCGCCCGGATGTGGTGACGATTTGTTACGGTTTGGCAGCGAGTATGGGCGCATTTCTGCTGACAGCAGGAGCAGCCGGCAAGCGGATGTCTCTTCCGAGTTCCCGGATTATGATTCACCAGCCGCTTGGAGGCGCTCAAGGTCAAGCAGTTGATATTGAGATTCAAGCCAAAGAAATCCTTTATCATAAGCGTAAGCTGAATCAACTGTTAGCGCACCACACAGGTCAACCGATCGAGAAATTAGAGGCGGATACAGAGCGCGACTTTTTTATGTCAGCCGAGGAAGCCAAAAATTACGGTTTGGTCGATCGAGTTATCGAAAAGGAAAACCTTCCGGCGGCGGGAGAGAATGTCACTGCACTGAATTAAGAGGCTGTTATGTCTAAGTACGACTCCCATCTAAAATGTTCGTTTTGTGGCAAGTCTCAAGAGCAAGTACGCAAGTTGATCGCAGGGCCCGGGGTGTATATCTGCGACGAATGCGTGGACTTGTGCAATGAAATTTTAGATGAGGAGTTGTTTGACTCGAGTGCAGTGCCGGCAGCGGCAGTGGCTCCGAAGCAGGAAACGACGCAAAAGCGCCGCGCTACCTCGGGCAAAAGTATGTCGCTGAGCCAAATTCCAAAGCCGAGGGAAATTAAAAATTATCTCGACGAAAATGCGATCGGGCAAGATGAGGCGAAAAAGGTGCTCTCGGTGGCAGTTTACAACCACTACAAGCGCCTGAGCTTTATCCATGCCAAAAATAGCGGCAAACACCCGCCGGAAGAAGTAGAGCTGCAAAAATCGAATATTTTGTTAATCGGGCCCACGGGCTGCGGAAAAACTCTGCTGGCTCAGACTTTGGCGGATATGCTAGATGTACCTTTTGCGGTGGCAGACGCGACGACGCTGACGGAAGCGGGCTATGTCGGCGAAGATGTGGAAAATATTTTGCTGCGGCTGCTGCAAGTGGCAGATATGGACGTGGAAGAGGCGCAGCGCGGAATTATTTATATTGATGAAATTGACAAAATTGCCCGCAAGAGCGAAAATCCTTCGATTACCCGAGATGTTTCTGGGGAAGGCGTGCAGCAGGCGCTGCTGAAAATGCTGGAGGGGACGATCGCCAATGTACCTCCCCAAGGCGGCCGCAAGCATCCCTATCAAGACTGCATCCAAATTGATACCAGCAATATCATGTTTATTTGCGGCGGCGCCTTTGTCGGTCTAGAGAAAGTGATAGAGCAGAGAACGGGTAAAAAGTCAATGGGTTTTATTCAGCCCGGAGAAGCTCAGCCGAAGGAAAAGCGGGCTGCTGACGTTCTCAAGCAACTGGAACCGGATGATTTGGTGAAGTTTGGGATGATTCCTGAGTTTATTGGGCGGGTGCCGGTGGCGGCGGTGTTGGAACCGCTGGACGAGGAAACGCTGATGGCGATTTTGACTGAACCGCGCAATGCTTTGGTTAAGCAGTATCAAAAGCTGCTGAAGATGGATAACGTGCAGTTGGACTTTAAGCCGGATGCGATTCGGGCGATCGCCCAGGAAGCATACCGCCGCAAAACTGGAGCGCGGGCGCTGCGGGGAATTGTCGAAGAATTGATGTTGGACGTGATGTACGAGTTGCCGTCGCGCAAGGATGTTGCCCGGTGTACGATTACTAAGGAAATGGTTGAGAAGCGATCGACCGCCGAGTTGTTGGTACTTCCGTCTTCGCTGCCCAAGCCAGAGTCAGCTTAAAAGCAAGGTTTTCAGCACAGCCACTTATGGAATCTCGCATTCAATCATACCTGCGCTTTGCCGCGAGCCAGCAGCGCGACACCGAGCGGATCGGGCCGTTCCTCGCTACATTCAGCCGCCACAGTGCCAACCCTTATCTGAACTATGCAATTCCCGATGACGGCGCCGCACCCTCGCTCGCCGATGTCAACGCCCTAATTGCTGCCTACTCTCAGCGCGGGCGACAGCCGCGTTTGGAGTATGTCGCGAAACTAGCGCCGGCTGTCGAAGAAACGCTGATCTCCGCAGGTTTCACCGTTGAGGGACGCTTGCCGCTGATGACTTGCACTCCGGGTTCCGAGCAATTGCTTCCCGTCCCCCCGGGCATCGAACTAATTTTGCCAGTTTCCGAGGCCGAGCTCCTCGGTACAGCCGCGGCGCAACACGAGGCTTTCACAGAGGCTGCACCAAGCTCTGAAGACGTTGACACTCTTCGGAAAAGTCTGGCAGCAGGCAGCATCGCGGTACTCGCCCGCGTAGCAGCAACGGGCGAACCTGCCGGGGCTGGAATGTTTACTGTGCCGGCAAATCAGACGACAGAAATCGCCGGTATCGGCGTGCGCGTCCCTTTTCGCCGGCGGGGCATAGCAGGGGCCTTGACGGCCCGGCTGCTGCGAGAAGCTTTCGACGCGGGTGTTGCGGTGGCGTTTTTGATGGCGGGACACGAGGAGGAATTCCGAGTTTACACCCGCGCTGGATTTTGTGCGATCGGCGAAATTTTACACATTTCGCTGCCGCAAGCATAGATTTACCAATCTATAAAATCATCCTCATTTAACTCAGAAGATAACTCAGAAAAATCCGGTTCAGATTCTAATCTAAAAGTTTCCGACTCCCAAATCTCCAAGTCCTGCGATAAATCGACTACTTCCCCGTCAAACATATCAGCCAACTTCCTAGCCGAATTTGCGACATCTCGCGCGTCATCACGCACCGCTACAGCCTGAGCGTTAGAGTCATTTTGAGAGTCTGTAGAGCCGTTTGTGGGCGATAGCGATTCGGAAATTGCCGGCACATTAACCGCAGTATTTTCAGCCGCTGGCGGGTGTTTTTGTTCTTCTCCACCATTCCCCAAAAAATCATCTGTAATCTCAGAACCCGCCAAGTTCTGCACCTGTTGGCCCGCATCATCCGCAGGATTAGAATTCCTGGGATTTTCGCCAACACGTCCGTTAGAAGTTGGCAAATTATTGGGGCGGGAACTATTACTTTCACCGGGATTTGTCAAGCCAACTTTTACTGTTACTCGACGGTTAAAAACTTGCACAAAAGCTTCTTCTATATTAGCTACTTTGTCTTTAACCATATTGAGCAACGGCTGCGAACTAATCTTAACATGAGCAGTATCATTGCTAAAAATTACTAGCTGTCCGTGTTGGCGAAGCAGCGATTGAGTTCCGTGCGGTCGCACGCGGTCAAGTATCTGTTCCCACACTCGATTTAAATCGATTTCATCGGCTGAATTAGTCGGTGAATAAGTTGTTTGATTCGTTTCAGCAGTTGGTACAGGTGCGGGAATCGCAGCAGGAGGTGTGCTTTCTGTTCTATTAGCCACAGGTGGCAACTGAGGCGGAGGATTTTGCGAATTGGGAACTGATGATTGTTCAATATTAGATGTCTGGTTCCCCCCTTTAGCAAGGGGGAGTTGGGGGGGGTGAATTTGTGATGGAGCAACATTTTTCGCTGGTTCGGCTGCCGGTTGCTGCTGAGTTCTAATTGCTGAGGGCAGCAACCCCAACAGCGTTACTTCCAGCCACAATCGCGGCTGAGTGGTATTTTTAATTTGCACTTCGTGGGTTTGCAAATGTTTCTGACCTGCCAAAATTAACTCGGCATCCCAATTGCGGGCAAAATTGCCAAGTTTTTCCCAAGTTGTAGATGTTAAAGCTACTAAATCTGACCGTTTCGGTGCTGCTTTGGCTATTAGCAAATCTCGGTAAAAGCTGGCGAGAGTTTGCAGTACGATTAGCGGTTCCCGACCGCGATCCATGAGGTGGCGGCTCATGTCTATTAGTGCTGTAGCGTTATCTGTATCAATAGCTTGCAGCAAATCCATTAAATCATTTTCAGGGACTGCACCGACTAGATCCCAAACTTTTTCGACTGTTACTTGACCGGGAAATAAGCTCAGTTGGTCTAGCAAACTTTCGGCATCTCGCAGACCTCCTTGGGCCATTTGAGCGACCATTTGTACTGCATCACTGGCAATATTGATATTTTCTAATTGGGCAATTTTGTGCAAGTGAGCAATCATTGCTTCGAGGGGGATGCGGCGGAAGTCGAACTTTTGACAACGAGAAATAATAGTTGGTAATACTCTTTGTGGGTCGGTTGTGGCGAGGACAAATACAACGCGGTCTGGCGGTTCTTCTAATGTTTTTAATAAAGCATTAAATGCCTGGGTACTGAGCATATGAACTTCGTCTATTACATATACTTTATAGCGGCACTGTACGGGGGCAAATTGAGATCGTTCGATTAAATCCCGAATGTTATCTACTCCCGTGTTGCTGGCGGCGTCAATTTCGATGACATCTAGCGTCGAACCTCGGGCAATTTCTTGGCAAACGTTGCATTTGCCGCAGGGTGTCGGGGTGGGGGCAACCGTAGAAATACAGTTGAGAGATTTGGCGAAAATTCTGGCACTGGAGGTTTTACCGGTGCCTCTGGGGCCGGTGAATAGATATGCTGGTGCTATGCGCTCTTGTAGGATAGCGCTGGTGAGGGTTTGGGCGATCGCCTCTTGACCGACTAATTCGGCAAATGTCTGAGGGCGATATTTGTGGTGCAGGGGTTCGTAAGTCACGATCGAATATGGGTGGTATTAGCTGTAATCTTAGCTAAGGAGACGTTGTTCGATCGCACCACAGCTCGACTTTCACAGCAAGCCACCCGGTGGGCTTGCAAGGCGGGAGCGAGCGCACAGTAGGAATTAGCACCCTCCCAACGTCCGCGCCTCGATCGTCCGGGCGATCGACTGTTCTCCTTGATGTTTTCTGCTGTTCGCTCCCAGAGTTACTATTAATTTATGTGTATTTCTTTTTATTTTGCTAGAAACGGAGACCGCCGAACAAACATTTTTTTTCGCTCTATTGGTATAATATATTACAGACAATTCACCATTTCTTTTTGCCACTGCCAGCGCAGGATTTTCCGAGATTTCGGAAACCTGCTTGCTATTAAAGATAAAGTATTAATTAGAGGGTGCGTGCTCCAGTTGCAGAAATCCAGTTGTACCAAGATGATGGTGGAATGATGTCAATGTTGGTTGATCGAGTTGCACTACCAGCTCTACTCTGGAGTCCTGTATAAATATAGCGTCAAATTTTACCCTTTAAAAGCCCATGTCAACCCAAATAATCCTTGTAGAACCAAGGTTGGCAGTAGCCTCTCCCAAACCTAAACAGGCTAAACCCGGACATCCGTCCTCAGACCAACTCTTCATGGGAGCCTCGGGATTACTGTTGTTATTGCTTATCGGTTTAGCGGTGTTTACCAAGCTAAAACTCGACGATTTGAACAAAAAGCTCAAATTTGAGGAGTTTAGAAATCGAGAACTCCAGAAAAAATACAAAATGGCTCTGGAAACAATCTCAAAAATGGAAAAGAATCCCGACCTTATCCACTCCCGAGACTTTAATTTAGACTACTTGAGAATGCGGATGGCGGAAGAAGTTTTTCACTTTGGCATTGTGAACCAGATCAAGCAAAAAGTCAAAGACAAAATTAGTATTGCCCTACGTCCGACGCAGAGTGCGGTGGGAGAGAAAAACGGGTCGGCGGGCACCGGCAGGCAAGTGGATTCGATGTTTGATATCGAATACGAAACTGGCGATCCCGCAGTAAAAATAGAAAAACGAGTGCTGTTTCGGATTCAAATTAAGCTGATGAAACTGCCGACTCAGGCAACATCGGCGACAATTAATCAAATTATTGACTGTTTGGAAACTTATCTGAGTCCTTCTGACGACCACGACAGTTGGCAGCCGACAATTCAAGGTCGCATCGTTCATATTGAGTGGGATCAAAAAGCAAAGCCGACGCCGATGTTGGTGCTGGAACAGTCGAATGAAGGGGTGAATGTTACCTTTAGGACTACGAGAACGCCTGCAGGCCGACCTGCAAATGACCTTGAGAGGCAGTTGACAGGAGCGAAAGGCCAAAAAAATGGCAAAAGTAGTTCTAAAACTTCATCCAAAGGTGCAACAAAAAGTCCTGCTAAGGTAGGAGGAAAGCGTCCCGGTTCTCGCAAATAAGTTTAGGTGGATTAATTTTATTTTTCCGAAAGAACGCCTGTGGCAGCGGCTGTTGATGTATCTTGTGCGAGGTAGCCGTCTTCCATGTGAATAATGCGATCGGCTATGTCTAAAATGCGGTTGTCGTGGGTGACCAGCAAAATAGTGCAGTGCTGTTCTTTGGCCAAACCTCGCATAATTTCTACCACATCTCGACCTGATTTACTATCTAGGGCTGCTGTGGGTTCGTCGGCTAATACTAATTTCGGCTGGCTGACTAATGCCCGGGCGATTGCAACTCTTTGTTTCTGTCCGCCAGAAAGACTGTCCGGGTAATAATCTATTCTTTCTCCCAAGCCTACAGCTTGCAGCATTCCCTCTATTTTATCATTAGTTTCTTGGCGAGAAAGATGGCTGTGCAGTTCTAAAGACATCTGCACGTTTTGCCTAGCTGTCAAGCATTTGAGCAAATTGTGAGCTTGGAAAATATAGCCGATGTCGCGCCGGACTTTAACTAATTTATTTTTCCCGGTTCCCCGCAATTCTTGGTCGAGAATTTTAAGACTACCTTCTTGGATCGATCGCAAAGCTCCAATCAAGGTTAACAATGTTGTTTTACCAGAACCCGAAGGTCCAGTCATCAGTACGATTTCGCCCGGATAAATTTCGAGGTTGATGTCAAATAATGTCTGTTTGCGAAGTTGTCCTTCCCCAAAGGAATGATTGAGATTTTTAATTGAGACAACTGGTAAAGTATTCATTGGTAATTTGTAGATCTTAATTCGTAATTGGTAATTGGTATTTCCTTCTTCATTCCTTCTTTCTTCTTTCTTCTTCCTACTTCCTTCTTCCTTCCTTAAAAAATATCTGCTGGGTCAGCCGCCTGCAACTTCCTAACTGCGATCGCCCCCGACACAGAACACATGACAACTGTCATTGCAAAAACAGTTCCAGCTTTCATCAAAGTCATGTACATTGGCAAACTCGTAGCACTTCTCGCTAAATTGTACAGCATAAAAGAAACCCCAAACCCAGGTAAATAGCCAAGAATGGCCAAAATCAAAGCCTCTTGAAACACCACGCCCAAAAAGTAAATATCCTTATATCCCATCGCCTTCAGCGTAGCGTATTCCGGTAAATGATCGGTAACATCAGTATAAAGGATTTGATAAACAATCACTATCCCGACGATAAATCCCATTGCCGCGCCGAGAGTGAAAACAAATCCGATTGAGGTGCTTTCTTCCCAATATTTTTTTTCAAAAGCTACAAACTCTTCCTTGGAAGCAATTGTCACGTCTTGTGGCAAAGTTGCTCTCATTTTTTCAATAACTGCCTTGACATCCGTTCCAGGGTGCAAGTGAACAATTCCTATATCAATTAAACCTTTAGTTCTTCTAGTGTGAAAAATCCGCAGAAAGTTCAAATCGCTAGTAATAATATTCCCATCAGCACCGAAAGATGCTCCTAAAGTAAATAACCCTTCTACAGTAACGCGACGGTTATCTATTTCAGTTTCCACAGGCTTTCCCTGCTGGAAATATTCCGCTACTGGCCCAAACTCCGGGCGAGAAGCTTGGTCGAATAAAATTACATCCGAAATTTGGATTTTGTCCAAATTATTCTGGACTTCCGGCATATCAAAAATGGGATTAGCGGGATCGAAACCGATTACCATCAATTGGCGGGTATTGCGTTTTTCTGGTTCGGGATTTTTCCACAAGCCAAAGCCTAAATATACCGGGCTAATTCCTGTAACGCCATTAAAACTCAAAGCTTGATACAAGCGGCGCTGGGGAAAGCTTTTCATGGCTATTAAAGCCGTTGACTGAGGGCTGGTGATAAAAATATCCCCTTTTAACTTCGAGTGAAAGCTAATGGAGCTTTCAAATAGCGCGTCTCTAAATCCAAACTGCATAAACATCAGCAAGTCGGCAAATCCAATGCCGGCTAGCGCGATTACTAAGCGCATTTTTTCGCGCGTTAATTGTGCCCAAGCTAGCGGTATTTTTGCCATAAAAGTCGATTTTCTATCTTAGATTTTCAAGTTGGATTTGGGATTCAATAATTTTAGGACTTAAGCAGGGTGTTGAGAAACCGGGTATTTTACCCTTATATTTGATTCAAACCCTTAATCTCGGTAAAAAAGTCGGTTTCTTGAGTCCCCATGCGTAAGTCCTGTAAACGTAAAATTTAGATATTTATTTTAACTTCAACCTGTAAGTTTGTTAGGGCTGCAACTTTCTTGCTCGATTCGGGATCGAGGCGAATTCTTACTTCGACCACTCTAGCATCGGTGTCGGCTGCGGGGTCTGTATTGAGGACATCTTTTTTGCCGATTTGTTTGCCGATGCGATCGACTGTGCCTTCCAAAGTGCCTCCAAATACCGGGCTGCTGACGGTAGCGCGCTGGCCGTTTCGCACTTTGGCGATGTCGGTTTCGTAAATTTCTGCTATGACGTACATTTGATCGGTGCCGCCTAGTTCTACGATGCCGTCTTGAGTGTTGACACGTTCTCCTTGTCGGCTGTGAACTTTGAGGATGGAGCCGGATACGGGTGCTTTGACGTAGCTTAAGTTTAAGTCTACTTGAGCTTTTTGTTTGGTGGCGATCGCACTTTCAATGGCGGCTTGGGCAGCTTGCACGTCTTCGGAACGGACTTCGGCAATTTGGTCGAGATTTGCTTTGGCTTGATTGATTTGTTCTTGGCCGGTTTCTGCTTTTTGTTTGAGTATTGCTTCGGCTTGATTGATTTGTTCTCTACCAGTTTCTATCTTTTGATTTAAAGTAGCTCTAGCTTGGTTAATTTCCTGCCTGCCGGTTTCTAACTTGCGTCGGAGATTGGCTCGGGATTGATTGATTTCCTGCTTGCCTGTTTCTACTGTTTGTTTGACTGTCGCTTTTGTTTCGACTATTTGCTCTTGCAGTGTTTGCACTGTTTTTTCTAATACAGCTTGAGCTTCTTTGACTTTGTGGCGAGCCGTATCTACTACTAAGCGTTTGGTGTCGTAGGCGGAAGCAGAAATTGCGCCTGTTTCTGAGAGTTCTTTATTGCGTCGTTCCTCGGCTTCGGCGTTCGTCAATTCGGCTTTTAGTCGCTCGACTGTAGCGTTTTGAGAGGCAATTTCGCCGCGCAATTGAGCTTCTAACCTAGCCAATTTGGATTGCTGCACCTCTGTTTCTCTTTCTAGTTGTGCCTCAAATTTGGCAAGATTAGCTTGTTCGGCTTCGGTTTCTCTTTGCAGCGCGGCCTCGAATTTGGCGACGTTAGCTTGTTCGGCTTCGGTTTCTCTCCGCAGTTGAGCTTCTAATCGGGCGATATTGGCTGATTCGCCTTCGGTTTCTCTTTGCACTTGTGCTTCAAACTTGGCAACTTCTGCTTTTTGAGCGCCGACAACGCCGGTTTTCGCGCCTGCTTGAATTTTCGCTAATTCTGCTTGTTTGACTTTGATTTCTTTGTCGGCTTGTTGGAGGATTGCTTGGAGCCGATCGCGCGTATCGAGAACTGCTATGATTTGTCCTTGAATAACTCGATCGCCCTCTTCCACCTGCAAGAGTTCAATTCTTGCTCCCTCCGACGCCGAAGGGGCCGACAATTTGATAACTTCCCCCTGCGGAGTCAACCTACCCAAAGCTGTGACGCTGGTGGGGGTGGCTGCGGGAGTTGCAGCAGCCGTTGCAGCCGCTGCCTTTAACTCTTCGGCTTTTCTAATTTGAGATACTTGCCAAAAACCGACTCCTGTGGTAACGATAGTGGCAGCGATCGCTAAACCGATGACTCCTCGCCCTGGGGGTTTTAAAAATGATTTATCCTTGACCCGTGATTCCTTTCCCATGACTTATAAAGTAGGTGATTTCCTCATTAAGTTTTGCCCACCTACTATGAAGTAGTGTAAACCAAATTCAGCTATTTAGGAAAATCAAACAGCACCTCAGTCATGTAATGTTCGGCCCAATCTTGACCGAAAGCTTTTTCGAGTACGCGGCGGGTTTTGTCGTTTTGCTGCTGCTGGCTGCAGTAGTAAATATGAGCGTCGAGAATTTTCGATTCTTCGGCGGCAGAGACAGGTTCAGAGGCGACTGCCTGCTGGCAGTGAATTTCCACGTAGGATTCAACTATGTCCAGAAATCTGTTTTCTTCTTCCATCGACTCTGGCCGCACAAACAGACAAAATTCTGAGAAAATATCCCCCCATTCTGGAATTTGGCGGGGAGAAGAAAATTGATTGACCGGCAAAATTTCCAGTTGAGTTCGGTAGGTTTCCGACAAAGTTCGCTCTCGATTGAGGGGAGAAAGGTCTGCGATCGCGGCGCTAACTTGGCCTTTGCCTGCTACTATATCCGTACCGAACATCGGCAAAGCATAATTCGGTCTGGGAAACATCACGCAGTGCAGTATGTCAAGTACCGGCCCGACTTTAGCGAGTTCGAGGTGTATTTTGCGGAACTGGGGCGTTTGATAGCAGCGGTTTTCAATGATCAGTTTTTCTCCTTCCAAGCGCCCTTCTACGTATCCCAACTCAGCGGGCAGGTGGTAGGGTTCCAGGTCTAGATAGCGGTGCCATACTGCTTCCATCCGGTCTGCTAAATTGCGGATGAGGTAGTGCTGTTGTTCGCGGAGGGAAGGCTGGGATATTTCTAACATTCCTATTTATCGGGGGATAGCTTAATAAAACTTGATTCTACTGTTGCAGGATGCAGGAAAAAAGGTAGATACTTTAACAATATCAGTAGATTGACTTACGATCGAGCAAGTTTTACAGGAGATTTTGTATGTTTGGTCTGGGATTGCCCGAAATGGGCATTATTGCGGTAGTCGCTATTCTAATTTTTGGCCCCAAGAAAATTCCTGAGTTGGGAAATGCTTTGGGCAAAACGCTGCGGAGTTTCAAGGAAGGGGTAGGTCTAGGTGATGATGAATCGGTTCCGAAGGAGAAGGAGAATGAGGAAGAGGGTCAGCCGAAGATGTAAATTAGGTTTGTAGTGAGGAACTTATACCGAATCCGGGTTAGAAATCCGCGCTCTGACTCAGCGGTTGAAATTGATCGTACACAAACTTTCGCCCCTCTCTTGGAGACTAACAAATAAAGGGGGTATTTAAGCCAGATTTGGTATGAAGTCTGCGGTTGAAACCGCTCCTCAACAAAGTTTCGTTCCTCTCTAAAAGATTAAGAAATAAGGCGTGTTTAAGCCCATTTTGGTATTAAGTGTGCGGTTGAAACGCTCCTCAACAAATTTTCTTTCCTTTCCAATAGGCTAAGAAAGAAAGGGGTATTTAAGCCACATTTAATATTAAGCTGTACAGGAATTAATTTTGACTATTTTATTTCTTGAAACTATCGTGTGGGGGCAGTAAAACGCGCCCCAAAAGTTAAAGATAAATGCCGCAACAGCTTAGTTTGAGCGAGTTTTATGAGGGCTGAAGCCCACACTACGAATTTATTCTATAAATTTTTGTTCTCTAACTTCGAGGGAATAATCTTTGACAGCTTGGGTAATCGTTTCTCGCAAATTGGCGTAAGCTTTCGCAAAAGGCGGCTGTTTTTCAGAAAGTCCCAACAAATCGGAAGTAACTAAAACTTGACCGTCGCAGTGCGGCCCGGCCCCGATACCAATGGTAGGTATAGTTAATTTTTGGGTAATTTGAGCCGCTAAGTCTGAGGGAATGTGTTCTAAGACGATCGCAAAAGCACCAGCTTCTTGAAGCGCGATCGACTCTGCTATGATGCGATCGGCTGCTTGGGCAGTTTTTCCTTGTTTTTTATAACCGAGTTGGTGTACCGACTGCGGAGTTAAACCGACGTGTCCCATCACCGGAATTCCGGCGGATGTCAGTTGCGAAACTGTGGCGGCCATTGCTGGATATCCACCTTCTAATTTTACAGCTTGAGCGCCTGTTTCTTTCAAAACTCTCCCGGCCGAGTGCATGGCTTGCTGCGGACTTTCTTGGTATGTCAAAAACGGCAAATCGACAACAATTAATGCTTGTTCAACTCCACGGCGCACAGCTTTAGCGTGGTGCAGCATTTCATCGAGAGTTAGCGGTAGCGTAGTTTCGTAGCCTAAGACTGTCATGGCGAGGGAATCGCCGACTAGGATGATATCTACGCCTGCTCGATCGATGAGTTGGGCGATCGCATAATCATAACCTGTCAGGGCAACAATTGACCGCCCTTGTTGTTTCCACTGAATTAATTGATGAGTAGTGACTGACATTTTAGTGCAAAAATATAATATTATTTCTGGATATTACTTATAATATCAAATCCGGGTTCCATACTCGTCGATCATTCGGAGCTTGAAATCGCTTCTTGTCAAACCAAGTCCGAGCAGAGGGGGACTAAGAGTAAGAGGCGAAAATTATCGGGATTTTATACCCGAATATAACTTTGGCTTCCCTCTGCTGGCAAAACAATCAACCGCTGATTTTTCAAGTCTGGTTCTAAACCCAAATCTTCGAGGGGAATTAAGCCGAGTAAAGGTTCTTCTCCTGCGGGAATTTCTACACAATCATACCTGCCTTCCCGGCCAGCTACGGCAAGAGTGACATCTTTGAACAGACGAAATTTTCGGGTTCCTATTGCCGTATGTCCGTCGATTTCACCTAGCATTGGCAAACCCAACTGACTGATAATATCTGCTGGTAAGCAGAGTCGAGTTGCGCCTGTATCGACTAAGACGTTATCGATGGTGATAGAGCGTATTTGCTCTGCGGAGATGAACCCTCTTTCTCCCAGAATTTCATCGATGTGATTGGTGACGGTTATTGTTGCGGTGACTCTGCCCATTTTTTTGTCCTTTTGTTTTGCTATAGAATGTTTACGTTACTTTTCGACTAAATAATCTATAATTTAGGCTGCATATTGTACATTTTAACAATATTTGTAACTAAGAGCGATATTTTTATTTATTCCTGAATTTCTGCTAATAACTGTTCCCCGAAAGGATGTTTTTGCAATTGATCAAATGTCAAATGTCCTTGACTGATTCCTTCCCGCCACAACCCAACATAATTTTTCCACACAACCTGAATGTTGGGGTGGTTTGCGGGCAACTTGCTGCGAAGAATTTCCACAGCTTGCAAACACAGCGGTTCTGCTACCGAGTACCTGCCTTGGTAATAATAAAGTAAAGCTAAATTGCTGAGGTGAGTGGCTAAACTGGGATGGTCTTCGGGGAGCGAGCGCCTGTCTATTTCTAATGCTTGCAAATACAGCGGTTCCGCTTCCGAGTACCTTCCTTGGGATTGATAAAGTAAAGCTAAATTGTTGAGGCGAGTGGCTAAACTGGGATGGTCTTCTGGGAGCGTTCGCCTGCCTATTTCTAATGCTTGCAAATACAGCGGTTGCGCTTCCGAGTATCTGCCTTGGGATTCATAAAGTCCGGCTAAATTGCTGAGGCGAGTGGCTAAACTGGGATGGTCTTCTGGGAGCGTTCGCCTGCCTATTTCCACTGCTTGCAAATACAGCGGTTCCGCTTCCGAGTACCTTCCTTGGGAACGATAAAGTTCGGCTAAATTGTTGAGGTGAATGGCTAAACCGGGATGGTCTTCTGGGAGGGTTCGCCTGTCTATTTCTAATGCTTGCAAATACAGCGTTTCTGCTTCCGAGTAGCGACCTTGGGATTGATAAAGTCCGGCTAAATTGTTGAGGCTAGTGGCTAAACTGGGATGGTCTTCTGGGAGCGAGCGCCTGTCTATTTCTAATGCTTGCAAATACAGCGGTTCCGCTTCCGAGTACCTTCCTTGGGATTGATAAAGTCCGGCTAAATTGTTAATATTAGTTGCTAAGCAGGGATGGTCTTCTGGGAGGGAGCGCCTGTCTATTTCCGCTGCTTGCAAATACAGCGGTTCTGCTTCCGAATACCTGCCTTGGGAACGATAAAGTTCAGCTAAATTGTTGAGGTGAATGGCTAAACCCGGATGGTCTTCTGGGAGCAAGCGCCTGTCTATTTCTACTGCTTGCAAGTACAGCGGTTCCGCTTCCGAATACCTGCCTTGGAAATAATAAAGTGCGGCGAGGTAATTTAAACTACTTGATAATGCCCGTTCCACATCTAACTCTTGTTGAAGGGCGATCGCCTTTTTAAAATAGTCGATCGCCAATTCATACTCTTGCTGAAAATTTTCGCACTCTCCCGACTGTATCCTTCTGTCATAAATCTTCCCCATACTCGCATAAAGACTTGCCAAACTGGGGTCTTGGAGTCCTTTTTTCTGTTCGGTTCGCGCGATTAAATCCTGCAAATCTTCCAGCGGAATCAAACTCGGCGGTTCGCGATCGTCCTCTTCAACTATGGCTCGAAACGGTTCAAATTCTGTTTTGGGAACAGCCGCAGTTTTTTTCGTATCAAACCGAAATACACCTTTCCGCCAACTCCAAAAATCAGGAGACTCATTGCTAATCAGAATTTCAATTTGTCGCGTCACCCACAAGACAATCGAAAACGGAAACTCCCGCAATGCTTCCCGCGTCCATTGCAAATAACCAAAAAACACTTGTTGTTCCGATCGACTTTCGCCAAATTGTTTAAAAAACCGCAGTTTTTCCACACCCGTCACGGTGATCACGGCTTTTCCCCGCTGCTGCAAATATGCTTCTTGTTCGACTAAATTGGCGATCGCCGATCGCAAACTCGGTTCACCCCTCGCCAATTCTACGCGATAGCGGCGGATATCCGGTTCGAGTTGTGCTTCATAATCGGAAATCAGGCGATCGCGACAGTCGCTATCATCGCAAACTGCGATTAGCAAGTTGAGAATATCTTTACCCGCTTCAATTGACACGAGTAAATCTTCATAATTATCTTGGTTTTGACTGTTGAGATTCGACATAATTGTTTGTCATTTGTATCGAAGTCTCGATCCCCCTAAATCCCCCTTAATAAGGGGGACTTTGAGAATACTCTTCTCCCCCCCTTATTAAGGGGGGTTAGGGGGGATCGACTTTGGACTCAGACATTACCTTAGTCCCCCTTTGCGGAGACTTCGTTTGTGTAGAAGCGGTTTCAACCGCCCTTTCAACCGCCGACTATAAAAGAAATTATTCACGCGGAAAATCATCTCGCTGCTTTAACAATTCTAGCACGATCGGGTGAATGTCGTACCACAAAACACCATTGCGATACTCCAAAACATACAACCCGTGCAGCAAGTCCAAAAACCCTTGTGCTTTCGGGTCAGCAGGTTTAAAATCTCTGTAAGTTGCAATCAACATCTCATAATCAGTCGTTCCCAAACGGGTATCGAAATCGATCCGCAATTTATTAATCGCTTCCTCAAACACCTCAGCATTAATTTTAACTGCTGCTTCTGGATTCCGCCGCACCAACCGCAAACAAATGCGGCAGCATTCGTTAGCAATTCTAATCAATTCTCGCAATACTCCACCGCTGTATGCGACAACGCGCTCGAGTGTTTCCGGTTCGATCAATTCGCTTCCCAAACGTTTAGCTAAAATCTCTTTCAATCTCGCCGCCGGTTCCGCCATTGCAACAGCATCAGCATTCCGGCTTTCGCCGCGTTTAAACAGCTTTGTGACTGGCATGAACACGATTTGATCGTTAGTTTCCGTTTCCACGGTAGCGGCTAAAGAGACATCTCGCAGCGCGGAAATAGGAGTTGTTAAAATCATCCTAAAATTCGGCAAAAACAGCGCTTTGATATGTTCTTGATAAACTTGGCGGACGACACCTAAATCCAACTTGTCCAGGTCATCAATCACTACAATTACGTCTTTTTTCGCGCCTTCTTGAACTACGGCAGCAATCTCGTTAATTGTCGCCACCAAATCAGAAACTTTGCGAATAAATTCTTGTTTGATTTCTTCACGAATCGTTGCATCAGCTTTTAACTTGCCTGTAATCATCTTAAACAAGTCAAACCCCACCGATCCGCTGGCGCCCAATTCGTCAATTGTTGTTTTAGTTTTAGTGGCAAACCACTTCTCAAATGAGTCTTTAGTGGATTTTTTGATGGGAATTTGCTGTTTTTCGGCTGCATCCATCAACTGAACAGCGATCGCAAACAAAATATTGATATGATTAACATCCGACATTTCAATCAAGTCGGAAATTGAGAAAAAGACGGTAAAATAGCGATCGTCCATCTGGCGGCAAAACTCCGCCAACAGTGTAGACTTGCCGCAACCGCGATGTCCGCTAAAAATAATTTTCCCCCTACCGGAAGGGTCATCTTCGACTAATTGCTCTAATTGTTCGAGGACTTCCGTCCCGTATTCTACTCGGAAGTTTTTCACTTCTTTCGGAGTTATCAGCGGCGATAACTCCATATTTGCATAGGCTGTCCGAAAAGATTCTAGTAATATTTTTGACATGGCACTCTGAGGCTATTATTTAATGTTATGGATGATTATAAGCTTTCTAGCACCTAAATTGTAGATTTTTGGGCAGGTAAGATGCCAACCCTACAAGAGTTTTTTTGTCTCCGTAGATATCCCGGATTTTTTACCGATCGGTCATTTGGGTGCTGTCCCCGATCGAACTGGCGATCGCAAATCTTGCGTCAAATTCCAACATCCATTGCGATGCTCAAAAATATAAGCACCGGGTTCTCCATAAGTGCGGATCAGATCGCCATTGTTATCTTCTGCTTCCATATCTATACCAAACTCGGCTTTCACATAATCTACGCGGAATGTTTGGCGATCGATTTTTTTGACATTTATCTTCAGTTTATTGTTCAGTTGCTCGCGGAGGCTAAGTTTTTTTGTGGAAGAGTCCACATAGATGTACGAATAGTCGATTAAGCCAATTCTAAAATCATCGTAGTTTTGCTTACCGATGACCTTTAAAAGCTTGCTGGGATTTTGATAATCTCGGATTTGGATATCCGACCAAGTATAGGTATTGCGTATCTCTTTGTTTTGATAGTCGTAGCCTCTAACAAAGTCCCCGAAAAAGCTTCGGTATTCCTCTAGCGAACACGATACAGGCGCCGATTTTCTCGGACTCTCGATTTGCGAGACTTTGACATTTGCGATCGAATGTCGATCGGCTCTAACATCGTTTTGGTTTGTCCAAAAGTCAGGGATCGCATTGTGGCGTTGCAAAATTGCGGGATGATTTTGATTGTTTTGTGGGATGGGCGTCCCGCCTGTCCGCTGTATTTTCAAAGCAGGCGGGACGCCTACCCCACAAGAATCACCCTCAAATTTTGCAACGCCTGCATTCGATATTGCTACAGATTCCTGTGCTGTTTTGGCAGGATTTGAAGCTTTCGTAGAAGAGCCGGCACAGACTCCAATTAATGCTAGCAGCAACAGAGCCATCATCTTTCTGTAATTCATGCAGATTTGTCCTCCATCAATGCTTCAATGTGATGCGATCGAATCTCACAGTCCACAATTAGAAATAAACATCTCGCGTCGAATTGCTAACCATTCATTGCTGCTGGCTTTATCACCTATACTAATTTGCTGCCCTGTCGTTTGAGGATGACGGCTATAAAAAATTATATCTGCAAGGCGATCGTAGGTTTGCTCGTATGTTTCGCCGTTAATTACTGTGAATTCCCATCCTATATCTCCTGGTTCGGGCCTATTGCAGACTTCTTGTGCGGGCTTAACTCGCGGATCGATTTCTGCGCGTAATCTCTGCCATTCATTGATATAGTTGCGATCGCCAGCTTGCAGTTTGCGATTGTTGAGTTCAGGATTAACCTTGTAGAACAAGAAATCCGTTAATCTATCAACGGTTCGATCGCGCGATTCGGCTTTGGCTAGATTAGCCCCACCGAGCACAAGGGCGATCGCCAGAGTACAAACCATTGAAAATCTTGAGACTGGTTTAATTGACAGCGACTTGATTTGCATACTGATTTGGTATTTATTTTTACCGCCAACCCAACCACCTTAACAGCGGCACAATTAAATAATGACTCACTCCCAAACAAAGCCCGATCGCACTTCCCAACAAACCAAAAAATACAATTGAACCCCAAATTTGCAGCCAGCCTAATGTAGCGTTAGACAGTGACAAAATCCCCAAGAAACTCCCCGGAAAAATGTTCCAAGCATTCAGAAACAGAAACATTCCCGTAGAGAAAACAGCCACTACCAAAGCGTGAACTAATTGATGGCTGCGCAAACCCATTCCCACAGTCAGAGAGGCGATCGCAAAAGCTCCCAAAATAACCCCCTGCACGCCGCTAGAAGCTGTTGCTTCCATCCAGCACAAACCCGCCAACAAATAGCCCTGAGCTCCCATCAATCCAGACAGCCAATACTGTTTTTGCTGGCGAAAACTCCCCGCATCCGTCAAACCGATCGCAGTTCCCAACCCCGCAAACCCAAACAGCAGCACTTCGGGCCCGACAGCGAAAGTCATATTAGGAATTAATTGGTGCAAACCTTCATTCAGAAAACTGGCAATTTGCGGGCCTAGAGGCGAAGCATAGCCCAAAACCAAACCGCCGATCGCCCCCGCACTTCCACCAACGCCACCGAGCACCATTTCCCAGCCGGTATCCAGAGAAGCTACCACCATTTGGGCGATCGCGCCGAACAGCAAAACCGTCAAACTTGCCGTTTTTTGCGCCCCCGCCACCACTACTTGCCGGCAGAATTCTAAAATAGCTTGACCCGCAGGGGCGATCGCGATTTTGCCCTTACTCCTAGCATAAATCTCCTGCAAACGCGCCCTAACATCGCCAGCCGTCGCCGGACGCTGCTGTACGTTCGATCGCACCATATCGTCCAACAAATTCGCCAAAGCCGGACTCACAGATACAATGTGGCGCCACCGCAACTCTCCCGTCATCGGATCTTCAATTTCCGCCGGATACTTCCCCGTCAGCAAATGAATGCAAGTCCGCCCCAGCGCATAAAAATCCGTCGCCGGCACGACACCGCCTCCCACAATTTGTTCCGGGGGACTGTACCCGGGCGAAATCAACCGCGTCGAACTCGGAGAATCTTTCCCCACCCGTTCGACACCGCCCATTTGTTTAACTCCCCCAAAGTCGATCGCCACCAATTGCAGTCCGCCCAAACCCTTGTTAAGCAAAACTTGGGGCGATTCCGGGTCTCTCAGCATCAAATTTGAGGGTTTAATGTCGCGGTGAATAATTTGACACCTGTGCAATTCCTCTAAAATTTCCACAGCTTGACTCAGCCAACTAAACACCCATTCCTGCGGGCAGCCCTGAGGGTGTTCGTCGAGAACCTCTTCTAAAGTTTTGCCGTGAATCTTTTCCATTACCAAACAAGGCAGCCGCTTCGCAGCAGGATTTTCCTCGCCGCCTGCAAAATTTTGGGTTTGGACGTGAAAATAACCGTCAGGATCGACTCTAGGGACGCCAGGGTGCCGCAAAAGTGCCAAAACCCAAGCTTCTTGCTCGAACAGTTTCAGCGCTTTCGGGGCAGTTTCGAGCAACACTTTCAGGACGCGCTCGGTTTGAGTTTCTGTGTCCCAAACTGTGAAAATCGCTGCAAAACCCCCGGAACCGAGGCCTTGTAGAGGCACGTAGCGATTTTTTAGCCGCAGCGGTGCCCCGCAACTATGACAAAAATTGTTGCCCCAAGTCTGAGGGTAGGGTCTTGGGCAATCTGGATTGATGCAGTGGACGGCTTTTGAAGGGGGGTGAGGCACAACCAGAGTAAAAATGGGGCTAAATATCCATAGTAGACTTACGCGCTGCTAAGGCAGAAACCAGGTTTTCAGCGAGGTTAAATTGCTGTAACGACGGATTTGGTTTGAGAAACAAGCTTGCTGCACAAGTCCTGTCCATATTATGTGCTATGCTGTCGATTTTTGAGTTGGCGGTCTGAGAGTCACGGGATTTTAGATTTGAGATTTGAGATTTTAAATTGCTACATACTAAATTGTAGTTGAGATCGATCGGGCGATCGATCTCAACTGCCAACCACAGCTTTAGGTATTTCTAACTAATTTCCGCTGACTCATTACCCATTACCAATTCTGATTTTTAAGTATTAAATTCTTTACATAAACAGTATTTATCCGCTGTTCGGCTCGCTGCACAATATATTTCGATCGAGCGAAATTCCTCTTCCGGCTCTGCGATCCCCAGCCTTTCCTCCTGCATCCTTGGTCGCTTACATTCTATAAGATATGTTACAAATATTTTCCTAATGTAAAGCAAAATAAATAATACTTATGATGATTAAAAGAATATTAAAATTCCAGAGCGCCAGTTTATTGATATATTTTTAACAGCCTGCGATCGGGCAAAAAAATTAAGCGAATACTAGGAAGCGAGATATGGCTTACGCGCAAACCCAAACTCAATCAAAGGCTGGGTATAAAGCCGGAGTTCAAGACTATAAACTAACGTATTACACGCCGGACTACACGCCGAAAGATACAGATATTTTGGCTGCTTTCCGCGTCACACCGCAGCCGGGAGTTCCCCCAGAAGAAGCTGGAGCTGCTGTGGCTGCTGAATCTTCTACAGGTACATGGACGACTGTTTGGACTGACCTCCTGACCGACCTCGACCGCTACAAAGGTCGCTGCTACGACATCGAGCCAGTTCCCGGCGAAGACAACCAATACATCTGCTTCATTGCTTATCCTTTGGATTTGTTTGAAGAAGGTTCCGTCACAAACTTGCTGACCTCTTTGGTCGGTAACGTTTTCGGTTTCAAAGCCCTGCGCGCTCTGCGGTTGGAAGATTTGCGGGTACCCATTGCTTACCTGAAAACCTTCCAAGGCCCTCCTCACGGTATTACCGTTGAGCGGGACAAATTGAACAAGTACGGCCGTCCTTTGCTGGGCTGTACAATTAAGCCCAAATTGGGTCTGTCTGCTAAGAACTACGGCCGTGCCGTTTACGAAGTTCTGCGCGGCGGTTTGGACTTCACCAAAGACGACGAAAACATCAACTCGCAACCGTTCATGCGCTGGCGCGATCGTTTCTTGTTCGTTCAAGAAGCTATTGAAAAAGCTCAAGCAGAAACCGGCGAAGTCAAGGGTCACTACCTCAACGTAACTGCCCCCACCTGCGAAGAAATGATGGAGCGGGCTGAGTTCGCTAAGGAAATCAAAACCCCCATCATCATGCACGACTACCTGACCGGTGGTTTCACTGCAAACACCACCTTGGCCAAATGGTGCCGCCGCAACGGTATCTTGCTGCACATTCACCGCGCCATGCACGCCGTGATTGACCGTCAGAAAAACCACGGTATCCACTTCCGCGTGCTTGCCAAGTGCTTGCGGATGTCCGGCGGCGACCACCTGCACTCCGGTACAGTTGTGGGCAAACTCGAAGGCGAAAAAGGCATCACGATGGGCTTCGTAGACTTGATGCGCGAAGACCACATCGAAGAAGACCGCAGCCGCGGTATTTACTTCACCCAAGATTGGGCCTCCATGCCCGGTGTCATGCCGGTTGCTTCTGGTGGTATCCACATCTGGCATATGCCAGCCTTGGTTGAAATCTTCGGCGACGACTCCTGCTTGCAGTTCGGCGGCGGCACCTTGGGCCACCCTTGGGGCAACGCACCTGGTGCAACTGCTAACCGCGTGGCTTTGGAAGCTTGCGTCCAAGCTCGTAACGAAGGCCGCAACTTGATGCGCGAAGGCGGCGACGTGATCCGCGAAGCTTGTAAGTGGAGCCCCGAACTGGCTGTTGCTTGCGAACTCTGGAAAGAAATTAAGTTTGAGTTCGAGGCAATGGATACTGTTTGATGATTTTGGGTTTGAGATTTTAGGTTTTAGGTCGCAAACTTGCTGGGAAGTCTTTATCTTTGAAGAAGATTTACCAGTAAGTTTGCATCCAAAATCTAAAATCCAAAATCTAAAATTTGAGGGAGCTGGGGTCAAAAATGGATCTCAAACAAGTTGCGAAAGACACCGCTAAGGTGCTGGCAAGTTACCTAACCTATCAATCCGTGCGGATGGTGGTCGCTCAGTTGAGCGAAACCAATCCTCCTCTGGCAATCTGGTTGAACGACTTTTCCACTAAGGCCAAAATCCAAGATGGAGAAGCTTACATTCAAGAGTTGCTGAGGGAAAATCAAGATTTAGGATTTCGGATCATGACTGTGCGAGAGTATCTGGCTCACGATGTGACAGAATATTTGCCAGAAATGGTTTCTACTGGCATTCAACAGGCGAATATGGAACACAGACGCCAGCATTTAGAGCGAACTACGCAACTTAATTGGTCTGTTTCTAGCAGTAATCCTGAAACATCAATAGATTCTGAACCGAATCTGGATAATTTGTCGAGTTAATCGATCGACAAGTGCGATCGAACACACACCTTAGAGATACAAAAAATGAAGACTTTACCTAAAGAGCGTCGTTACGAAACTCTGTCCTATTTGCCCCCGCTGAATGACGCCCAAATTGCCAAGCAACTCCAGTACATCCTGGATCAAGGCTACATTCCCGGCGTAGAATTCAACGAAACCTCTGCTGCTGAAATGCGCTACTGGACTTTGTGGAAGTTGCCTTTGTTTGGTGCTCGCAGCGTCAAAGAAATCATGTCTGAAATTCAAGCTTGCCGCCAAGAAAATCCGACGTGCTACATCCGCGTCATGGGTTTTGACAACGTGAAGCAGTGCCAAGTGCTGAGCTTCATCGTCCACAAGCCTAACACCAGAGGCTACTAAAAAGTATTGGCTGGCTAATCTAAATTTTAGGTTAACAGTCATTGCAGATTAGAGGCGGGGAATTTTCCCTGCCTCTTTTTTTATGTTTGTACTAAGGACTTTAATCCTTCTTCTTCCTTCTGCTATAGCTTACAAATAGCTTTTAAAACTTGCAGCAACAAAATTGAAGGTTCAGGCTCCATCAAAGTCAGAAAGGGCATTAGGTGATAGGTTGGGGGATTTCCTCTGCGGATATTGACAAACTGATAAAACTCTCCGCTAGTTGCCAATCCCCAAACAGACTCTTGATCTTCTAAACTTTTAGAGGCGTAAGTTAGAAGTTGGGGCAAACCAGCGCGGGGAGCAATTAGACTATTTTTAGATTCTATTACTAAAATCCAAAATGGTATATCAGCGGCAATTTGTTTCTCTTTATTGATTGCTAAAATGTCAAATCTGCCTGTAATCGTTGTGTCTTCATCTTCTATAGTTATGTTAGCGATGTCTTGTTCTAGACTCATCTTGATTGGGCGGTAGAAGCCAGCCAATCGCATTAAGGGAAACGTAGTTAAAGCCTGTACCAGTCCTTCAGAGACTCTTTCCACTGAGAGGTATTCGCGAAAATCTTTGCGGATTTGGGCGAGATCTAACTGTTCTATCTCTGTTAAGGATTCTAAGGATAAAAAATTTGTGTACGTGTCATTATTAAGCTGCTCTTGGAATTTCAAAAATTGACTTACTTCACCGAGCGTTATATTTTTGGCGTTAATAGTTGTTGTCATATTTTGATAGGTATTTAAGTTTTAGTTATAATTATAACATAGAGATTGTGACAGTCAATTTGTACCATTCTTAGGAACAGGCAAGATGCCTGTTCCACGACATATTAAATTTTTTGTGGGGCGGGCATCTTGCCCGCCCATGGAAGTGACAAATGGGATAAATGCGAACCTAATCTATCCTTTCCATCACAATCCCATCAACTACTTCATAACCCCAATTAAAATGTCGATTGGCCAACTGCTGGGCCATGTCATATTCGCCAAAATTGCAGAGTTCAACTAACATTTGATATGCTTCATCTCTTTCTCGCTGCAACCTTTCCCCCCGCAGTTTTTCTCTCTCTTCCTCAGAAGGGTTGGATCGCTCTTCCCCCAGCGGATTGATCTCGCTAATTCGTTTCATATCAGCCTCATTAAAAAGGGATAGATTCTACGATTTCACCGTCAACTATTTCGTAGCCCCAGTCCGGGTTTGCAGCGATTTGTTTTTCAACTATACTTCGGCCGAGAGGAGTTTGGTAAGCTTTTTGCAAAGAGGAAATACTGGGAATTTCGGCGGGAGTTGGCGATGCTGTTTCAGCAAGTTTCGGCAGTGCTGGAATCTGGTCAGATGTAGATTGATTGAGGGCTAATTGCGGCGCGATCGCCCCTAATTTCCGCATCACGCTATCTTTGGTGATTTGCGGTTTTTCGTTGAAGGAAGAGGGCAAATATGGGGTGTCAACACCTTGGCTTTTGGCTTTGAGTGCATCATCAGCAATACGATCGCACTTTCGCAAAAATCCCTCCCACAAATCTTTCCCCAAAACCGGGTTTCTCAAGTCAGCACGAGCTCTGGAGACTGCTGCTTCTAACGGTTCTCCTTTGTGGACGTAATACTGAATTCGCTCCTCTTCAAAGGCCGGATAAGGCACTTCCGGCTCGATTTCCCAATCTCGCTTAACTTTCTGACTTTCTCCTAAAGGGATTCCGGCGACAAATTCCTCCCAAAAATTCGAGGTTAAGCCTTTTGTCATACCGTCAATAATTTTAAATGCCCATCCCGAAGGATGACCGAATCCTAAGCTGTGTTCTTTTGCGTATTCTTCTAAAGCTCGCTGAAAGTTGTGCAGTTGTTCTTGGGAGTTCCAAGGGCCGCTAAATCGGTAATTTGGGGTGACAGCAACCGCTATTTGCTGGCGGGGTTGCCCGAAATATTTGTCGGTTTTAACTGTATGATTTGGGGGTGATGTTTCGGGGAATATTTCTACAGAGTGATTGTTGTTTTCGCGGGTTGTATGTGTTATCATATCCGCAGCATTAATTGTCCCGAAGTTATTTAGTTTTTCCTCGAAAGCGTCAATGTCCGCCCAGAGTTCTAGGGTTTCCGTGTTGGGATTTGGTAGTTTTTCTTTCAGGAGCGATCGCACTTTGAGTTGCTGTCTCGCTAATTTCTGTTCTTCCTGATTTAAACCCGTGGCTTTTTCTATTTCACTGCTGTTAGTTTTCACCCATTCGCCGGAGTAAGAATGTTGTGCTTGCCATTGCAATAATTGGCACAGAAAAATACTGGCTGTGACTCCGCCGGTGATGTTGGCTAGTTTGGGATAGTAGATAGCGGGATTTCCTAGATTGCCTAAAAATATTCCTATTTTCATTTTGTATATTCTTAATTCCCTTGAATCGTAGGGTGTTTATGGGCGCACCTTACCTTCAATCCTAGCGTGCGCCTAGGCCCACCTTACCTCGACTAAACTAGCATGGATAAACTTAAGATTTTCTTTAAGCTTCTGTCTATTCCCGACTGAATGGAGTTTCTAGAGGAAAGATGGGGATCGCATATTCGATCGCCTGATTGACAGGACTGAGTTAAACGTAATAATAAATTATTTACTGTACAGATCCTCCCAAAATGAATCCAGAACGCCAAGAGGCTTATTTGAACTTAATCGAGCGAGTGCTTACCTGTCCCAACGGCCAAGAACCAGAGGTTTTGAGTTCCTGTTCCGATTTAATTGATGCGGGATTTGTGCAAATGCTAATCCAGATATCGGCTTCAATGGCCCGCGAAGGTGACGAAGATACTGCTAATTTTTTAGTGCAACTTGCTCGTTTGCTGGGGAAATCTTTGGGTTTGTCGCCGGATTTGGTGCCGGCGGGGTACAGCAGTGCACAGGGGTAGACAAGAATGGCGATCGCCTGGTTGTATCGTGTTTTGAGAAATGAGGGCGATTTCTTACCCTTGGGGATAGCTTCGCCTCACCTACTTTTTAAATGTAGCGATGGCTTTACAGTTGATATTCTAGAGGCTCGCAAAAATCATTCACCCCAGTTTTAAATACATAAATAATCACCGAAGTCACCAAAATCTCCGGGCAAGTTTTTGCTGCCACTAAATCTCTAAATGCTGCATTCAATTGTCCGTTTGTCAACTCTTCTTTAACCTCTGATTTGCAGATAGCAACGCGGCATCTTTTTGCCAACCCGTCTAACCAATTTTCTGATATATTCGGTTCTTGTCCGGCTTGAATTGCTAGAGATATCGCTGCATCTTCGATGTTACCTTCGCAATCTTCGATTTCATCGAGGGCTTTTAGGGCTGCGGGATATTCTGCTAATTGCGAGCGAAATTGGGCAATTTGTTGTGAGGTAATAATCACCATATTATTTTCCTGTTTTCTCTGCTTGCGGGACAATTTTAGCAATTAAAGGTGATATTATAGCATTTTTTTGATTTACGTGGGAATTGGGCGATCGAACTTAATTACCTTTTCCACGGATTTTTTGCACTTCGTAATAGTCGAGCTGGGGCTTGAACCCCGTATTAAAGCTTAAGTTAGAGCTATGAGGAGGGAGATTATAATTGACAAAAAGCGGCGCTAAAATAGGTTAGTATAACTCATATTTCTAGGGAGTTAGGAAAAATGACAACCGTTACTTTAAACTTAGATACTGTCGAACTAACAGACGAACAGTTTTACCGTTTATGCCAGATGAATCGAGATTGGCAATTTGAACGGACTGCTAAAGGAGAAATCATTATTATGTCACCAGTAGGCGGAGTTAGCGGCAATCGAGAAGCCGATTTAATTACAGATTTGGGCTTGTGGAACCGTCAAACCCAGCTAGGGAGAGTGTTTAGTTCTTCTACAATTTTTCGCTTGCCTAATAATGGCGATCGCTCTCCAGACGCAGCTTGGGTTAGCTTAGAAAGATGGTCTGTTTTAACAGCAGAAGAACAAGAGAAATTTCCGCCAATTTGTCCTGATTTTGTCATAGAATTGCGTGAAGCGAAGCTATCCCGAAGGGAATCGCGCACAGACCCCCTGCGGCCGCTTCAGGAGAAAATGCAGGAATATCTAAACAGCGGCTTGCGCTTGGGTTGGCTGATTAATCCACAAGACCAACAAGTAGAAATTTATCGCCATTCTCGCGAAGTAGAGATTGTACAATTTCCTGTGAGTTTATCGGGAGAAGATGTCTTGCCCGGATTTGTGCTTAATTTGCCGATGATTTGATATTGCCTCAAATTTTTCCTGTTTCCAACTGTATTTTCTTCGGACAAATATCATCATCGTACCAACCAGTCAAAGCCACCGCCAAAGCATCCGCCGCATCGTCGGGTTTCGGAATGTAACCCAACTCCAACTCCCGCGCCACCGCCTCTTGCACTTCCGATTTATCCGCATTACCGCGGCCGGTCAAAGCTTGCTTAATTTGAGCCGGCGTAAACTCGAACAGCGGCACTCCACACTGCGCCAATACTAGCGTCAAAACGCCCCGCGCTTGGGCTACAAGTATGGTATTTCCCATCTTGTAAAAAAACAGTTTTTCGGCAATTGCTAGATCGGGTTTAATCTGTTCAATTACCTCGTGCAAATCGTCGTAAATTGTTTTCAACCGCTGTCCCATTTCCTGTTTTGGCGTTGTTTGTATGACGCCGCAATCAATCAGGGAAACGCTGTTTTTATCTTGTTTGCCGGGGACAATTTGACAGGAAATTGCCCCGTAGCCAAGATTTGCTAAACCCGGATCTAATCCTAAAATTCGTTTTTCCATTGCAGAAATTAGTAATTGGAAATGGGAAATGAGGTATTAAAAATTTGGGAAATGTTTCATCACCACCAATTACCAATTACCAATTACCAATTACCCCTCAGTTGCTTCTAGGCCGAATACCCGATCGAACACTTTTGTCACTTTATAGCCTGAATCTATTGATTCTAGCGGGTCTTTCCGCAATCGGTGCCGCAAACACAGAGTCATCACCCGGCGAATATCGTCCACAGTCACCTCTGTGCGGCATTCCAAAGCCGTGAAAGCTTTCGCCGCGCGGTTTGTGACCAAATCGCCCCGCAGTCCGTCTACGTCCAATTCAGCGCAAACTTGGGAGATTTTTACTCGCAAATCTCGATCGATAGTTACCGATTTCAACCTTTCCTGAGCTTCCACCAACTTCTGCTGCATATCATCTTGTTCGTGTTGATATTTCGCGAGAAACTCCGGTGGATTTTGGTCAAAACTCGATCGCTGTTCGACAATTTCCACTCTTAAATTCGGGTCTTTTACAGTCCGAATTTCTGCGTGCATCCCGAATCTGTCGAGCAACTGCGGCCGCAATTCTCCTTCTTCTGGATTCCCGGAACCGATTAAAATAAACTTAGCCGGGTGGCGGATCGAAATGCCTTCTCTTTCAACAGTATTCCAACCGCTGGCGGCGGAGTCGAGCAAAACATCGACTAAATGATCGTCGAGCAAATTGACTTCATCAACGTAAAGAATGCCGCGGTTAGCTTTAGCTAAAAGCCCTGGTTCAAAAGCTTTAACACCTTCCGACAAAGCTTTCTCAATGTCGATCGTACCGCAAACTCGGTCTTCGGTAGCGCCCAAAGGTAAATCTACCATTTGAACTTTCTTGCGGGCGATTTTAAGGTCAGTTTGAGATAAAGTGCGATCGCGCACCTCATCGCTCATCAAATCCGGATCGGTGGGATGACTGTTAAAAGGATCGTCAGCCACCACCTCAATTTCCGGCAGCAAATCAGTGAGGGCGCGGATTGTGGTAGATTTACCAGTACCTCGATCGCCCATAATCATCACCCCGCCAATTTTGGGATCGATGACATTCAACAGCAGCGCCAGTTTCATCTCCTCCTGGCCAACAATCGCAGTGAAGGGAAAAACAGCGCGGCGGGCTGCGGTAGCGGTAACGGTTGGTAGAGCGCCCGCATTTAGGGTATTGCTGACTTCGGCAGTAGGACTCACAGGATAACTCAAAATATAATAATTGCTTGTTTATTGTGACATACAAGCGGACAACAATCGATCGGCAGCCTTGAAATCCAAGTACAGAGTTTGTCTGATTCCTCTCAAAACCCCGCCAAAAACAGACTATTTCTGAGACACAGAACGCGCAAACTGTAAAATTTGTTGCTGGCGTTCATCAGACAAACGTTCAACCATCGCAGCTAATAGCTCAGATACAGACAACCAACGCCTTTCTTTCGACTTCCAAACAACTAAAAAATGCTCGGTAGACAGAGTACACAAAGCTATCGTTTCGCCACAGCGATCGCTAAATTCTACCTCGTAATTTCCATCATCATAACAATCTACAATTGCCCCTCTAACACCCCGGTGTAAATTAGATTCAGGTAATGTTACTAACAATTAGACTGCATCAAATAATTCTGGCAGGATCGTGCTTACCTCCGAACGAATTATGAATAGATTCAATGTATTGCTCAATTTCCTCATCCGTGCAACTGACTCCATTCTGCCAAAGTTCATATTCACTGATATCGATATCTTCATTCCAAACCAGTGCATAACCACCAGGTTCAATTTTATAATTCCTGAAAAAGCCAGGATTGCTTAACATCGCAAACATCGGATTGTCTAATAACTTAGAGATGTTATATTTCTTAATTTCAAGATTGGCAAACTTGACAATCAAGGTGTTATCGTCAATAGCTTTAGCAGAAACAATGCGCTCAGGTTTCATAAAACAATCACAGTTATTTTATTTGTAATTGCTCAACCCCCTTGACAAGAAGACGAGATAGACATTAGATCAAGAAATGGAAAAACTCCCCGACTTAAAGCAACTATCGAACGAGGCGAAAGAAGCCTTGATAGTAGAGCTATGGCAAGAAATCCAAAAACTCACCGCCGCTTTAGCCACTACAGGGGAAGCAAAACCAAATAAAGTTCCCACCAAAACCAGCAAAAATTCTAGCACTCCGCCGTCGAAGGGATTCAAAGCCAATATTAAGCCATCGAAAATTGAGGGGGTAAAAAGAGCCGGGAGCGTAGGAAGAGCAGGAGGGGGAAGAGAACTACATCCTGAACCCGACCAAACAATCATCGCCCAACTCAAAAATTGCCCCCAGTGTGGAGAGAAAGTCACCACTGCTGCCCAAAAATTGCAATCTGTCTACGAAAACATCGAACTACCCCCAATTCACCCCATCGTCACCCGAATCGAACGTTATGGTGGTCAGTGTGCCTGCTGTCAGACCGAATATGTTGCACCTGTACCATTGGGGATGGAACCAGGTTCACCGTTTGGCAGTTCAATTCAAAGCTTAGTAACATATCTGCGTTACACTCATGCCATCAGCTATGAACGGCTGTCGTCCATATTGGCATCTGTATTTGGACTCAAGATATCAGAAGGAGCAATCGCCAACCTATTAGAGAAAGTCAAAACGAGTTTAGATGACCAAGTAACTCAAATACTCCATCGGTTGCGGCGGGCAAAATTAATTTGTTCAGATGAAACGAGTGCGAGAGTTAACGGACAAAATCAGTGGGAGTGGGTGTTTCAGAACCAGGATGTTTGTTTACACGTTATCCGCCCGAGTCGAGGGACTGGGGTAATTAACGAAGTTCTAGCAGAACACCGTCCTGATATCTGGGTGTCAGATTTATTTAGCGCTCAAAAAAATCACCCAGCCCCACAATGGCAAGTGTGTTTGGCCCATCAACTGCGGGATTGCCAATATGCGATCGATGCAGGGGACAGAATTTTTGCCCCAGCGATGAAGAGGTTATTATTAAGGGCTTTTATCATCCATCGACGACGAGAAAAAATCGACGATGCCAGACTCAATCGATATCGAGAAAATTTACAGGAAAGATTAACCGGGATTTTGAATTTAGCGCCACACCATCCGGATGGTATGCGGTTACGAAAACGCTATAGTGGGCTAATTGACAATTTATTTCTATTTCTGGAAGATGCGACAATTCCACCCACGAATAATAGTAGTGAACAGGCGATTCGGATGAGTGTAATATTCCGCCGTGTGACTAATGGCTTCCGTTCGGAATGGGGGCGAGATTTGTTTGCTGCTGTTCGTTCAATTGTTAATACTGGCAAGCGTCAGGGCTTGACTGCTTATCAATCTATTCAACAAGCTCTCTCTACTGATCGCTCCCTTTTTCGCCCTAGTTGAGCAATTACTTTTATTTTAATGGCGGAAGTTTACTAAACTCTTGACTATTCCACATATCCAGCAGTTCTTTCTGGTACAAGGTAGCCCATTCTATTACCAGCTTTTGAGCCCGATTCGGTAAATCTCCTTCAATAATTTCTAAAGATTAAATGCAGATCAAAGGAATGAAAATTTAATAACATCAGCGATGTATAATAAATAAATGAGTGAATATGAATAGGTTTATGTTGCGGTAGAGATGTCAAATATTATACCTACTTGGTTCTTCTTATGTCGCCCAGGATTTTTTGATTTAAATCATTTGTTACTAACTTAATTTATGTGTTACTCAGACGAAATTACGGATTTAATGCGAAAACATCATCA
Source organism: Microcoleus asticus IPMA8 (assembly GCF_013179805.1). Taxonomy (GTDB): domain Bacteria; phylum Cyanobacteriota; class Cyanobacteriia; order Cyanobacteriales; family Microcoleaceae; genus Microcoleus; species Microcoleus asticus. The sequence continues at coordinate 199 of NZ_SRRZ01000044.1, read as the reverse complement.
GTCTTTATCTGAAAAAGAGCAAAGAAAATATGCAGCGATAGAAGCCGTAAAACTTGGTCGTGGTGGAATTATTTACATAGCCCGAGTTTTGGGAGTAGACAGGAATACAATAGCCAAGGGTATTAAGGAATTAAAAACTGAATCAGACACTACTTTTAATCAACAGAGAATTCGCCGACGTGGAGGAGGAAGAAAAACG
>NZ_SRRZ01000043.1 GCF_013179805.1 Microcoleus asticus IPMA8 | reverse complement strand
TTGGTTACAAGCTAAAAACTTTTTAAGAAAGTATTGGTATTTATGTAGGTCTTTTAAGGTTATCAAATTTTTGTTTGAGTTCTTCACTAAGGAACATAAATTTGATTTCCCCAAAATTCATCAGTACACTTATACATAGAAAATCATTTAGGATTGCTATAAGTGAGTTGTTCGCTTGGGCTTGGGAGTTTAAACTAAAAGTTAAGTCCTCTCTTGATAAGTGGATTGCACTGGCAGGGGGAGAAGCCAGTAAGCTTTTGCGTTCGCCGAAGAGGCAAAACCGATCAATGGTGGTATTTTTTAGACCATCCAGAGATACCTCCAGACAATAACTTAGCAGAGCGAACACTCCGGCTAGGAGTAACAAAAAGAAAGGTTAGTGGCGGTTCCCGTTCAATGGAGCGGTTTAAACATACTGCTAATTTATTAACGGTTGTACAAACTTGTCGTCGTCAAGGACGTTCCGTAATTGATTTTTTTGACCAAGCTATCAAAGCGATGGTTAATCCAAATATGCAAGAACCATCTTTGATTCCTCAAATTTAGACCTGAATCCTTACGTTTTTTTTCAGCTTTTCGTTTCACATATCCATGCTTTTTTAAAATTTTTGCAACTAAGGGAAACTAATGGTAAAACCTGCCGCTCGTAGTCCAGAAGCTATTTCTTTATGCGTCAAATTAGTTTATTTGATTAACTCATTCATTCATTGGGTCTCCGGCTGTGTGATTTTTTAAAACTTCTAAAAATGCTGCATCAATGCCGATTTTAGTAGACAGAATACTTTTTATTCCGCCTCCTTTCTTTCTGCTCCTGGAACTATTTAGTGTCTGTTCGTCCATTTTTTCTAAGTCTTCCAATCCCTTAATAAGGGTATTTCGACTGCATCCCAAAAGTTGCATTCCATAGCTAATTCCACCCCATCCTAATTTTTGAGATTCTCTAGCTCCATACCTTCTTTTATCCTTTTCTGATAAGGATTTATAAAGTTTTTTCATTGCTGATTCAATTGAATTATGATAAAACATGGGTTTAAACGCCAATTAGAGTAGTTTAGTAGAAAAATCCGTGGTAACTTAATCTCTGTAGGAGTTAAAATTGCAATCTAGCAATTTTTTCGGTATAACCGATAATTCATCAACTTATAGCCTTTCTCAGAAAGATGAGGTACAATAACAACAGTGTGTAAACCAGTTAAAAATATTTGATGATGTAACCTGACTGAACGCCAACTCTCTGGCTTTGGCTAATTCTTGATAATTAGTAGTCTTGATAGAACGGAGAATATTTTTAAGCTTTGACCAGAGATTCTCAATTGGGGAAAAATCTGGTGAATAAGGAGATAAGTATATTAATTTTGCCCCTTTTTTTCGATAGCTTTTTCCACTTCTTCTCCCAAGTGAATGGGACAATTATCCATGACTACACAAGCCCCTTTCCAGAGTTTTGGCACAAGTTTTCTGATAATAAAAGCTTCAAATGTAATTGCATCAGTTCCGCCTATTAGATTAACCGATGTCAAAATTTCCTTGACTGACATGGCTCCAATTATTGAGACATTTTTGCCACGTTTAGTTGGTTTTGGACCCTGGGCTCTTTGACCTTTCAAAGCTCTAGCATACAACCTAACCATTGCCAAATTTACTCCCGATTCGTCAATGAATATTAAGTCTTTCAAACTAATCTCTTTAATTTTTTGCCAGAACTCACATCGCAGGAGTTGAACTCGGTCGGTGCCTTTGCCCGAAGGGAAGAGAGTTTTTTTTGACAGTAATATTTAATAGTTTTATCATTCTTGCTATTGTCGATATACTAACGGAAAATCCAATTTTCCCATAAAGTAAATAACGAAGTTCTTCAAGAGTTGCATCATTGTTTAATTCAATCAATTCCCCCAATATGAGTAGTTGCTCTGCATTCAGTTTGCTTTTGACTCCACATCGGTCAGTTCGGGGAGTAATGTTTTTTGTTTCACGATATTGTTTAAGCAATTTTTGTACAAAGCTCCGAGGCTCCAGAAAAACGCTTAGCTATTGATTTTTGTGAAATCGGTTCAGTATGATAAGTATCAAGGATTTTTTGCCTAAAATCAATCGAATAAGTTTTCATTTTTAACAATGTATGAAGTTTGGTAGTTGACTTTTTGTGAGTCAACCAGATCGTGCTGTCAGAAAAATGCTATTATGTGTGCTATCGCTTTGGCGTGGCTTTACTGAACCATGTAATTATAGTTCATTCGATCGTGTCTTCTCTGTTTGACCCTCATGAGTGAGTGTCAGTAACATGATACCTCATCTTTTCGAGAAAGGCTATATTCATTTTTCATTCCTTATTATTAACGCGTACAGAAAAATTAAAAATACAGGTAATGCTGTTTGTATGGTTTAGCTGCGTGGCAGCTTAACAATTTTGACCCATCTTTTGAGAGCTGCGAGTTCGGTAAATCCGCCACGGGTGGGGCTTCTGACGGGGTTGTCACCCCGTCAGTGGATTTTTTATAGCAAGCCTAAAAAAATCATAGCTTAATACAGCATTTTTTTAACTCCCATTAAAGTTAATTTCGCCATTAACCATTTGATCGAAACAAAATTTCAAATGTTGGGATAATTTTTGTATATGAGGTTCAGTAAACATGGAGAAATGATTGCCCGGAACTTCAATAACTTCGATCGCTTGCTGGGAACATTTGCCCCAACCTAACAATAAGTCATCGCTATGAAACTCTGTACTCTCAAAATCATGAGCAATTTTATCGCTAGCTCGAAACAGTGTAATTTTGTGGGGATAAACCTGGGGAACGTAATCTCGCATGGCTTGAACGTGAGATTTAAAAACCTTGTAATCGCGAATATACTGCGCCATCTCCGTGTCGCTGACGATGAAGTTTGCCTTTCTATTCAATAGCTGAAATTGCTCATCCAACGATAGCGATCGCATTTCGTCGTAGGAGACTGAAAAATCGATGCCGAACCAGTTTTTAATTGACTCAGCTAACCGGATTAAAAATTTAGCGTCATCATCTTTTGTTGATTTAATAACTGTTTCTGGCAATATAGCGTCAATTACCACTAGCAAGTCTATTTTTTGACCTTGTTTTTGTAGTTGTTGTGCCATTTCAAAAGCAACCACACCACCAAAACACCAACCTCCTAAAAGATATGGCCCTTCCGGTTGCAGTGAACGAATTTCTTGGAGGTAATAAGCTGCTGTTTCTTCTACTGATTTAGCTTGAACTTCGAGCGAGGTGGGGGACTGTTCTAAAGCGTAAAATGGTTGCTCTCCACCGATTTGGTCTGCCAAGTTCAGGTAAGCAAGGATGTCTCCTCCGGCGGCGTGTACGCAAAAGAAAGGAGTCCTCGAACCGGAAGAATTAAGGGCTACCAGCGGGGAACCAGAACTCAAATTTGTTGGCTGGCTGACAATTTTAGCGAGTTTTTCAATTGTTGGGTTTTCAAACAAAATAGATAGGGGAAGGTTGTGTCCAAACCGCTCGTAAATTTGAGCCATTAAGCGTACAGCTAAAAAGGAGTGACCTCCCAACTCGAAGAAGTTATCTGTAACTCCAATTGAGTTAATAGCTAGAAGATTTTCCCAAATTTTTACCAAACCTAATTCGGAAATATTTCGGGGCGAAACGAAGGATTTTGTGGAGTTCGATCGGATCAGATTATCAGTTGGAAGCGATTGCTTATCTATTTTGCCATTTGGTGTTAGCGGTATCGCATCTAGCACCACAAAAGCAGATGGTATCATGTAATCCGGTAGTTTTTCTTGCAAGTAGCTGCTTATTTGTGGGACTAAGTCTGGTTCATCTGTTACTATGTAAGCAATCAAATGTTTATCGCCTTGTGTATCGTCGCGGATAATGACAACAGATTCTCGAATATCTGGATGTTGCAATATCGCACTTTCAATTTCTGCCAATTCAACTCGGAAACCTCGGATTTTTACTTGTTCGTCACGGCGACCTAAATATTCGAGATTGCCATCGTGCAAATAACGCGCTAGATCGCCAGTTTTATATAGTTTTGAGTTGGGAGTTAAAATAAACCGTTCCTCGGTTAGTTCGGGACGATTCAAATAACCTTTCGCCAATCCATCGCCACCGACGTACAATTCACCGCAGACTCCTACTGGAGTGGGTTGTAAATGACGATCGAATATGTAAACTTGAGTGTTATCAATTGGACACCCTATGGGAATGCTAGTTGCTTTTTCTGGTAATAAACTCGTATCGTAGTAAGTAGCGTTGGCAGAAACTTCAGATGAACCGTAAAGGTTAATCAATTTGGCAGATGGGAGCAATTTTTGGAACGATCGCGCTAAGTTGAGAGGTAGTACTTCTCCACTGGTTATCCAAAGTTTCAAGTTCGACAATTTCTTGGTTAAATTACCGTAAGTATCTAGAATTAAGCGCAGCAAGGAAGGAACAAGTATGATTCGCGTAACGTGATGGCGATCGAGGGTTTCTAGGAATACTTTAGTGTCTTTGACAACTGGATCGGGAATGATTACGGTCGGAATTCCTTGGAGTAAGGGAGCAAAAACTTCCCAGACTGAATCTACAAAACTAATAGCTGTTTTCTGACAACAAATCTCTTCACTTTCAAACGGATAAGTTTTCCACAACCAGTTTAACCCATTAACTGTACCTCGGTGAGTACCGATAACGCCTTTGGGAGTTCCAGTCGAACCAGAAGTGTAGATTACATAAGCAAGATTGTCACTTCTCAATGTGCTGGCAGGATTTTCTTGACTTTCTCGATCGATAATTTCCCACTCTTTATCTAGACAAATAACCTGTATTTGTTGAAAGCGATCGCGTAATGATGAATGACTGATGACTAATGAAACTTGGGAATCAGAAACCATGAAAGAAAGACGATCGGTTGGATAATTTGGGTCGAGAGGAATGTAAGCACCGCCAGCTTTCAGGATGGCCAGAATTCCAACTATCATTTCCACCGATCTGTCCAGACAAATGCCGACGCAAGTTTCGGTTGTTACTCCCAATTTTTGTAAATAATGGGCAAGTTGATTGACCTTTTGGTTGAGTTTTCGATAGGTTACTTTTTCCGAGCGATCGATTAATGCTAAACTATCGGGAAAATGCTCTACTTGCCGTTCAAATAATTGATGGATAGAGGCATCTTGCGGATAAGTCGTTCGAGTGTTATTCCACTCCAATAACAGTTGTTCTCGCTGTTTTGCCGTTAGGATTGGTAATTCAGAAATTTGGCGATCGGGATTAGCAACGATGCTTTCCAGTAAGGTTTGAAAATTGTCGATTAGTCCTGTAATTGTTGCCGCATCAAATAAGTCGGTACTGTACTCTAAAAATCCCGTTAATCCTTCTTTAGATTCGCCGAGCGACAGGAAAATGTCAAACTGAGACGTGCCACTATCGAACTCTAAACTACGCAAAGTTAACCCAGCAATCTCTTGCTCGGACTTCGGCGTATTTTGCAGCACAAACATGACCTGAAACAAAGGATTTCGGCTTAAATCTCGATCGGGTTGCAATTCCTCTACTAGCTTCTCAAAAGGCAAATCCTGATGTGCGTAAGCGTCGAGAGTCACCCCGCGTACCCGACTCAAAAGCGTGCGAAAACTTGGGTTGCCGCTGAGGTCATTTCGCATTACCAATGTATTGACAAATAAACCAAGTATTCCTTCTAGTTCGGCTTGATTGCGATTAGCAATTGAAGAACCTATTAGGATATCTTCTTGCTCTGTATAGCGGTAAAGTAAAGTATTAAAGCCCGCTAGCAAAGTCATAAATAAAGTGACTTCTTCTTGCTGACTTAATTTACTTAGTGCCTCTGTTAGAGTTTTGGAAAAAGTAAAGTATTGCTTTGTACCATTAAACGTGGTAATAGTAGGTCTGGAACGATCGACAGGCAATTGCAATACAGGTAAATCACCGCCTAGTTGTTGCTTCCAGTAATTGAGTTGGGTAGCGAGTATTTCACCTTGCAAGCGATCGCGCTGCCAAATTGCAAAATCTGCATACTGGATAGGGAGTTCAGGTAATGACGGAGATTGACCTGTTGAGAACGCCGCGTACAGTGCTGCCAATTCCCCCGCGAAAACTGATATCGACCATCCATCGGAGACGATGTGGTGCATCGTCAAAAGGAAAATATGTTCTGTTTCGCCTAGACGCAGCAAAGTTGCCCGTACCAGAGGCGCTTGGGATAAATTAAAGGGTTTTTTAGCTTCCTCGACAGCTATTTTTTGAACTTCTACATCCCAATTTTTGCCCGATAAATGTTCGAGGTTGAGGATAGGTAATTCCCAGGTTGATTCAGATGCGATCGTCTGAAATGGTTGCTTGTCTACTATTACAAAACTCGTCCTCCAAGCTTCGTGACGCTTCATAATTTCGTTAAGACTTTGCTTAAGCGCCGTCACATCAAGCATTCCCTTTAAATGAATAGCTGTCGGAATATTATAGAAGGAACTTCCTTGATAAAGTCGATCGATAAACCAGAGTCTTTGCTGGGAAAAAGATAAGGGAATACAATTAGAGTCCGATCGCTTAGGAATAGCAGAACTTCTAGATTTTCCTGTCTTCCACTTTTCCAGAAGGGCTTTTTTGGTTGCTGATAGATTAGAGGTTTGGTTTTCCATGATTTTTATTTAAGCGTAGATGAAGAATAGATGAACGCAGATGTTTAGAAAAGTACGTAGTTGGGCTTTAGCCCTCTTATCGTGCTCATGTAGTAAATGAGGTAAGCGCTTCACAACTCCAATTACCAATTTACCAGTCATACCTTATATACCTGAGAAGGGCTGTATAGACTTTTATCAATTAGCCAGAAGAGCTTCAACTTCTTCGTCAGATAATTCGGCAATTTTTTCTAGAAGAAGTTGGTCGATCGTTTCTGCTTGTTTGGCGACAGTGGATGCTTGAAGTAAAAGGTCGCGCAGTGGTAGTTCGACTGGGAAGTTCGATCGCAATCGCGAAACTAATTGGGTGGCGATGAGTGAATCTCCTCCTAACTCGAAGAAATTATCGTGAATACCGACTTGTTTAATACCGAGAACTTCTTGCCACATTTCGGCAATTTGTTGTTCTAAGTCGTTAGTAGGAGGAACATACGAATTACCAAGGCTGGGTCTTAAATAGCGTGGGGAGGAGTCTGTTTGTTGAGATGGTTTTGTATCGGGTATTAGTTCTGCAAGTAAAGCATCAATATCGTCTTGCTTTTGGGGATTAATGGTATAAATTCCTTCGCTGAGTTTAGCAAATTGTTCTCCTAACTTTAACGTAATTACATTTTGACCTTTTTCTTCCAATTTATTAAGTAATTGGGAACCTGCACCAGATTCATCAACAAACACTAACCATCGATTTTTTTTGTCGGATGTTGTTGAGTTGTTACTCCCAGATAAGGATGGCGATTTGGCATCTATCCAGTAACGTTGGCGCTCGAAAGGATAGGTCGGTAGGGGGAGACGATGACGCGATTCCTGGGTAGAAAAACCCGACCAATCTATCTTTACACCTGCCATCCAAAGCCGACCTAATGCGTTTAATAATAGGGCAATATCGGATTGTTGTTCTTGAGGATGGCGTAAGGAAGTTAGCACCAGATGTTTGGCATCAGGTTCTAAATGCCGCTTAGTTAACGAGTTTAATGTCCGTCCCGGGCCAACTTCCAAAAATATTGCTTCCGGCTGTTTCAACAACTCGGAAATTCCGGCAGAAAATCTTACTGTTTGGCGCAGATGTTTGCTCCAATAGCTGGGATTTGTGGCTTCATTTTCTTTAATCCAGGTCCCAGTCAAGTTGGAAATAAAGGGAATTTGGGGCTGATTCAGCTTCACTTTTTTAATAGCAAGTGCAAACTGTTCCACAATCGGTTGCATCATCTCAGAATGAAAGGCATGAGATGTATGTAGGCGGCGACAGTCTATAGCTTGGGAATTTAACTGTTTTTGCAATATTTCGATCGCTTCTGTCGAGCCTGAAACGACGCACGAGGATGGCGCGTTAATTGCTGCTAAAGAAAGTTCTTTGCCCAAAAATGGCTTAACTTCTTGTTCTGGAAGTGGCACGGCGAGCATACTTCCCGATGGCAATTGCTGCATCAATTGACCTCTAATTGCTACTAGAAATAAGGCATCTTCTAGGGAGAAAACACCTGCTAAAGTAGCAGCTACATATTCACCAATACTGTGTCCAATTAGCGCTACGGGATTCACTCCCCATTGTATCCACAACTTGGCGATCGCGTATTCAACAACAAACATAGCGGGTTGGGTAATTGCAGTTTGTTGTAATTGCTGAGAAGCTTCTGCGATTTGTGCTTCGCTGGGATATAGAATTGAACGCAGATCGATACCTAAATGAGGTTTGAGAATTTCCGAACAGATATCTATTTGTTCTTTAAATGTCGGCTCAACTTCGTAAAGTTCTCGCCCCATATTTACATATTGTGCGCCTTGTCCAGAAAACATGAATACGATCGGACGGTGAGAGGGCTTTTGGTAGTGCGTGAAAACTCGTTGCGTATCTACATTAGTTAGCGCATTCAGGGCATCTTCAATATCGTGACAAACTACCATTCGGCGATGTTCAAAAGTCCGACGACCGACTTGCAATGTGTAGGCAACATCAGCAATATTTAAGTCGGGATGGTGTTGTAAATGTTTGGCTAAATTCGCAGTTGCAGTCTCTAATGCTGTATTGGTTTTTGCTGATAGTAGCAATAACTGCCAAGGACGTGAGGAACTAGAAGCTTCAAGGGCAGGAGTTTCTTCTAAAATTATATGAGCATTTGTTCCACCAATTCCGAAAGAACTGACTCCAGCACGACGCGGATTGCCGTTAGTTTTCCATTCCGACAACGTAGTATTAACGTAAAAGGGACTGTTGGCAAAATCTATCTGAGGATTGGGTTCTTGGAAATGCAAACTGGCAGGTATTTGTTTGTGTTTAAGTGCTTGGATACTTTTGATTAAACCTGTTATACCAGCAGCGGTATTCAAATGCCCGACATTAGTTTTAACCGAACCGATCGCACAAAAACTATTCCGATCAGTGTTGGTATGAAAAGCTTGGGTGAGAGCTGCAATTTCGATCGGATCTCCCAAGGCTGTTCCCGTTCCATGCGCCTCAATATAACTAATAGTTTCGGGATCCACTCCAGCTAAAGCAAGTGCTTCTAAAATCACCTCCCTTTGACCTTCTACACTGGGGGCTGTGTAACCAACTTTTAAAGAACCGTCATTATTAATGGCGGAACCTTTAATGACCGCGTGAATACAATCCCCGTCGGCTACAGCAGCTTCTAATTGTTTCAATACTACAATACCCAAACCGCTACCAAAAATAGTTCCTCCAGCATTTGCATCGAAGGCTCGGCAATGTCCATCAGGAGAATTAATTCCTCCTTCTTGATAGCGATAACCTGTTTTTTGTGGGACTTGAATTGAAACACCACCAGCCAACGCGATATCGCTTTCGCCATTCAGCAAACTTTGGCAAGCTAAATGAACAGCAACTAATGAGGTGGAACAGGTGGTTTGAATATTAATGCTCGGCCCTTTAAGGTTTAATTTGTAAGAAGTTTGCGTGGCTATGTGATCTTTATCATTTCCTATCAATACTTGGAATAAATCCACCGAGCCTATTAAATCTCGATGGGGATATAGATTGGAAAATAAGTAACTACTCAGAGTTACACCCGCAAACAAACCGATTTGACCGGGGTAAGTGTCTGAATTGTAGCCAGAATTTTCTAGTGCTTCCCAAGCACATTCTAGGAACAGACGTTGTTGGGGATCTGCTATTTCAGCTTCTCTAGGTGTAAAGCCGAAAAATGCCGCGTCAAATAGTTCTATATCTTCCAGTACGGTTCCTGCTTTGACATATTTAGAATCATTAAATACGGCTGGGTTTGTACCTGTAGATATGAGTTCTTCATCTGTGAAAAAAGAAATTGATTCCACGCCGTCACGCAGGTTTTGCCAAAAAATCTCGACATCTTTTGCACCAGGAAAACGACCTGCCATGCCGACAATTGCGATTTCATCTTTGCCATCAAAACGATTGATTTCATTTAATTTATTCATTGATATTACTGCTCCTCATTATCCCAGGTAAATTGAAAAAGACGTTCTGAAACTAGGGCTTGCGAAAAACGTATATTATCCTTGAGTCTTCGACTACATTTATTGGAAAGTCTTTGGTTAGATCGTAGATTGTAACTTTCTCAAACCCTACCTTTTCTAGAGCAGATTGAACTTCAGATCGGGAATAGCCTTGTTGTGCAAAATTGACCTCTGAACGTTGCCAGCTTCCATTCAGTAATTGGAATGTTACGTGCTTGACTTGGCATGATTTACCATCTGGAGAATGACTGGAATGCTGAAGCCAAACATAATCATCTGCTATGTCACCAAAAAATTTATCTTCATTAGCTTCAATTAAATTGCTAGAATCTGAAGCTTGTTCTCCCTCACTCAAATCGAACCCGAACCAACCGTTTTTTCCAAGTGCCGAATAAACGTTTTGGAAAGCCTTTGTCAAATCCTCCAAACTCAATATATAGCTGAAGACATTATTTGATGAAAGAACTGCATCAAAGTTAGGAGGCAATTTACAGAAGCGGATGTCATCTCGGATAAATTTACCATTAGGTACATTCTCGCTAGCATAACGTAACATTTCCTCGGAGATATCTAATCCGGTTACTTGATAACCTTTTTCAATCAGACTTTTTACTATTTCTCCCTTTCCACAGCCAATGTCTAAAATGTGCGCTTCCTTTGGAAGATGCTTGAGGATATGTTCCTGCATAAAATCTAGCCAAAGTTCTATCCCCTCTTTGCTTACTGGGTAAGCAAAAGCCCAATTATTATAAAGAGAGCGAGAATTTTCTGCCAAAGGTGAATTTGCTGATTGCATAAGTTGATTGGTGTTCTATTTGGAATGAATTTTCAAACAATTTCTAGGCTACATTTTCTGTAGTTTCTAGAGAATTAGACATCGAAATCTCTAAAGCAATCTCGATCTGGTCGTTTAAAACAGCATCGATATCATCTTCAGTGGTAAGTGGATTAGCAATCACCGCCCTCAATGCGATCATCGGAATTTCTTTTCCCGAACAGATGGTAGTTTTAGTTGTCCGCGAAATAAAAGTACGACCTGCTTGGCGCTGGGCTTTTTGAAGTCGTTCGTTAAATCGATTGATTAGCTGATTTTCACTTTCAGTTAACTGATTTTTAGCCGCACTCTCTCGCAATGACTCCGGTATATAACGGTAAATTAACAGGTTAATATCCGGTGCTGCTAACAACTCAAATTCAGCTAGACTGCGGATGCGATCTGCCATATATTGAGTCTTGCGAATTCCTTCATCAATCAAAAATTCATATCCTTTTACCCCAATTAAGTTTAGCCCAGCATGAAGAAATAATGCCATTGCCGGTCGAGAACCTTCCAAAGCGCGTTTACCTAAATCGAATGAACCTTTACGCATGGTATAACTGGCATTTTTTTCGATCGCTTGTGCCACGATCGGATCGCGCAAAAAGACCATCCCAATACCCATTGGCAAGTACATTTGTTTATGTCCATCAATCGTCACCGAATCAGCCCGTTCGATCCCAACAAGTTTATGCCGATGCTGTTGGGAAAAAATCACTGGCCCACCCCAAGCGGCATCTACGTGGAAGTGAACTTTCGCTTCTCGCGCAATCTCCGCCATATCGGAAAGAGAATCGACTCCACCTGAGTCTGTAGTGCCGGCAATGCCCACGATCGCGATAATATGCTTGTTTTGGTTGCGACAATCTGCGACGGCTTGACGAAGCGCTTCGATGTCAATCCGATTGTTGCGATCGCTCTTAATTTTAATCAAACCTCGCGTACCGATACCTAACAAGTCGGTGGCTTTTTCAAACGAGTAGTGCATTAAATCCGAACCGATTACTACCGCACCTTTGTAGCCATAATAATCTAAGGCGGCTGTTAAACCTTCCTTTTCTATACCGGGAAAGTCATCTTTTGGCCCTAAAGAAGTATTTCTGGCGCACCAAAGTGCGGTGATATTCGCTGTAGTACCTCCAGAAAGCAAAATTCCTAATGTACTCTCGCTGTTTTGAATATGCTGGGCGTAAAAGCGATCGCCAAAGTTGTAAATCAGTTGATGAATCATCGCCAAAGCTTGACGTTCATAAGGACTAAAAGCTTTAGCAGTTTCTATTTTTACGGCGTTTTGATTCATCGCCGTCATCAGTTTAGCTAGAGGCTGCACGAAATAGGGAAGTGCGGCAGTCATGTGACCGATAAATCGCGGCGATGATGTGTGAATTGAATGGCTAATTACGTTGCTGGATAAATATTCCAGGTAGCTTTCAAAATTAGCTGGCTCAATGGGAATTTGAGGATCGCAAAAGTTTTGTGTTAACGCTTGCAAATCAATATCGCTGTTGGTTTTGATGTCGGCTAAGAAATCGCGAGTTACAGCGTTAATTTGCATCTCGCTCATTTCTTCTAGAGAGGCAGTAAGCGTGGATGGACCAAATAGTTCTAGCGTTTTTTGTTTGATACTGTATTGGCTCGTGTTTTCGGTGTCAAAGGAGGTTTGGATTTTCAGCCTTTTTTGTTGGTTTAACATCACTTTTTCCTACTTTATTTGGGTTGAAAGATATTGGAAATTCGACATCTAAAATTAGCTTCTAAGACTGCTCTCTGCTTTGTCTTGCTGCTCGATGTTCTTGTCTGACTTGTCGGCGGCGGTTGATGGAATCTGTTGGGGTTATAGATGGTTGAGAATTATTTGCATGCGATCGCTGTTTGTTTTCCTCCTGAATTAAATATTCAGCTAAGTAGCCGATGGTTGGATATTGAAACATCCCAACTAAAGAAAACTCTCGCTGAAATATTTTTTGCATTTGGCTGTGAACGCGAACTAAGAGCAATGAATCACCGCCCAAATCGAAGAAGTTATCGTGAATACCTACTTCCTCCAAATGAAGGAATTCTTGCCAAATAGCAGCAATGCTTTGTTCTATTTCCGTTCGGGGTGATTGATAGGCTGCTTCCAATTTAGGACGTGCTTGTTCTGGTGCTGGTAGCGCTCGACGGTCTACTTTACCATTGGGTAGTAATGGCAGATTTTCTAACATCACAAAAGCAGATGGTATCATATAGTTAGGCAGCTTTTCTTGCAGCAGACGATGAAGTTCGCTGACTGCGATCGGCTGTTCTGGATCGGATATGATATAAGCCACCAATTGCTGATTATCGGTTTCATTTTCCCTAGCCAAAACGATTACCTGTCGCACAGATGGATGTTGAGCTAGTACCGCTTCAATTTCTCCTAATTCTATCCGGAAACCGCGAATTTTGACTTGGTTATCGATGCGTCCGAGAAATTCCAAATTGCCATCTGGTAAATAGCGAACCAGATCGCCAGTTTTGTATAGTTTTGTCGAGCGATCGCGATCGACGATGGCTAATGGATTAGGAATGAATCTCTCCGATGTTAATTCGGGACGATTGAGATAACCTCGCGCCAATCCTGCGCCACCGACATACAGTTCACCAGGTACGCCAATGGGAACAGGTTGTAAGTTTCGGTCGAGGACGTAGATTTCGGTGTTCGCGATCGCACGGCCGATAGAAACGTGCGAATTAGGTCGATCTTGCGGACTGCTACTGTAGCAAGTGACATCAGCAGAAACTTCCGAGGAACCGTAAAGATTTAACAGCGTACTCTCAGGTAAAATCTGCCGAAACTTTTGCAATAATTCTACCGAAAGTGCCTCTCCACTTGTTACCCAAAAATTCAATTTTGGTAGCCGTTTTTGCAAGTCAGCAAACGTATCTAAAAGTAACCGCAGTAAAGAAGGAACCAAGACAAGTCGCGTCACTTTATTGTTAGCGAGAGTTTCTACGAACTGGTGAGGGTCTTTGAGAATGCGATCGCTTACAATAATCGTTGGTATTCCTTGCAGTAACGGCCCGAAAATCTCCCAAACAGAATCTACAAAGTTTAACGATGTTTTCTGACAGCAAACATCTTCTCCTTTAAAAGGATAAGTTTGCCACATCCAATGAAAACGATTGACAGCGCCTCTATGCAAACCTAAAACTCCTTTAGGTTTCCCCGTCGAACCAGAGGTATAAATGACATAAGCCACATTATCAATTGTAGAACGACTGACAGGATTTTCTCGGCTTTCTTGCTGGATAATTTCCCAGTCAGTATTCAAGCAGATGACAGTCATTTTGGCAAAGTTTTTAACTAATGACGAATGAGTAATCACCGCCGACAAGTGAGTATCCGACAACATGAAAGCCAGTCGTTCTTGGGGATAATTCGGCTCGAGAGGTAGGTAGGCGCCACCTGCTTTGAGAATACCCAGAATTCCGACAATTTGATCGAGGGATCTATCTAAACAAATCCCCACCATTACTTCTGAATTTACCCCCAATTTTTGCAGGTGATGTGCTAGTTGATTAGCCTTAGCATTCAATTCACCATAGGTCAAACTTTGGTTTCCAAACATTACCGCCACAGCATCAGGCGTGCGTTCCACTTGCGCTTCAAAAAGTTCGTGAATGCACTGGTGCTGAGGATAGTCAGTTTGCGTATTATTCCATTCCACCAACAACTGTTTTAGTTCGTCTGACTTCAGTAAAGGTAAATCCCAAACTCGCTGTTCTGGATTAGCAACAATGCTTTCTAACAAAGTTTGCCAATGTTTCATCCACCGTTCAATAGTTTGCGAGTCAAATAAGTCGGTGTTGTATTCACAATCGACTACAAGTTCGTCATTTTGTTGGTGAATATCCAGAAAAATATCCGAGATGGAAGAATTGGTAGGATTTCTGACAAACTCGAATTTTCGGCTAAAAGACTCTGAGGTAGCCAGAGGTCTGTCTAAATTAAACAGTATTGTCACTAAAGGTGGACGACTTGTATCTCTTGAGAGATTTAGTTTTTTAACCAACCTAATAAACGGATAAATTTGATGATCATAAGCATCGGATAACACCTCTTTTAATGAACTTAAATATTCCGTGAATGTCTGGTTTTCCACAACTTGACTGCGGATTGGCAATAAATTTACGTAGTGACCGACAAGATATTCACCTTCAACAGATAATTGTCCGGCTGAAGGGATACCAATAACGATATCGTCTTGACCTGTCAATCGGTGAAGTAACGCCAAAAATCCAGCCAAAACTGTTGTAAATAAGGTGCTTTTAAACTTGATACTTTCGTGTTTCAAAGCGCCATAAAAATTTTTATCCAGCGTGAAAGTTTGTCGAGTACCGACGTAGCGATTAACTGATGGTCGAGGGCGATCGGTTGGCAATTCTAATACGGGAACTGAACTGGAAAATTGCTGCAACCAATAAGCTTCAGCTTTTGCCATTTCTGGACTTTCCTGCTGGCTTGCTTCCCATTCAACGTATTCGCTTAACTGCATTGGTTGTGGGAGTTGATGCTCGATCGCTTGACATTCTGCTGTATAAATTGCAGTTAGTTCTTGTTGCAAAACTCCCAACGACCAACCATCAGCAATAATATGATGAACTGTAAAAACTAAAAGATGATGTTGTTCTTCTAATGTGACGATTTGGGTGCGGACTAAAGGCCCAGTTTCAAGATTGAAAGTTTGTCGTGCTTCTGTTGCTAAAAATTCCTCTAAATGTGTTCCGCGATCGCTGTTATCTAAAGTCGAGAAATCCACTACCGGAATGTTGACAGTCAGAGTCGAATTAATTTGTTGATAATCTCCTGACGGATTAAAGGTTGCTCGCAATGCTTCGTGGCGATCGACTACTTCTTGAATTGCTTTACGCGCTGCTGCCAAATTGAACGAACCGCGCAGATGAATTGTCGTTGATTGGTTATAAGCACGGGAGACAGTTTCTCCCATTTTTGCCATTACCCAAAGTTCTTTTTGCGCTTCTGTTAAGGGGATTGAATACTGGCGATTGGCGATCGGCGATCGGAAAGATTTTTTCCCAGTCCCCACTCCCGATTCCCCTGGTAAAAATCCACCCTCTTGCATTTCGCTTATACTTTCCTTGACTGCTTGAATCATCCGATCGATATCTGCATCAGTATGAGCGGTAGATAAGAAAAGTCTCCTGTTTTCTAAAGCAAAGATTCCCTTTTCTAGCAGGTGATAGAAAAATAAATCCATCCAATTGAGGGTGGGAGAATAAGCAAAACGGAATAGAGAGCCAAAATAAACTACCTGAATCGGTAACTGTTTTTGCTCGAAGTAAGTATTGAGCGTATTGGCTAATTTTGTAGTTTTAACCGTTAACTCTTCTTGCAGTTTCTGGCCGCTATTTTTAAGGTGGGTGAGTGCACCCAAAGTAGTAGCCATCACAAGAGGATGCTTGAAAAAAGTACCTGCAAAGTGAGTAACTTCGACTTCAGGATAAGACGCATCTCCATAACTCCAAAATCCACCATCTAATGCGTCCATAAAAGCAGCCTTACCAGCAATTACTCCGATCGGCATCCCACCACCAATTGCTTTACCATAGGTTGTGATATCGGCTCGAATATTCCACAACGCTTGCATCCCGCCTGGGTGCATCCGAAATCCGGTAATCACTTCATCAAAAATTAAAACAATTCCCGTTTCTTGAGTTAATTGTCTCAATTCATGCAAAAATTCTTTAGGTTGCAAATCCGGTTTGGCGCTTTGGATTGGCTCTACCAAAACAGCAGCTAATTCACTGGCGTGATCTCTGATAATATCTAGCGATTTGGGATTTCCGTAATCTAGAACTATTACTTGTTCGACTTTATGTTGCGGAATACCAGGAGCGATCGCGATAGAACGCGAATTTCCCTCTTCACTCGGTACTCCGGCGACCAAAACTTCATCCAAAGTTCCGTGATAGGAACCTCCAAAAAAAGCAATCTTTTCGCGCCCTGTAATGGCGCGAGCGATGCGAATTGCTCCCATTACCGCTTCGCTGCCGTCATTACAAAAACAAGCTCTTTCTTGACCTGTTAATTCGCAAACTAACTGAGCAGCTTTACCGGCCATTGCTGATTGTGGGCCATGTTGTATTCCTTGGTGAACATAATCTTGAATTGCATTAATAATAAAAGATGGAGAATGACCGAATAAAAGTGCGCCAAATCCCATTGACATATCTATATATTCATTCCCATCAATATCCCAAATTCTCGCACCCGAACTTCTTTGGGGATAGATGGGATATACCATTTCTTTGATAGAAGGACGAAACCCCAATATCGATCTGGAATTAGCATGATGAACGCGATCGTTTTGCGTCAAGTTTTTCGATGCTTGAGTGCGTTCGATTACCCGTGCGATTAATGCGTCTAAATGTTCTTGTTGGCGAGGAGTTAAATTGGCGGAACTGGGGGATTTTTGGTTTTTGGATTTTGGATTTTGGATTGGAATTTCTCTCTGGCGTTCCTGTGCGATAGTTTCGGTAGGTATGCGTGTAGGTTGTTTCTGCTTTGGTGAAATGTTTTCGCGCAGAAATTCCAGTTGTTTGGACATTACCTCAAGTTGCTGCGCCATCAAACGTTTGATAGCTGTATTATCGGTTTGTCGATCGAGATGCTTTTCTGGCAATAGCGATTCTTTTTTCTTTGGTTTTGAGTTATTTGTTTCGGGCCGATCGGGCGTTAATGTTGGCTCGATCGACGGGATTTGCTGAGATATGTAGACGGCTAATTCGTTAATCGTAGAGCTATTTTCAATTAATAATTTTAAAGAAATATTGACACCAAATGCTTTTTTAATTGCGCCATTTATTTGGAGTAATTGCACGGACTCAAAACCGAGTTCGAGAAAATTAGTCCGCTCGTCAATTTCAGAGGAGCTTACTCCCATTGCTTTACCGACAATTTCTTTTAATACTGACAGGATTTTGTCAGTTTGCGAGGGATGTATTGATAAATTTAGTTTTTGGTTGAGTTGGGAGTCAGACATTGGAATTTCCTTAATTATTAGTCATTAGTCAGATGAACCATGAAGCATGAATGCTAGCCATACATTCTCAGTATCTCCAGTTGTTGAGACATGATCTCAACTTGTTGAGCCATTATTTCTTCAATCTCGCGATCGCCTACATTTTCCTCCTCGATTGTACGATCTACTTCTGTGAATTTATGGTCATGAACTGCTGGATTAGAAGGTTCAATCCAATATCTTTTTCGCTCAAAAGGATAAGTGGGTAAAGGAATGCGATCGCGTCGCTCGTGGCGATAAAATTCCGACCAATTGACCGACACGCCAGCTAACCAAAGTCTTCCCAATGCGTTCAGCAAGAATGCTATATCTGACTGTCGATCTTTCGGATGACGCAGCGAAGAAAGTACAATTGTTTGAGTATTTTCTTCCAAACAATCTCTAGCAAAGGTACTCAAAGTGCGTCCAGGGCCAACTTCCAACAGGATTCGCTTTGGTTCTTTTAGCAACTCAGCAATCCCGTCAGCAAAACGCACCGTTTGGCGTAGATGTTTCCCCCAATAATTCGGATCAGTTGCTTCGATTTCAGTAATCCAAGTGCCAGTTACATTGGATATGAAAGGTATTTGAGGAGCCTTTAGTTTTACTTTTATAACTTCGGCGATGAAATGCTCAATAATGGGTTCCATCATATCAGAATGAAAAGCATGAGAAGTATGCAAACGACGACAATCTAAACCGAGCTCAATAAAACGATTTTGCAGCTCGTCAACAGCTTTTATAGAACCCGAAACTACACACAAAGATGGTGCATTAATTACAGCCAGAGAAAGTTCTTCACTTAGTTCAATTTCCTTTTCCGATAGAGGTACAGCCAGCATTGCACCAGCAGGAAGTTGCTGCATCAATCTCCCGCGAGTAGCAACTAATATCAACGCATCTTCCAGGGAAAACACACCAGCAAGAGTTGCTGCAACGTACTCTCCAATACTGTGACCGATCGCAGCTTCAGGAAGCACGCCCCACGACATCCACAACTGAGCTAAAGCGTACTCAATTATAAATAACACTGGCTGAGTAATATAAGTTTGTTTCAGTTGTTGTGCGGCTTCTTCTTCCCCTAATTCACTTGGATACAAAACGGTACGCAAGTCTATTCCCAAGTGCGGTATTAGGAGTTCGCAACAATCATCAATAGCACGAGTAAAAGTAGATTCAGTCTGGTAAAGTTCCCGCGCCATGTTCGCGTACTGCACCCCTTGACCGGAAAACATAAACACGACAGGACGATTACCAGACTCCTCGTGGTGGGAGTGGGAAATATCGGGAATTAATATTTTTTTATTTTCTTTTTGCTCACTTTCTAGAGTCAGCGCTTGTACAGCATCGTCAATATTTTGACATACCAACATTCGGCGATAATCGAACACTTTACGACCAACTTGCAGGGTGTAAGCCACATCAGCTAAATTGAGGTCGGGATGCTGTTTTAAATGCGCCGCTAAATTTGCCGTTGCTGTTTCCAAAGCCGAACTTGTTTTAGCAGAAAGTATCAACAATTGATACTTTCTCCCTTTCTCCCCTGCTACCTTTCTCCCACGCTCTTGATTTGGAGCTTCTTCCAAAACGACATGAGCATTAGTACCGCCAATTCCGAAAGAACTGACTCCCGCACGACGAGGCATTCCGTCTGTTTTCCATTCACGGAGGGTGGTATTGACATAAAACGGACTCTTGGCAAAATCAATTTCGGGATTTGGTTTTTCAAAGTGCAAACTGGCTGGTATTTTCTGATGTTTAAGCGCCAAAACTGTTTTGATTAATCCCGTTATTCCGGCGGCTGTATTCAAATGACTGACATTAGTTTTTACAGAGCCGATCGCGCAGAAACCTTTCTTCTTAGTTTGCGATTCAAACACTTCTTGCAGCGCTCTAATTTCGATCGGATCTCCCAAAGAAGTACCAGTTCCGTGAGTTTCTATATAAGTGATAGTTTCAGGAGCGAAACGAGCGATCGCTTGCGCCTGAGCAATTACCTTAGCTTGACCCGAAACACTGGGCGCTGTATAACTAACTTTCGCAGAACCATCATTATTAATAGCTGAACCTTTAATTAACGCATAAATGCGATCGCCATCCGCCAAAGCATCTTCTAATCTTTTAAGTACAACAATACCCACCCCATTGCCAAAAGTAGTTCCTCCTGCTTTTGCATCAAAAGCGCGAGTGCGAGCGTCGGTAGAAAATATCCCACTTTCTTGATAAAAATAACCTTGTTTTTGGGGAACTTGAATTGAAACACCGCCAGCTAGAGCTAAATCGCATTCGTAACTCAACAATCCCCGACAAGCCGAATGAACGGCAACTAATGATGTAGAACAAGCCGTATTAACATTAATACTCGGCCCTTTCAAATTCAACTTATAAGAAATTCTAGTAGCTAAAAAGTCTTGATTATTGCCAATTCCCAGCGGCAAATAACCCATTGATTGCAATAAATCGCGATTTGAAATAATATTATTCAGCAGGTATGTACTCTGGTTAGCACCTGCATAAACACCAGCCAAACCTTCGTATTGTTCCGGGTCATACCCCGCATTTTCCAAAGCTTCCCAAGCACACTCTAAAAAAAGACGATGTTGCGGATCTGTAATTTCAGCTTCTTTTGCCAGCATACCAAAAAACGAAGCATCAAACATTTCGATATCATCCAACACAAACCCAGCTTTCACATAATTCGAGTCATTCAGCCAACTCTTTTCTACCCCCCCATCCCTCAACTCTTCATCACTAAACAATGAAATCGATTCCACTCCATCACACAAATTTAGCCAAAATTCATCGACATTTTTAGCGCCAGGAAAACGACCCGCCATCCCAATAATAGCAATTGGTTCCAACATACCCTCTCCTTCCCACTTATCCATTTCGACCTCTCCTAAAAAATATCTTAATTTTATTACCGATTCCTAGCTTGTTTAAACAGTTCTTTTTGTCTGGCTGCCGCTTGTTCTTGCTTCCTGACATAGCTATTAACTTCTTCAAACATTGGTTGCTCCCCATCCTGTTTTAGACTCAAATATTCCGCAAACATCTTTATAGTAGGATACTTAAATAAGTCGATCGCAGAAATATTTCTATCTAAAACCTTATGCAATTTTGCTTGAACTTTGACCAAAAGTAAAGAATGCCCGCCAATTTCAAAAAAATTATCATTAATCCCCACTTTTTCCAATTGCAATATCTCTTGCCAAACCTCAGCAATCAGTCGCTCTGCTTCAGTTTTAGGCATCGCATCATCCCGTTTCAAATCCCGGCGATTTTCCGGTACTGGTAGGGCGAGATAGTCTACTTTACCGTTAGGTGTTAAAGGTAATGCCTCCAACTGTACGACAACGGATGGCACCATATAATCCGGTAACTTTTCTGCTAAAAAGCTGCGCAGTTCTAGGCTAATATTATCTGAGACAATATAAGCAACTAAGCGCTTGTTATCTACTTTATCTTCTCTGAGAAGAACCACAGCTTGTTTTACTGCTGGATGTTGGGAAAGTACATTTTCAACCTCCCCTAATTCAATGCGAAAACCGCGAAGTTTGATTTGGCGATCGCTACGTCCCAAATACTCGATTTCCCCATTAAATCGATAACGACCGATGTCTCCACTTCGATAAAGATAAGCGCCATCTTCACTGCTAAAAGGATTAGGGATAAACTTTTCTGCTGTTAGTTCTGGGCGATTGAGATAACCTCGCGCTAAACCATCGCCGCCAATACACAGTTCACCCGGAACGCCGATCGGAACGGGTTGCAGGTTCGCGTCCAGCACGTATACTTGTATATTGGAAATGGGACGACCGATCGGAATTGAAGAAAGAGATTGGTTTTTGCTCGTGTCGTACCAAGTCACATCTGCGGATACTTCGGAGGAGCCATAAAGGTTAATTAAAATACTTTGAGCCATCCTTTCTTGGAAGCGCTGACATAGTTCCACGGATAAAGTTTCTCCACTGCTAACCCAATACTTGAGTTTGGGAAGTCGGCTTTGTAAATCTGGAAAAGTTTCTAATAAGACGCGCAACAATGATGGCACTAAAACAAGGCGGGTAACCTGTTGCTGAGATAAAGTTTGAACCAACCGATAAGGGTCTTTTACTATTTCATCGGAAATGATGACAGTTTTTAGTCCGTGCAGCAATGGGGCAAAAATTTCCCAAACAGAATCTATAAAATTTAATGATGTTTTCTGACAGCAAATCTCTCCTTGTTCAAAAGGATAAGGATTCCAATTCAAGCGATTGACCGCGCTGCGATGGCGACCGAGTACGCCTTTGGGTGTCCCGGTCGAACCTGAAGTGTAGAGGACGTAGGCGAGCTGGTCAGACAATTTGGGATTTGGGATTTGGGATTTGGGATTAGAGCTCGTGTCCCATTCGCGATCGAAATAAACAACTACTGGAGTTACGTTTACACTCAAAGCTGGTAGTTCTTTAATTAAAGTTTCGCGAGTTAATAATACTGACACTTGAGCATCGGATAATATGAAAGCCAGACGCTCTTGAGGATAGGCGGGATCTAACGGTACATAAGCTCCACCAGCCTTGAGAATGCCTAAAAGTCCGACTACCATTTCGATCGATCGCTCTACACAAATCCCTACCAAAACTTCCGATCGCACTCCTAATTTTCTCAGATAATCCGCCAAGCGATCGGCTTGTTGATTTAATTCTTGATACGTTAGCTGTCGATCTTCAAATACGATCGCAACTGCATCTGGCGTTTTTTGTACTTGCGCTTCAAATAGCTGGTGAATACAAGCATCTTTGGGGTAATCAGTTTGAGTACAATTCCAATCTAACAACTGCTGTTTTTCAGATGATGTTAATATTGGTAATTCATTCAAACGACTATCGGGATTGGCGACAATTCCTGCGAGTAACTGCTGAAAATGCTCGCTCGTTCGGGCGATCGTAGCTGCCTCGAATATGTCGGTATTGTATTCTATAGTTGCCATGAATTCCTCCCCTCTTTCTTCGATATACAAACTCAAATCGAATTTCGCAGTACCTCTATCGCTATCGAGACTACTTACCGTCAACCCCGATAACTCTAACGCTGGCATGGGAGTATTTTGAAGTGCGAACATCACCTGAAATAAAGGCGTATAACTCAAAGAGCGTTGCGGTTGCAGTGTCTCTACCAACTTTTCAAATGGCACATCGCAATGAGCGTATGCTCGTACGCACGCTTGACGTACTCGACTTAACAACTCCCGAAAAGTAGGATTGCCAGATAAGTCAGTTCGCAACACTAAAGTATTGACAAAACAGCCAATTAATTGCTCTATTTCGCTCATGTTCCGGTTAGCAATGGGGGAACCGATCGCGACATCTTCAATTCCCGTGTAGCGATACAGCAAGATTTTGAAAGCGGCTAACAAGGTCATGAAAAAAGTCGCATCTTCGTTCTGACTTAGCGCCTTGAGTGCTTTAGTTAATTCCGCCGTCAGAGAGAAGGTTTTTCTCGCACCTCGGAAGGTTTGTACGGCTGGTCGAGGATAATCTGTTGGTAATTGTAGCACGGGAGGAGTTTTACCCAACTGCTGCTTCCAATAAGCGATTTGTGTTTCCAGCGCCTCTCCTTTTAGGGACTGTTGCTGCCATAAAGCAAAGTCTGCATACTGGATGGGTAGTTCGCTAAGAGGGGATGATTTGCTATTAAAAAATGCTTCGTAAAGTGCTGCTAATTCGCGCATCAGTACGCCATAAGACCAGCCATCATAAATAATGTGGTGCATGGTAACTAGCAGCACGTAATCTTGTTCGCCGATTTGTAACAGCATCCAACGCAATAATGGCCCTCGATCTAAGTCAAAAGGGGATTGGCTTTGTTCGATTGCAAGTTGCTGAATTTGTTTTGTTTGTTCTGCTCTTGATAAATCTGATAAATTGATTATTGGCAACTTTATAGTTAGAGATGGGGAAATGATTTGGACTGGTTGTCCTTCCATCATTTTGAAAGTAGTTCGCAGGGATTCGTGGCGTTCTATAATTTCGTTGAGACTGCGCTCTAGTGCTGGTATATTGAGCGAACCTTTGAGTTGGATTGCTCCGTGTTCGTTGTAGGAAGAATTGGTGCGATCGATTTGTTGGAGTAACCACAGTCTTTGTTGAGCAAAGGATAGCGGCGCAGGGTCAGTACGATCGCGTTTGGGAATAAGGTTTATGGGGAAATCAGACTTAATTTCACCCCGCAAGCGTTTGGCGAGGAGTGCTTGTTTGCTGGGGGAAAGTTGATGGCGTCTTGCTAGTATTTGTTGTTTGTTTATGTCCATTTTTTTATAAAATCCTGGTAAGTTTTTTCGATCGCAGATGATTGTTGATTTTTCTAATTGATGATTTCGATGTTCATATATTTGGGGTAAGGTTGAATTGTTTTTAGATCGTTTTCGAGAATTACCAGAGCGCCGTTGTTGTCAATTTCTTTGAATCTAGAAAATTTATAAGCGATGTACATCATCCGATTTCGATTGTTTGAAAGGAATTCTGCACGCAATCGAACGTTATTGTCTTTAGCGAGTTCGAGCAGATAATTTAGCATAACTGTGCCGACACCTCTAGACATGACGCGACAGGACATCAGGAAGAGTTTTACAGTCCAGAAGCTCTCGGAATATTCGAGGAGAGCTAAGCCGATTTTCCCATAATTTCCATACTTATCATTTAAACTGGCGATCAGCAATTTGTGGTTATCCGATCGACTAAACATATTCAGTTCGTCATAGGAATATGTGTAACCTGTTGTGTTTAGTTGATTGGTGCGTACTGTTAGTTCTTCGGCTCGCTGTAAATCTTCTTCTTTAGCGGCAGAAATTATCAAGTGCATATTTAGGGTAGCTAAGAATTCTTCTTGCGAACCGATGAATTCTGATTCAGCTTGATTTCGCTGGATATCGCTGATATACATCTGCCTTCTTTTTTGGGAATCCTCTGTGATAAAACGAGGATTCATTTCTGGCATTTCTAGTAGATATTCTAGGCGATCGACATTAATACAAAGGACTTCAGGGAGGGAAAATTTTACTTCTTCGAGTTCAAAAATTTGGTCGTCAACGAAAGCGATCGCATCCGTACCGATATTAATTAATTTAGCAATTTCTTTAATCGAAGAAACCTTAGAATTCCAATGGATCTGAGGATAGATAAAATACTCGTGCAATCCTAGTTCTTCAAGTTTATCGATCGCACTACTATATTCATTCTTGCTAGCGATGGATTGTAAGATTCCTCGACTATCCAAAGTTTTGATGATGTCGAGTATATCGGGTCGCAAGCAAACTCGATCGCCTTCTAACAATATGCCGTTCCAGATGGTGTTATCCAAATCCCAAACGACGCATTTGATGGAGCGTGTTTTTTCTTGTTTGTTGTCTGTTGGCGCAGAATTTAAACTAATCATTTTTTCACGTCCTTGCTACTAATTCTTGAGCTATCGAACTGCGATTTTGTGAGAATTTATATTCTTGATAACCGTACTCAGCGATGGTAATCTCTTGAATTTGGGTACTACCTTCGATGATTTCCATGATTTTTGCATCCCGTAAATACCGTTGAACTGGGTATTCGCTGCTGCAACCATTTCCCCCGTGAATTTGAACGGCATCATTGGCTACTTTGGTTGCGATCGTAGAAGCAAAATATTTGGCGATCGAGGTTTCCATAATTGAGTTGGGGTCGCCAATATCTTTGAGATAACCTGCTTGATAACATAGTAATCGGGCGGCTTTGATATTCGCGAGCGCCTCAGTAATCATTTGTCGAATTAGTTGATGCTCTTTGAGATAAACATCAAATTGCTTGCGTTTACTTGTATATTCAATGCAGGCTTCTAAGCAAGCTTGAGCGATTCCTACACAACCGCACGCGACACTGTATCGTCCCAAATCAAGTGCAGAAGATGCTACGTGGGAGAAACCAAAACCTTGTCTGCACACGAGATTTTCTTGGGGAATTCGACAATTATTTAGGTGCAGTTCTGCTAACATCGAACCTCTGACACCTAACATTCCAAAAATTGGTTTAATGGAGAGTCCCGGACTGTTTTTTTCCACTAAAAAAGCAGAGGGTTTACCTTCCCACTTGGCAAAAACTAAGAAAACATCGGCAATTTGTCCGTAAGTAATCCATTTTTTTTGCCCGTTTAAGATATAAGAGTCGCCAGAAAGTGTTGCTGTCGTCTCTACGGCTTTGGCATCGCTACCTACGTTAGGTTCGCTCAATGCGAAAGCTGCGATCGCATCGCCGGATGCTAATTTAGTCAGCCAATGCTCTTTTTGAAATTTACTTCCCCATTTTAGAATAGCATGAGCGACCATAGAATGAACTGTTAGCAAACACCTGAGCGAAGAACATCCCCGTCCGATTTCCTCGTTTAGGAGACCGTAGGCGATCGCATCCATGCCAATGCCGCCCCAGTCTTCGGGTAATATGGCTCCTAAATATCCTTTTTGAGCTAACTTTTGGATGATTTCGGGCGGCGTTCTTTCTTCGCGATCGATGCGATCGGCATGAGGAACTATTTCTTCATCTACGAAAGCTCTAAAAGTGGAGTGCTTGTCTTTTTGCTGAAAACTTAATTCTATTTTCATTGTATCACTTAATTCCTCCAAAGGTCAACATTAAATCACATTTTTTACTCTCTCGCCAGTACGGTAGTTTTCCGTTCTAGTAACGCCGCCATCGAGTTGATACTCCTGAAGTTGGCAAATTCCAGGTCTTCGTTTTCGATCGTCACTTCAAACTCTTTTTCTATAAACAACACCAATTGCATGGCAAACATGGAATTGACGAATCCCAAAGCAAAGATGTCTTCATCATCCTGCAAGTCATGGTTGCCGAAAAACTGAGAAAGGAATTTTTTGATTTTGTCTTTAGCTGCTTTCATGTTCTGTAATTTCTAATGACTAATGATTGTAGGTATAGAAACCTTTTCCGCTTTTTCGCCCGTGCAATCCAGCATCTACCATTTTTTTGAGTAAAGGACAGGGGCGATATTTACTGTCATTGAAGCTTTCGTACAATACTTCGATCGAGAAAAGAATTGTATCTAACCCGATTAAATCTGCTGTTTCTAATGGTCCCATTTTGTGACCGAAACAAGATTTAAAAATTTTATCAACCTGTTCGGCTGAAGCTACTTCCTCTTGCAACAGAAAAATTGCTTCATTAACGGTTAACATTAGCACCCGATTGGAAACAAAACCAGGCGAATCATTAACTAAGATAGATTCTTTTCCCATCTTCGCTAATAATTTTGTGGCGGTTTCGATCGTCTGCTCAGAAGTATGATATCCGCGAATCATTTCCACCATCGGCTTCATCGGTACGGGGTTCATGAAATGAATTCCAATCACTCGATCTGCCCTCTTGGTAGCGGAAGCGATCCGAGTAATGGAAATGGCCGATGTGTTGGCGGCAAAAATAGTTCCTTCCGGGCAAATTGCGTCTATTTTACTGTATACCTCCTTTTTAATATCCCATTTTTCAGTAACATTTTCAACTACGAATTCCGCTTTTTCTAGAAACTGATAGTTACTGGAAAAAGTAATTTTATCCAAAATGTCATTTGGACTATCGGCTTTCTCATTTTTGTTGAAAAACCCTTGAAAACGGATATTATTTTTGATTTCCTGCTTCGCTCGTTCCAGAATATCATCCGAAATATCTAAAAGCACCGCATGATGTCCGGTTTGGGCTAGATTTTGCGCTACCCCAACTCCCATAACACCTGCTCCGATTACACCGACTGTTTGAATGTTCATACTTAATCCTTTGGTCATTGGTCATTGGTCATATCATGGAATTAACTGGTACAAGTTCGCGAACTTCATCTTCAGTTAATTTTTCTAATTCGTTGATGATGATTTCCTCAATAACAAAAGCTAATTCAGCTACAGATGGTGACTGAAAAAGCGAAGGAATAGATATTTCTATCTGGAAGTCTTGTCGAAGCCGAGAAATTAACTGAATCCCGATTAAAGAGTTACCGCCTAAGTCGAAAAAGCTGTCATTTATGCCGACGCGATCGATTCCCAGCAACTCTTGATAAATGCCAGCAATTCTGTACTCAGTATCATTGCTAGGTGAAACATAGGCAGTTTTTAAGTTAGGTCGTGAGTGAATTGATTCGGGGCGAGACTTCTGTGATTTTTCCAGTAAAGTGGTTAAATCAAAATCCTCGTGCTGCTCAATTACAGCCTGGAGATTTCGCGTTGATACCACTACTTGAGGGAGCTGACAAGACAGAATGTGACTTAACGCCTCTATACCTTCTTGAAACGTTATGCCGTATTTCTCTCGCATTTGCTTAAAGCTAGCTTGCATCTGTGGCTCAAATGACAGCAGTGCATCTTGCCAGCTATCCCATTGCCACCAATCCCAATTAATTGAGACAGTAAGCACTTGATGGCGAGAAAAATTGTAATGGGCAAAGGCATCAAGAAAAGCATTAGCGGCGCAGTAATCTACTTGACCAAATCCACCATAAATTGAAGTGAATGAAGAAAATAAAACCAAAAAATCTAGCTTTAGATCCTTCAATACAGCATCTAATACCAGTGTTCCCTTCATCTTAGGCTCAAGAACACTGTTTGCCAATTCGGTCGTTTTCAGTTGAACAAGACCTGCACCTGGGACTCCGGCTGCGTGAATTGCTCCATGAATGTCCCCGAAGCGATCGCATACTTGCTTGACCATCGCTTGCATTTGTTCGAGGTTGGCAACATCTGCTTTGATAACAAGAACTTCTGCGCCCAATTCCTCTAGAAGCTGAACTTTCTTGATTTTTGTACTCAGTAGATGTTGCTCATCATGGTTTGATAACCATTCCTCCCACTCAGCTTTCGGCGGTAATCCCGAACGTCCAATTAGCACTAACTTGGCTTGAGTTGTCTTTGCCAAATGTTCGGCGATCGCGAGTCCAATTCCACCCAATCCACCTGTGATAATATAAACTCCTCCTTGCCGTAACTTGGCTGTGCGTAAGGTTTTATCTTTCACTGGTAGCGGCTCAAAACACTGCACCCATCGACGATTCCCGCGATAAGCAATGACCGGATAAGATAGCTCAACAGCTAATTCTGCCAACAGTCGATCTATCAGTTGTTCCCATTGCTTAGTACCCGATCGGGGCACAGTAATATCAATGCTACGACAGGTGATATTTGAATATTCCTGGGGAATAACTTTACATGGGCCTAAAAGAGTTGCCTTTTCTGGGTACAACTCGTCTTCGTCAGTTAACTCCTGTAGATTATTGGATATGACAGCGATTTGGAGAGAGTCAGTAAGATTTTGTTCTCCCAGTGCCTGCGCCAGAAAAAGCAGACTGTAGAAGCCAAAAACTTGAGTCTCTTCTAACTCCTCAAGTGCTGAATGTATGCGATCGTTCGATGTTATGTTCCACAGATGAGCGATGGTTTTGGGAATTTTATTTAAAGCACCAAGGGCTTTTATTAGGGCGTTATAGTCATCTCTATTTTGAGGAGCGATCGTGTATTCCCGCTCTCTGAGTTGGCTAAATTTCTCTCCGACCCGCACAACTATTACATCTTGATTCTCTCTTTCTAGTCGTTCTACAATTTGCGCTCCTACACCGCAAGCATCAATAAATACAAGCCAGCATTGCTTTTGAGCTATTAATTTACTCGGTTCAAAAGATCCCGGTGGTGCAACTTGTTTCCATGAAGGAATGTAAAACCAGTCGGCAATCTTAAGCTTTTGTTCTAGCGCTCCTTGGTTCAGATTAACATTTTGGGTATTTTTTGGAGGTTCGATCCAATAACGTTGACGCTCGAACGGATAAGTCGGTAATGGAATTCGAGAACGGCGATCGCTAGTATAAAATCCCGACCAATCTATCTTGACTCCTGAAAGCCAAAGCTGACCCAAAGTATTGAACAAGAAAGCCAAATCTGACTGTTGATTGTAAGCATCTCGCAGCGAGGGTAACGCGACTTTATCCGCGATCGCAACATTTTCTAAACACTGTAACGCCAAGCTGCACAGCGTCTGTCCCGGCCCGACTTCTAATAGAATCGGTTTGTGTTTTTTCCACAACTCTTGCATCCCATCAGCAAATAACACGGGTTGACACAAATGCTGAGTCCAATAATTAGGATCTGTAACAAGTTCTGCGGTAATCCAAGTTCCCGTAACGTTAGATATATAAGGAATTTTTGGTGCTTGCAGATTAACGGTTTTCACTAATTCGGTGAATGGTTGAGCGATCGCTTCCATCATCTGAGAATGGAAAGCATGGGAACTTTGCAAGCGCCGACAAGCTAAACCTTTTTCAGTTAGTTGAGCAGCCAATTCATCTATAGCGTTTGTAGTTCCCGCTACTACGCAAAAAGCAGAACCATTAATTGCCGATAAAGAAAGGTTTTTATTCAGCAAAGGACGTACCTTTTCCTCACCCAAAGGAACCGCCAACATCGCTCCACTTGGTAACTCTTGAATCATCTGCGCTCTTTTGGCGACGAGAGTAAGAGCATCTTCTAGAGATAACACTTCTGCTAGCGTTGCGGCGACATATTCGCCGATGCTGTAACCGATCGTCGCCACAGGATGAATTCCCCAGGAAATCCACAACTGAGCTAAAGCATATTCGACAACAAAAATAGCGGGTTGAGTGAGACGAGTTTCATTTAGTTTTTGAGTAGTTTCATCTACCTTTTGTTCGCCGCGACCGAGCATTTTTCGCAGATCTAAACCTGATGGAGAGGTAGTTTTCGGCTCGTTGCGCTCGCGATACATTACATCTCGTAAATCCCAACCAAGCAGAGGTATGAGAAATTCGCAACAGCGATCGACTGTCTCTTGAAATGTCGGTTCAACTTGGTATAATTCCCAACCCATGTTGACATATTGAGTTCCCAGTCCTGTAAATATAAAAGCGACTGGACGTTCGATTCCATCCTGAATATTATTGAGAACTCGTTTGGGATTTTGAAGTGCTGCGATCGCATCTTGAATATCTTTGCAAACCACCGTTCGCCGATGCTCAAAAGATCTACGACCTACTTGCAAGGTGTAAGCGACATCAGCTAAGTTGATGTTGGGATGCTGTTTTAAGTGTTCGGCTAAATTTGCCGTCGCCGTTTCCAAAGCTGAGTTAGTTTTGGCAGATAACATTAGTAATTGCCAAGTCCGAGACGTTTCAGAAGTTTGAGCAGGCGGCGCTTCTTCGAGAATTACGTGAGCATTTGTACCTCCAATTCCTAAAGAACTAACCCCAGCACGGCAAGGATTTTGGTGCGTTTCCCACTGTGAAAGTTTGGTGTTGACGTAAAAAGGACTGTTAGCAAAATCAATCTTGGAATTGGGTTCTTCAAAATGCAAACTTGGTGGAATTAACTGATGTTCGATCGCTAAAACTGTTTTAATTAAACCTGCTACGCCAGCAGCAGCACCGAGATGTCCGAAATTAGTTTTAACGGAACCAACTGCACAGAAAGATTTTTGTGTAGTACGACTTTGAAAAACTTGGTTTAGCGCAGCAATTTCGATCGGATCTCCTAAAGGTGTTGCGCTTCCGTGAGCTTCAATATAATTTATTGTTTCCGGTTCAATTCCCGCGATCGCTTGAGCTTCGGAAATCACTGCTGATTGACCATCTGGACTGGGAGCAGTATAGCCAGCTTTCAACGCGCCGTCATTATTAATTGCCGAACCTTTGATAATTGCATGAATGGAATCTCCATCTGCGATCGCATCATCTAACCGCTTGAGCACCACAACCCCTACACCGCTACCGAAAATACTTCCCCGCGCTTTAGCATCAAAGGATCGGCAATGTCCGTCGGGAGAAGCAAATCCCTCTTGAGACAAATACCCAACCTTCTGTGGAACGCGAACTGCAACGCCACCCGCCAAAGATATATCGCATTCGCCATTCAATAAACTTTGGCAAGCGATATGAATAGCCACCAGTGAAGTAGAACAGGCGGTTTGAACGCTGACACTCGGCCCTTTGAGGTTCAATTTATAAGAAACTCTGGAAGATAGATAATCTTTATCATTTCCTAGCAGCGTTTGTAAATCTGATAGACCAAAATTAGGATAGATATTGTTGAGCAGGTAAGTGTTAGTTTCTGAACCTGCGTAAACACCGATCGAACCTGGGTAAGTTTCCGAATTGTAACCTGCATTTTCTAGTGCTTCCCAAGCAGATTCCATAAATAATCGATGTTGGGGATCTAAAATTTCAGCTTCTTTCGGACTGAAGCCGAAAAACTCAGCATCAAATCCTTCAACGCCTGCCAGGACAGCATTAGCTTTAACGTAATTAGGGTTGTTCAGCAAAGTTGAGTCTACACCTGAAGAGAGTAGTTCTTCATCTGAAAAAAATGCAATTGACTCTACACCATCTCGCAGATTCTGCCAGAAAACCTCGAGATCTTTTGCGCCAGGGAAACGACCTGCCATTCCGATAATGGCTATTTCCGACCCATTCATATCATTCTGTAAATGCACTTCACTCATCTTAACCTCCTTTCTTATTTATCATTGATAATGTAAAATCGCAACTCCAAAATCTAATTTTTCCTCCCCCGATGCTTCTGTCTCGATTGTTGTTGTTGACCTCGTAAAGTTTGGCGGTCGCTCCGTATTGATCCTCGCTCTTGACCTTGTTCTGTCGAGGTTTTTGTAGTTTCATTTTGATTTAAATATTTGAGCAAAGAAGAAATAGTTGGGGCTTTAAACATATCAACTATCGGTATTTTTTTACCCAATATTTCTTGCAATTTGAGTTGAGTCTTGACCATGAGTAACGAATTACCCCCCAACTCAAAGAAATTGTCATGAATTCCCACTTTTTCGAGTTGAAGTAGCTGTTGCCAAACCCCTGCAATTAGTTGTTCGGAATCAGTTACTGGCTCAACGTAAGCCGCACTCTGCTGGGGAAGCAGACTCTCTAGCGCAGACAAGGCGAGGCGATCGACTTTACCATTCCGTGTTAATGGTAAGTCGTCTAGTAGCACATAACCAGAAGGTACCATATATTCGGGAAGTTTCTGCTGCAAGAAATCGCGTAGTTCATCAGTTAATGATTCTGACCGATCGTTCTGAAATGTTGCAGGTTTTTCCTCCAACCACTGCTGAGTCCAACTTGGATCTATTCCTCCGCCTACCATGTTGTGAAGTAAAATTTGACTGGATTCGAGTGCCAATAAATCTTGCAATTGGTCAAATTCTATCGAACCAATAGGACACAAACCAATTTCATATTTTGGCGCGGTTTCCATCAGTAACTGACTGATATAACCCGCCTCCAACATACAAAAATCTCGCGTCACTTCTCCATACATCGGCGCGATCGCACTCAGTTGCCCGATCAAAAATATAGAAAAAGCCGATTCCTCAAAAATTAGCTGATTTTTTTGATAGATCCTGCTGTTAATATTACTAGCAGCACTCACAAATACCAAACGGTGGTAAGTAGGATTGTAATAGTAAAATCCACTTTCTAACCCTTCCACTCGGTTGGGTTTAACATACAAATATGCCTGCACGGGGTAGAGACCACCAGCGGAAGCATAGCGATATTTAGGTAAAGGGGAACTATCCAGCGTTATTGGTAGCAGGCAGCTTAAAAACTCACCTAACTGTTTCAAAGAAATGGCTTTATCTAAAAATTGCCGATAACTTTGACGCTGCAAATAAGCCTGGTTCATAATTTCATCCAACTCAGGTTTTGGCAACTCAATACTGGGTTGAGTGGGTTGAAGCTGTCGCAGTCCTAGTTGTTTGAACTTAAATTCAACGCGTTCTGCCGGATCGATTAATACTCCTTCAAGTTGACCCGGCTCATAAGCTTCAGCCAGCTTATTTTCGGTAGAAATTTTCTGTTTGGGGACGATGTAAGCGACCAAGCGCTGTTGGTTAGACTCGTTACCCACAACTGTAACTACAGAAGCTTTTACATTGGGATGTTGGGTTAAAGCCGCTTCGATTTCTCCGGTCTCAATGCGCTGTCCTCGAATCTTGATCTGGAAATCTACTCGTCCTAAAAACTCGATGTTGCTATCTGGTAAATAGCGACCTAAATCTCCCGTGCGATAAATCCGTTCTCCCGTGCGCGGATGAGTGATGAAATTAGTTTTAGTCTTTTCTTCATCCTGCCAGTAACCTTTTGCTAATTGTACGCCAGCGCAATACATTTGACCGGGAACCCACACCGGACAATCTTCTAAAGATTCGTTCAAAATGTAATATTTGGCGTTAGCCATCGGTTGACCGTAAGGGATACTCTTCCAGTTTGGATCGGCCTGTTCGATGAGATAACCGATGTTCCAAATTGTAGTTTCAGTCGGACCACCAATACTGAGGATTTGGATATTTGACAGTAAAGATTTTAGTCGTTCTGGCAAAGAAATCGGTAGCCAATCTCCACCCAAAATTGCCAAACGCAAACTTAAAGGAATAGTTGCCGATTGCTGTTCGACATAACTAACTAACATCTCCATCATCGCCGGGACTGAATTCCATAAAGTCACTTTTTCTCGCACCATTAAATCTACCCAGCGCGATGGATCTTTTACCGCTTCAGCATCTGGCATGACAATGCTAGCTCCAGCACTTAAAAGACCAAAAATGTCGTAAACAGATAAGTCGTGATTGAGCGCGGTTACAGCTAGGACAGAGTCTTGGTAACTGACATTAAAGCGTCTATTGGTGTGGATAACCACATTCACCACGTTGCGATGAGTAATCATCACGCCTTTGGGTTTGCCTGTGGAACCAGAGGTGTAAATTACATAAGCTAAATCGTCGGGTTTTTGAACAGGATTTAATGCTTGTTTGCTTTCTTTTGCTAAGTCTTCATTGTCTAAACAGAGTAGTTGAATTCCTTCACGCCAAGTAAGTTTTTCTTTTAACCTAGATTGAGTCAAAACAATTTCAACTTGGCTATTTTCTAAGAGATAAAACAAGCGTTCTTCCGGCAATCCTGGGTCAATGGGAACGTAAGCAGCACCGGAAGCTAAAATGCCCATAACTGCAACAATTTGTTCCCATCCTTTCTCCATGACTATGGCGACTAACCGACCGGGAAGAACTCCTAATTGGCGCAGTCGATGACCGACTTGATTCGAGCGCTCGAATAATTCCTGATAGGTTAAGCTGCTAGTGGAAGTTACCACAGCCGTTTTTTCTGGTCGCTGTTTAACTTGAGTTGCAAACAAACTGTGGAGTAACGTATCTGATAATTCAGCCGCAGTATTGTTGATGGCTGCGCGTTGTTCTAATTGTGCGGGTGGTATTAATTGCGGCGCTGTTTCTTGCCAAGTGTTTTCTTCATCAGCTAAGCGTTGCAGGAGACTACAAGCTGCGTCGAACATATCATCGATCATCCCTTCTGGGAATAGTTCGTCTACGACTTGCCAAGTGTAGGTTAGAGAGCCATCCGACTCCACGAAATAGATATTATCTATCCAAATTTGCGGTGTTTGGTAGACGTTATAAACCACTTTTCCCAGAGGAATATCTCCGATCGCATTATTACCATCCACATCTTGAGGAGTAGTCGTAAATACGATCGGCATTGCGACTCCTCCCGCCTTGCCTTGAACCTTAGCTAATTCCCGCAGGACTCGCACGCCAGTTACATAGTCGTGTTCTAAATCCTGCCAAAGTTGCGACTGAATGCGCTGCGATCGCACTTCAAATGATTCATTTCCTGAGTTGTCTATTTCTAGGAGAGTAAATGATACCAATTCTCCCATAATATCGTAGACTTGAGGATGCAATGGTAGGCGATTGAATCGCGGCACGTTGATAGTAAATCTCTGGTTTTTACTCCACCGTCCTATCACTTCCGCATAGACGGCAAGCAATGTGCCAGCTAAGGTTAAACTTCCTTTAGCAGCTCGATTTGTTAGTCTTTGTACCGCTTGAGATTCTATTTTGTATTTGAGACTAACAAATCGAGGGTTTTTGAGATTGCTGGGATTTTGTGCTAGGGGTAATTCCGGTGCTGGTGGTAACGTGGGGATACGAGATAGCCAATATTTTAAAGATTTTTGATAGAGGGGTGAATTTTCGAGATCTATCACAGCTAAAACGTAGTCTCGGAATGAAAGTTCTAGGGTTGAGGGGAAGCGATCGGGAGCTTCGTAGAGTTCTTTTAACTCTCGGAATAAAAGCTGTAAACTCCTACCATCAAGACACCAGCCATCGATGCTGATATGAAGCCTGCTGCTATTTTCCTCTGATTGAGATGCGACGATTTCAAATTGAGGCCACTGTTCGAGAGGTAATATTTGGTGGGAAAGGCGATCGCGAATCATTTCTATTTGAAAAGCTACAGCCTCAGCGTCTTTTCCCCGCAGATCTAATACCTGAATTTTATAAGGCGGTACTTGCGGCAAAATTTGCTGCTGTCCATCCGGCAAAACAATCGCTCGCAGCATATCGTGACGGTTAATTAACTGCTGCCAAGCTAAATTTAATCGATCTATATTTAGATCGACGATCTCGATTTCTGTATAGCTGTGGATCGACACATTCCCCATATCAAAAGAATCCGTTCTACCGATCCAGTAAGCCTGCTGCATATCGTTGAGCGGGAAAGGCTGATACCGATTTTTTAGGTCTGGTGAAATCAAAGGCAATGTTTGGTCTTGAATGCTGGAATGTTCGCTAAATTTATTTAGAAATGTCAGGATTTCAGTTTTGCGATCGGTCAATTGTTCGCGCAACGCAGGTGTCAAAATTTCCTTCGGAGCATTGCAGCGCAGGCGATCGTTATCTACCCAAAGTTTGATACCAAGTTCGCTGAGGTTGAATAAAAATTCGTCAATTGATTGTTTCATAATTCGATCTCCATTCTGTCATCTAATTCAGTATTAATAGGCGCTTGGAATTTTTCAGTAGTCAAACGAATCTTCTCGATGTACTGGGAAATATCGGCTACAGTGGGTGCATCAAACAGGATGCTTAACGGCAAATCCATCTTGATGGCTAGGCGCATCTGAGCAATAACTTGGGTGGCTAACAAGGAATGTCCGCCTAATTCAAAAAAGTTGTCATGGATACCCACTTGCTTAACACCTAGAAACTTTTGCCAAATGTTAGCGATCGTTTCTTCGAGCTCGTTGAGGGGAGCAATATAAGCATTGCTTAATTCGGGTCGAGGGTGTGTTGCTTGGGATAAATTAGTCGTTTCTCCGGTTTCTGAGAAACTTAGTATGCTATGCGAATTATGCCGCTCGATTAAGGTCATCAAATCGCGGGTCGATACTAAAATTTGGGGCAATTTACTCTCTAAAATTCGTCGGAAAACGTTAATACCTTCTGACGGTAATAATCCATCTTCGATAAATTTTGTTGGCAATCCTTTTGCAGGAAACTGGGGATTGGGAGAAGCTAATACATTATATTTTACCTCTTCCGCTTCCCTTTTATCATGCCAGGGGATCGCAATTTTGCTAATATCTTTGGCTGCTGTCATGTATTCAAAGGCGCCAACTATTTCCGAAATTGGAAATACTTGATTTCGCTCGAACTGTTTCACCTCTTCAGCAGCCATGCCCACTTCTTGCCAAGCATCCCAGTTAATACAAGTGGTGAACGTGCCATTTGTGGAGATTTTATAGTGAGAAAAAGCATCCAGAAAAGCATTAGCTCCCGCATAATCCACCTGTCCAACTCCGCCTATCACCGAAGCGAGAGAAGAGAACAAAACAAAGAAATCTAACTCGACATCTTTGAGTAGAAGATCGAGCACCAAAGTACCTTTTACTTTAGGAGCTAAAATACGTTCAGCTTCCTCCCGCGTTTTGCGTTGAATTATACCGCCTCCAGGGACTCCAGCAGCGTGAATAACGCCATCGATATGACCGAATTGTTTTTGAGCAATCTCGATCGCAACCTGCATTTGTTCTAAATTAGTAACATCAGCGGTAGCTACCAAAACCTCTGCACCAGACTCTTCAAATTCGAGTAATTTGCGAATCTTGCGACTAATGGTATCTTGGTCATCGTGTGTAGCTAACCATTGCGATCGCTCGTTGCGATCGGGAAACGCAGAACGTCCTACTAAAACCAGTTTTGCTCTGACTGTTTTCGCCAAATTTTCTGCTAAAACAAGACCAATTCCTCCCAGTCCACCTGTAATTAAATAAACTCCTCCTTCCCTCAAAACTGGTGTTTCTTCTAGTGCTTCATTTAGTTGAACTGGCTCAAAAGTTTGTAACCAGCGATTATTGCCCCGATAAGCAACGATCGCATCATTAGATTTGGGGTTGTCAGCTACGATCTCTGTCAATAGTTGGTCTAGGAGTTTTTCTTGCCAACTTCCCGAAGATGGAAGCACAACATCAATGCTGCGACAATTGATATTTGGATATTCTTGCGCGATCGCTTTCACTGTTCCCAGCAAAGTTGCTTTTTCTGGACAGAGCAATTCATCTCCAGTTACTTCCTGTAGGTTATTAGAAAAAACCACAATTGGCAACTCATTAGTTAAATTCTCATCCCCCAAAGCTTGCGCTAGAAATAGTAGACTATAAAATCCTGTTTCTTGCGCTCTGTCAATCCATTCCCAGCCCGATTTTTGAGTTTCGCCCGTAATAGTCCACAAATGCGCGATCGTTTTGGGAATATTCTCTCTGCCAAAAAGTGCTTTAACCAAAGCCTTGTAGTCATTGGGTTGTTGAGGATTGATAGTGTATACATCTTCCCCAAATTTGGCAAATTCTGACCCGATTTTGACTGTGATTACTTCTTGATTTTGCCGCTCCAATCGTTTCAATAATTCAACACCCAAACCGCATTCATCGATAAATACCAGATAGCATGACTGAACTTGCACGGTATTCGATTTATGCGTTGAGAGAAGAGAACGTTTCCACGAGGGAATATAAAACCAATCTGCAATATCTGGTTTTCGATCCAACTTTACTTGAGGATTAGTACCTGATTCTGCTGGTGGATCTATCCAATAACGTTGGCGCTCAAAAGGATAAGTTGGTAAGGGGATGCGATCGCGTTTTTCACTTGCATAAAATCCCGACCAATCTACCCGCACTCCTGCTAGCCAAAGTTTACCCAGAGTATTCAGTAAAAATCCTGAATCTGACTCTTGATCCTTGGGATGAGGAAGCGAAGAAAGTACGATTCGTCCAGATGCTTGCTGTTTAGCCAGCGTAGTTAATGTTCTTCCCGGCCCAACTTCGAGGAAAATGAGTTGAGAATCTTTAATTAATTCGGCAATTCCTTCAGAAAATCGCACGGTTTCCCGCAAATGTCGCGCCCAATAATTCGGATCGATAGCTTCAGCAGCGGTAATCCAAGTACCAGTAAGGTTGGAGATAAAGGGAATTTGAGGAGGAGTGAATTTTACTTTTTTAAGTGCTAGCACAAACGGTTCGATTATCGAATCCATCATTGCGGAATGAAACGCATGAGAGGTATGCAATTGGCGATATTCTATACCCTTTTCTGCTAGTTGACGTTCGAGGTTTTCTACCGCTTCTATCGTTCCTGAAACCACGCTCAAAGATGGACTATTACTGGCGGCTAGAAATAGGTTTTCATTCAAAAATAATTGAACTTTTTCCGCAGATAAGCTTACAGAAATCATCGTCCCATAAGGTAATTGCTGCATCATTTTTCCGCGAGTAGCTACCAGCGACAAAGCATCTTCGAGAGAGAACACGCCACCGATACAAGCTGCTACATATTCGCCAATACTGTGACCGATGATCGATTGGGGTTGTATTCCCCAGGATATCAATAATTTGGCGAGTGCGTATTCAATAACAAATAGCGCGGGTTGAGTAATAGCAGTTTGCTGTAATTGTTGCGTTGCTTTTTCGGTTTCTTCCTTACTTGGGTAAATCAACATACCCAAATCTAACCCTAAATGAGGTTGAAGTAATTGAAAACAGCGATCGCACTCTTCTCGAAATATTAATTCGCTCTGATAAAGTTCCCGCGCCATATTGACATATTGCGAGCCTTGTCCTGTAAACATGAAAACGACGGCGCGATCGCTTGATTCGATAAAATTAGTAAATACTCGCTGGGGATTGTTCGATGTGAGAGTTTTTACTGCATCCTCAACGTTCTCTGCTACGATCGTCCGGCGATAATTGAATGCTCGACGACCGACTTGCAGGGTGTAAGCTACATCGGCAAGATTGACATCGGAATCCTTCTCTAAATAGTTAACTAAATTAGCTGTAGCTGTTTCTAATCCCGAATTAGTTTTAGCTGACAGTATTAATAATTGTTGGGCGCGAGAAGGACTAGACGCTTCTGGTGTAGGAGCTTCTTCGAGAATTAGATGAGCATTAGTACCGCCAATCCCAAAAGAACTCACTCCAGCACGGCGAGGATTACCGCTAGCTTTCCATTCCGAAAGTTTACTGTTGACATAAAACGGACTATTCTCAAAGTCTATCTGCGGATTTGGTGTCTCAAAATTGATACTGGGAGGCAGTAATTTGTGATGCAGTGCCAAAATAGTTTTAATTAAACCTACAATTCCAGCCGCCGCATCTAAATGCCCGACATTTGTTTTGACCGAGCCGATCGCACAGTAACCTTTCTGATCAGAATTGGCTCGAAAAGCTTGTGTCAGCGCCGCGATTTCGATCGGATCGCCTAAAGGAGTTCCGGTTCCGTGAGCTTCTATATAACTGATTGTTTCTGGCTCAACTTCCGCCATAATTTGAGCCGATCGAATTACCTTCGATTGACCCTCTTCACTGGGAGCAGTATAGCCAACTTTTAATCCACCATCATTATTAATAGCCGATCCTTTAATAACAGCATAAATGCAATCTCTCTCTGCGATCGCATCATCCAACCGCTTGAGAACAACAACACCAATCCCATTACCGCCAATTGTACCGTTTGCTTTGGCATCAAAAGCTCTGCACTTGCCATCAGGAGAAATAATTCCTTCTGGCGATAGTGTTAGTT
The DNA here is from genome assembly GCF_013179805.1 of Microcoleus asticus IPMA8. Lineage (GTDB taxonomy): Bacteria > Cyanobacteriota > Cyanobacteriia > Cyanobacteriales > Microcoleaceae > Microcoleus > Microcoleus asticus. Next base: position 10,747 of record NZ_SRRZ01000043.1, on the reverse strand, counting down.
CGTTTTGAGGAACTTTGACAGCAACACCAGCCGCCAAAGCCATATCGCATTCGCCGCTTAATAAGCTTTGACAAGCTAAATGAACTGCCACTAATGAACTAGAACAAGCTGTTCCTACACTAACACTCGGCCCTTTCAGATTCAATTTGTAGGATACGCGAGTGGGAACGTAATCCTTATCGACTCCAACCAGAGTTTGTAAGAAACTCATTGAATCCATCAATTCTCGGTTGGGATGAAGGTTATAAAGCAAGTAAGTGCTAATTCCCGTTCCCGCATAAACTCCGATCGGTCTTTGTTCGATTTCAGAGTCATAGCCAGCATTTTCCAGCGCTTCCCAAGCACACTCTAAAAACATTTTGTGTTGGGGGTCCATCGTTTCTGCTTCTCTAGGATTAAAGCCAAAGAAAGAAGCATCGAATAGTTCTATATTATCGAGAATAGAGCCTACTTTTGTTGTGCCATCGGCTAATTTACTTGGTCTTGGATTTGGAAAGGTTGAAGTTAAATTCACCCCAGCTTTCAAATTCTCCCAAAAGTCATCAATGCTTTTACTTCCTGGAAATCTTCCAGACATACCTACGATCGCAATTTCTAATCCATTTTTTTCGTAACTCATCGGCTTCTATTTCCTCTCAACATCTATGTTCATCTGTCGTAAAAATTTAACCCGGCACTTATGTAATATCCATAACCACAAATAAAGTTAATGCTTATCTTTCTACTCCTAAAGTGGAGTAAATAACTTTCAAAGATTCATAAGCCTGGATTTTTGAAATCTTTGCTGGAGGCGATTTTTTCCTTGTTGGATTTTCTCTTCCGCTTCAGCTTTTGGCTCGTGCAATAAGGAGACCGATTTTTGGTTTAAGTGCTTTGCTAAAGCACTAATTGTTGAGTATTTAAACAAATCAGTCAATGCAATATATTGTACCATGTTTGGCAGCAAATCTCGCAGCCTCCTGTAAAATTTTGTGATTAGTAATGAATTGCCACCCAAGTCAAAGAAATTATCGTTAATGCCTACCTTCTCTAGTTCCAAAATCTCTCTTACAGCAGTAGCAATTGTTTGTTCAACTTCGCTTTTTGGGGGAACGTAAGCAACTTCTACTTTTTGGAAAAAACTATCTTGAATAAGCAGAGCACGACGGTCTACTTTCCCATTAGCAGAAAGGGGTAAAGCATCAAGAAATGTAAAAGCTGATGGCATCATGTAATCGGGTAACTTCTTTTTAAGAAATTCGCTAACTTCTTCAATAGTAGGGTTTGGTTTTCTGTCGGAAACCAGGTATGCTACCAACTGCTGTTTATGCTGTTCCCCAATTGCTGCCACTACCGAAGCTTTCACGTTAGGATGCTGTGTCAAAGCAGCCTCAATTTCTCCCACTTCAATGCGGTGTCCCCGAATCTTAATCTGGAAATCAACTCGTCCTAAAAATTCAATGTTGCCATCAGGATGATAACAACCTAAATCTCCTGTCCGATACAGACGTTCTCCCGTGCGCGGATGAGTAATAAAACTGTCGCCAGTCTTTTCTTCATTGCGCCAATAGCCTTTTGCCAACTGCACTCCAGCACAGTACATTTGTCCCGGAACCCACATCGGACAGTCTTCTAAAGCGTCGTTCAAAATATAATATTTCGAGTTCGCCATCGGTTGACCGTAGGGAATGCTCTTGCAATTTGGATGGACTTTTTCAATGAGATAGCCAATATTCCAAATAGTAGTTTCAGTCGGGCCGCCAATGCTGAGAATTTGGGTATTTGGTACTAGAGATTTTATGCGACTTGGCAAATAAATCGGCAGCCAATCTCCTCCTAAAATTGCCAATCGCAAACTTTTTAGTAGCGCTCCAGATTCACCCTCCATGTAATCTACCAACATCTCCATCATCGCCGGAACAGAGTTCCATAATGTCACCCCTTCTCTTACCATTAAATCTACCCAATGACGGGGATCTTTGACAGCAGCAGCATCCGGCACAACGATCGCGCCGCCAGCACTCAAAAGACCGAAGATATCGTAAACGGACAAATCGTGATTGAGAGCGGTCAAAGCTAAAATTCGGTCTTGCGAACTAACATTAAAACGCTGATTCGTATAAACAACAACATTCGACACATTGCGATGAGTAATCATCACCCCTTTCGGCAATCCTGTAGTCCCAGAAGTATAGATCACATAAGCTAAATCGTCGGGTGTTTGAACTGGATTTAATGCTTGCTTGCTTTCTCGGGCTAAGTCTTCATTATCTACGCATATTAGTTGAATTCCCGATCGCCAAGTAAGCTTTTCTTTCAACCGAGATTGAGTTAGAACTATCTGAACTTCACTATTCTCTAACAGATAAGATAAACGTTCTTCAGGTAATCCGGGAGCGATGGGAACGTAAGCAGCACCGGAAGCTAAAATCCCCATAACTGCAACAATTTGTTCCCATCCTTTTTCCATGACTATGGCGACTAACCGATTGGGAAGAACTCCTAATTGGCGCAGTCGATGACCGACTTGATTCGATCGCTCGAATAATTCCTGATAAGTTAGAGTTCGTGCGGATGAAATGACCGCCTTTTCACCTCCTCTCTCCCGGACTTGCGCGGCAAATAAACTATGCAGTAGATCGTCTGAAATCGCTGCATCTGTGGCATTAATCGCATTCCTTTGCGCTAATTGCGCCGGAGGTAAAAGTTGCCGCTTCGTTTCCACCCAGGCAGATTCAGACGTAGCAAGTTGCTTGAGCAAACTGCAATATGCCTCAAACATATCTGCGATCGCACCTTCCGGGAAAAGTTCTTCAACTACGTCCCAATTAAATGTCAATGCTTCTTTTTCTTCCCAAACTTGAATATCCATCCAAGCTTGGGATGCTTGACTAATTCCATATACCAATTCGCCAAAATGACTGAACGTTAAAGTTTCTTGTCCCAGAGAACGGAAACCGAGAGTGCTAGTAAAAACAATTGGCATTGCGCTAGGAGTTGTTCCTCTGCGGCGAGCCAATTCCCGCGTCACACTGACTCCACTAAAATAGCGATGTTCTAAATCTTGCCACAGTTGTTTCTGAAGGCGAATGGCTCGATCGATAAACGACTCACAAGCGGCATTATCTACTGCTAAAAGAGTGACGGAGGTAAAGTCTCCTAAGATGTCATGAACTTGAGGATGTAGCGGTAGACGATTAAATAAAGCCAGATTAATTGTAAATTTTTGGCTTTGACTCCAAAGGGCGATAATTTCAGCAAAAGCTGCCAGTAATAGCCCAGAAGGAGTCACACCCGCTTGCGCAGATAGCAACTTTAACTGTTGCCAATCAGTTCGTTCCAGTCCGCTTTCGTAGCGCCTGTTGCGATGCTCTTTGAGTTCTTTAGGATTTTTGGCGAGAGGTAAGTCCGGTGCTAGAGATAGAGTATCCAGACGACTCAACCAATATTCGTGCGATCGCTTATATAATTCCGTATCTTGCAACGCTTGTTCTGCTAAAACATAATCCCGAAAAGTTATTTCTAACGGTGGCAATATCGCATCAGGATTTTGATACAGTTGAAACCACTCATCAAATAACCGAAACAAGCTCCAAGCATCAAATACTTGCAAATCGTAGCTGATATGCAGCCGAACTACATCCCCATTTAACCGCGTTGCTCTAAACTCAAATAAAGGCCATTGATCGGCAGGTAAAACTTGATGGGATAGGCGATCGCGAATTGTTTCAATCTCAGATATTACAACTTCTTTCTCCTGTCCTCTCAGATCCAAAACCTCCATTTGATATGCAGGAACTTGTTTGAGAACTTGTTGCTGACCGTCAGGTAATACTATTGCCCTCAGCATATCGTGGCGATCGATTAATTTGGGCAACGCCGCGTTCAATCTTTCCACGTCTAAGGCATGACATTCAATCTCGTAGTAACCGTGATTTGCGACATTTCCTAAGTCTAACACCCCACTACGACCCACCCAAAATGCGTGCTGCATATCAGTCAAGGGGAAAGGTTCGTAGCGCAAGTCTGGTGCTGGCTTAATTATTGGTAAAGAAGTAGAACTCGCACTCATGCTGTTCTGGCGCAATAACAGGATAAGTTCTGCTTTATGTTCAATTAATGAGTTACGCAATTCGGGAGTAATTGCTCCTTTCGGCGCATCAATTTCTAGCGAACTTCCATTGGTAGAAAGTTTTATGCCTTGGTTAGATAAAGTGTTTAAAAGTAAATGTAAATTCATATTTTTAGCTGGAAGTTAGTATTGCACCACTTGACGAGCGTTTATTTCTTCGAGGTTCTCAAAGACTTAATATTTCCCTTTGTTCCTCTGCTTTAAATTCGGTAACAAAACCCGATTCTGATGCCGTTAAGTTCGCCAAAGCTAATTGATTAAGCACCAGTTCTGCTAATTGACTTATATTGTTGTCCCCAAAAAATCTTTCTATTGGCACTCGCACTTGTAGATCCGTCTCGATCCGACTCCTAAGTTCAAAAGCCATTAAGGAATCAAGCAGTAAAGCCAGAGAATGCTGCGGAGTTAGACTATCGAAAGGGAATTGTAAAGAATTGGTTAGCCATTCTATTAGATAAGTTTCCAATATTTGCTGCTGTTCTCTTGGTGCAGCGGCGAATAGTTTTTCCTTGGATAGAACAGCTTTTTGGACATCGAAAAGATTAACTGCGCTCTTCTCTTCTTCTCGATTAACATTAATTGGGGGAGCAGGAGCAGTTCCTAGCGCTACATCACCCCAGCGCATTACCGTTGCAGCCGCAGTTGCAGCCGCGCCGTTGGTGTAAACAAGAACTAAATCATTTTCGCGAATTTTACCTGCAAGAGCAGCATGATATAAATTAGCGATCGCAAATACAGAACCGATATTCGCATACCAAGGATAAAGATCGATCGTGCGTTCTGGAGCGATGCCCAATGCCCTAGCACAAAGCCTCGCATACCACGCTGTCGGAGTATTGAAGGCAAAAAAGTCAATTTGTTCGAGAGTCACGCCAGCCGCCGCCACAGCCCCCTCACAGCAAGTACGAACGAACTCGACGCTGGTTTCGGCGAAGCTGCTGGCGTTCTCACCCGTCCGAGTACGCATTCCAGGCTTACCTTGCGCGTCTGTTATCAGTTCGTGTAAATACGCACCACAAGTAGCAGCAGTGTTAATTATTTTAGTGCCCAAAACTCCTCGATCGGGTTTGAGCGAATCCACCACAAAAGCTCCAGCAGCGTCTCCCATAGACCAGGATAAAGTATCTTCCTCATCTACAGAGTTAGACTCAATGTGAGAAACAACCACCAAAACATTGCGATACTCTCCCGTTTGCACCAACGCACGCGCATTTTGCAGCGCAACTAACGCACTCGAACAAGTCGATTCCAGATTCCACGCCGGACATTGCAATTGCAATTCACCTGCGAGATAAGAGGCATTGCCAGGAACCAGTTGTTCGGGAAAAATAGAAGCAACGATCGCCAATTCCACTTCATCAGTAGAAAGTTTTGCTGCATCCAGCGCCTCCCTAGCAGCGCGACATTCCAGCATCAGCGACGACTCGCCTGCACCCAGCACCCGTCGCTCGACGTTACCCCGAAAAGGGTCTGATAAATATGGTGCTACTTCTTGCGACCAAATAGCGAATCCATCATCGTCGGAGGTGAATTCATTAGACTGAGATAACCTCGTTCTTCTTTGCGAAGTTACAGCAAACAAATGAGGGAACTTTTCCAGCCAATAATCATTAGTCCGAATGAGGCTGGGAAAACTGAGTGCAAGCGATCGAATACCAACTGAAGGATTCATCATAACCATTAAAACTAGGAGTAATTCTTAGGTACGTAGTTGGGCTTTAGACCTCCCGAAGCGCTGAAGCGCAACTACGTACCTTTACTTGCAGATTTCAAAACCAGATTTGTTAACATCGTATTCATCTTGTTAACAGACTCCACATACTCGTTTTCGGGAATAGATTCGGCCACAATTCCTGCACCAGCATTTAAGTAAACCCAATCCCCATATTGATAAGCCGAGCGAATAGCGATCGCGATATCTGCCATGCCATTGCTATTAACCCAACCGATACCCCCAGCATAAATTCCTCTCGGTTCTTTTTCCAGTCGCTCAATCCATTGGAGAGCTTTGTGTTTGTCAATCCCGGATACGGTGACACCCGGAAATAACACTTTCAAAGCATCCCATAAAGTTTTTTCTACTTTTAGCTGACCGCCAATTCGCGATGATAGATGCTGCACGCACCTGTATTGCTTCACCTGCATGAAGTCAAAAATCCGAAGAGTTTCTGGTAGACAAACGTCAGCCATCTCGCTTTGCGCCAGCCATATCGAAAGCGCGTGTTCCTTTACCTCTTTAGCATCGGTAAATAACTCACTTTCCAATTGTAAATCTTCTTCCAAATTTTCCGATCTCGGTCTAGTTCCCGCCAATGGATTAGTAACTACAAAGCCATCAGCATTAACTTCCATTAAAATTTCAGGACTGAAGCCTACCGCACTTACTTCGCCAGCGTGCAAACAATACGATCGCGCTGAGTTGTTGTTTTTCGCTCCTAAAGCATAAGTTCCCAGCAAATCCATCTCCGCTTTCACTTTCACGGATCGGGAAATAATCGCTTTATGTAAATCGCCGCTTTGGATGGCTTGAATCAGCTCGCCTACATGGTTTTGATACTGTTCTCTATCGGCGAAATCTACAACTGGTGGTGTCGCTACATAGTCTCTCAATTCGCTATTTATTGATAACGCTTCTAGAACTTTTGTTGGCGACTTGATGCTTCTGATATGAACTCCTCTAGGAGCGATAAAAAGTTCTATTTCTGGAACTAAAAAATATAGCAGAGGTTGTTCAATTGCCTTGGAGTAGGAGTAGTAGAAGCGAGCCACATCAAAGCCGATGTAACCATAAGCAGTCCAATTCTCGATCGGCAAAGATGCTAAGGCTGATTCTACTTGCTTGAGCGGATCGACAATCGGTTCTGACTTAATCTCACCCATAAAAGCGAGCGAAACATCGTGAGAACTTACCGATATTTCCGCTAAAACATTCCCAGCAATACGTACTTCGTTTTCACTTTTGTACATTACGTACTTGGAAAAAATCCCAGCATCTAATAGATTCTGCAACAGAATCAGAGCATCTCTCTGACCTGGTATGAATAGTTCGTGGTAAGTTAATAAGTTGCTCGCTACCTGATACATGGGGTAAATTTTTGGGTGAAGGGAGTTAAACATTAAGGCATTTTCAGCAATGATTTGCGATGAATTTTTCCGGTGGGCGTGCGCGGTAATGTTTCCAAAAAGTGGATTTTTTTAGGAGCCTTAAAATGGGGTAATCTAGTCCTAGCTAATTGTCGAATTTTCTCTTCTAAATCGGGAGATTTCTCAAAGTCGGGTTTAAGGCTGACGTAAGCGATAATCTCAGTTAATTGTTCGCCGCGATCGCATTCTGGCACTACCGCCGCATCAAGAACTCCTTCGTGCTGGAGTAAGACATCTTCCACTTCAAACGGCGATACCCACATCCCATTTACTTTGAAGAAATCATCCTTACGTCCCATAAACCAGAAATAACCATCTGCATCCCGCAGATATTTATCCCCCGTTCGCATTGCGTTCCCGTAAAGAGCTTGTCGCGTTTCCCGCAGGCGATTCCAATACCCCAGCATGAGACTTTCTCCACTCACCTCTAGGTCGCCAATTTCCCCCGCCGGAACTGGGAAACCCTTTTCATCAACCACTCGCACATCATAACCGGAAAGTGGACGACCAGAACTGCCGGGACGACATTCTCCCTCTGCATTAGACAGAAAGATATGCAGCAATTCCGTCGTACCAATACCCTCATAAACCTCAATTCCGTAAGTGTCTCGCCACTTATACCAAATGGTTTTGGGTAGTTGTTCGGCGGCTGATAAGCACAACCTTAAAGATGAAGTATTTAGAGGTGCAATTTCATGCACTGAGAGAATGCTCGCATATATGCTGGGTATGCCAAACAAAATTGTCGGTCGGTAGCGATCGATGTCCGCAATAATATCAAAAGCATTATTGGCATCTGATAATATTGTCGCTGCACCAACTGCCATCGGCATATATAAACTATTCCCTAAACCGTAGGCAAAAGGCATCTTCGCTACTGAATAGGTGATGTCATCTTGATGCAAACCGAGTTTAGCTTTACCGTACAGTTCTGCACAAACTACCATGCTTTGGTGGTTGTGAATTACACCTTTGGGTTTGCCCGTACTACCGGAAGTGTAAAGCCAAAAAGCAGGTTCATCTCCAGATGTCTCGGCGTAAGGTAACTGTTCGTCTGTCTGCTGAGTCAGCAAAGACAAAAATGGTTTTTCTCCGTCTGCAAGGAGAATATTTTGCAAGAACTTAGACTGGATGGGAGTCAGTTTTTCTTGCCACTGTTGGTTAGTCACTAAGACTTTGGCGCGTGAATCTTGCAGGATATAGTGGATGTCATCGATCGTACAAGCCGTATTGATCGGAACTGGTACTGCACCGAGGAAAATTGCTCCCCAGAAAGCAAATACTGATTCTGGAGAGTCTGACAAAAGAATGGCTATCCGGTTTTCTCGCGCCAATCCTAATTCGGAGAATAATCTAGCTGTACGGCGGACAAAGCTGTTTAATTGGGCATAAGTATAAGTCCGATCCTGATGGTAAAACGCTACTTTCTCGCTACGTCCTTCTTGTGCCAGATTGCTTTCCAAGAAGTAAGCTGCAACGTTGAAGATGCTAGGTAATTTTTCAGAAATACTCATTTATGTTCGGCTGGCATCGCCGTTTCGATCTCATTACAGATTTGAGCTAATGTCATATCTTGGCGGGTTCCAAGTTTCAAGTTAACCCCCAATCTTCGTTTCAATTCCAGCGCAACTTGTACTGTTTCAACAGAGTCAAGTTGTAAATTCTCGCGCAGTAAAGTGTCTTGATGAAGGGACTCTTCGGGAATACCTAAATTAGCCAGTATTTCCTTCAGTGTATCCATCGCCTTTTGACTTCTCATGAAATAAACGATCCTTTGGACTTGTCATGGAATAAATAGTAGTGATGTTTTGACTTAATTTTCCTGGCTTTCACTTGAAAATGTCGATCTTTTCAGCGAACCGATCGTTAACGGCAAGAACAGCCTACATCAGCCACACTGACTTCGTTTGCTTGATTGTTGAGAACTCATTTCAATAAGCTAGATGAATTGTATTACCTATTCTCGATTCTTGGCAAGCCCTAATCAGGAAAGTTTTGTAAAGTTTTATTAAGAGCAACAAACGGTTACGTATTAGACCTCGGCCAGATTTAGATTTTATTCATACAGGGCAAGGGTTTGAGATTCTTTTTCGGAAATATCTATTTAGGCTGACGGAGTGACAACGCCTCTGTCACCTTGATGAGGCAAGCGTTGAGGCTCCTTAACATTGAGAAGGATCGCAGCTTCTTGACAGAATTATTGATAATAATTATAGGTAGCAATCGCCAGAGTTGCTTATTGTCCGTTATCCAAACCGGAAAAAGTCGCGTAGGCGCAGTCAGCCGCAGGCATCGCCCGCACATATCTTTTTTGAGATAGATTAACTCAAACCCTTGCTGCGTCAAGTCTTTCAACAGTATTAATTTATGAACGCTACCATAACTGCAAACTCCTGGATTACCTATCCCAAACCCAATCCTGAAGCCAAGTTACGACTATTCTGCTTCCACTATGCCGGGGGTGGGGCTTTGAGCTATCGTGCTTTTCCAGGGAACCTACCGTCAGATGTAGAGGTTTGTCCGGTCGAACTTCCCGGACGTGGATTTCGACTGCTGGAAAATCCCTTCACCGAGATCGAGCCTCTAATTGATACTCTTGCTCTTACCATCCTGAGCAGCCTTAACAAACCTTTTGCTTTCTTCGGTCACAGTATGGGCGCATTGGTGAGCTTTGAACTGGCGCGACTACTCCGCAAAGAGTATAACCAAAGTCCACTGCACCTATTTGTATCAGGACATCGCGCTCCTCAAATTCCAGATCGCGACCCGCCCATTCATGCTCTACCAGAACCAGAATTTTTACGAGAATTGTGCCGTTATAACGGAACTCCCAAAGCCGTGCTAGAAAACGCCGAACTGATGGAACTGCTACTTCCTACTCTGCGAGCCGATTTTGCTGTGGTTGAAACTTACGCTTACTCGCAGTCACCGCCGTTAGATTGTCCGATCGCTGCTTTTGGTGGCTTAGAAGATTGGAAAGTCGGTATCGAAGACCTAGAAGCATGGCGAAAGCAGACAAACTCTGCTTTTTCGCTGGAGATGTTTCCCGGAGATCATTTCTACCTGCACTCAGCCCAAACACTTTTGCTACAGCGCCTTTCACAATTACTTTCAGCAGTTGAACTCCCATGAACTGGTAGGCTCAGTCATATCAGCCCTGTCAAGGTTTATGCTGAGTCTGCTTAGCAGCCATCAAACTGTTGAAATCTCGAAGGCTTGGATCGTTAAATCTTCTTCGTTTAACTGAGGATATTGCCCCATTCTCAATTAGTACGATCGCCCGCATCCTGTGTCCTTAAGTCCGCATCGATCGGACGATCGTCTCAATCGCTATAGAACCCATTTGACATCTTTTCTTAAAAAAAAGGCGGCTAAACAAGCCGTCTCGCATAACTCAATAGCCAGAAGTGTTGAATGCTTATTTGATAGGATTCTGAAAATAGACATACGAATCCTATAAACTGGTGATTTCAGCAATTAAAAACAAGTTCC
>NZ_SRRZ01000042.1 GCF_013179805.1 Microcoleus asticus IPMA8 | reverse complement strand
AGTGTAACTTTCATCTGACCTATCTTTTTTTAACACAAGTCGGTCAAATACCAGCCCTGTCTGAGTTCCGGCGGGGTTGTCACCCCGCCAGATGCAATTGGGGAAAATCGAATTATGGAATCGCGGAACGTTAACTAGACTGGCTATCCTTAGTACAATCTTAATTAGCCTGATTAGTGGGATATGGTTGAGTATGATTGCAATGCCAGGGAAAAGCTACAGCGGGACAATTCCCCCTTTAACAGCACAGGAAATCTCGCTCCGAGACGCTTTAGAGCGCGATGTGGAAAAGCTCTCTGGTGAAATCGGAGAGCGCAACTTTATACAATATCAAAAACTTGGAGAAGCCGCTGACTTTCTCGAAGGATCATTTCAAACTGCTGGCTATAAAGTAGAACGACAAGGATATAAAATTGATGATAAATTTTATTATAACATAGAAGTTGAGATTCCCGGCGGGAAAAAGGCAGATGAAATAGTTGTAATTGGGGCACATTATGATTCTGTGGTGGGGAGTCCAGGGGCAAATGATAACGCAACTGGGGCGGCGGGAGTGCTGGCTTTAGCTAGAATGTTTGCGGATAAAAAGCCTGAAAAAACTGTGCGTTTTGTTGAGTTTGTGAATGAGGAACCGCCTTTTTTCTGGACTGCTGATATGGGGAGTTTGGTTTATGCCAAAAGATGCAGAGAGCGTAATGAAAAAATTGTTTCGATGCTCAGTTTAGAAACAATTGGTTATTACTCAGATGCGAAAAACAGTCAGAAATATCCAGCACCATTAAACCTTTTTTATCCTACGTCGGGAAACTTTATCGGATTTATTGGCAATACATCCTCAAGTAAACTGGTTAGAGAGGCGATCGCATCTTTCCGCCGCCATGCTGAATTTCCCTCGGAAGGTGCAGCAATTCCGGGTGGCATTCCTGGTGTTGGTTGGTCAGATCAATGGTCTTTTTGGCAACATGGTTATCCAGGGCTGATGGTGACAGATACTGCTCCCTATCGCTATCCTTACTATCACACGGCGCAAGATACACCCGATAAGGTTGACTGGGAACGGACGGCGAAGGTGATAGCTGGATTGGAGAAAGTTGTGGCAGATTTGGTGGGAGTTGATATTAATTAGTTGCGTAGGGTGCGGAACGTGGAAATATCCTCGCTGGGCACAGAATATCATGCAAACTGACGCACCTACTAATTAGTATAAGTTGCCTGAGTGAAGTGATTAAGAGAGTTTGTAATAGCTGTTTTGCAGGGACACGGTAAGGCAGTGTCTTTGTTGTATACAGTGGGGAAAATTAGAGGTACAAGATTATGACACTCATAGTTGTACAGAAACACAGGAAGTTACAAAAGTCGATCGCACTTACTGGTTGTGCGATTCTAGCATTATCTGGAAATGGAGTGTCGGGGAAAGCAGCAGCAGAAGTGCGATCGGGAAACAAAACATTTGCTCAATGGTGTCGCGAAAAAGATTCTTTGAGTCCAGAAGCTAAACATACTGTTGATATGCTGTTAAAAATAGCAGGAACTACTGAGTGCGATGAGGGTGATCGCCAACTTTCTAGTATCACAGGAATTAGCTTTACGAAGCAAGGAATCAGCGACCTCAGACCGCTAGCATCCTTAACTAACCTGAACGTTCTCCGGCTCATCAACTGTTCTATCACCGACATCAAACCGCTAGCATCTTTGACTAACCTGACTTTGCTCAACCTCAGCAGCAATCAGATCGTTGACATCAAACCGCTAGCATCCTTGGTTAACCTGAAAGTGCTCAACATCGGGAACAATCAGATCGGCGACATCAAACCGCTAGCATCCTTAACTAACCTGACTGAAATCGTCCTCATCGAAAATCAGCTCGATGACATCAAACCGCTAGCATCTTTGACTAACCTGAAAGGGCTTTTCCTCCGCAGCAATCAGATTGACGACATCAAGCCACTAGCATCTTTGACTAACCTGGAAGGGATCGATCTCGCTGGCAACCAAATTAGTGACATCAAACCGCTAGCATCTTTGATGAAACTGACTTTTATCGACCTCAGCAGCAATCAGATTAGTGAAATCAAATCACTAGCATCCTTGACTAACCTGGAAGGGATTAACCTCAGCTCGAATCAAATCGGTGATATCAAACCGCTAGCATCCTTGACTAACCTGGAAGGGCTATCACTTAACAAGAATGAGATCGCTAATCTGAAACCCCTAGAATTCTTGACTAAACTGGAGATTCTTTGGCTCAACAACAATCAAATCGTTGATATCAAACCGCTAGCATCCTTGACTAAGCTGACTTTGCTCTCACTTGAAAACAATCAAATCGGCGACATCGAACCGCTAGCATCTTTCCCTAAACTGACTGAACTCTACCTCAGCGGAAATCCGATCGCTCCCAAAACCTGCCCTCTCAAACCAGAGTCTATCTGTAAGTGGGAACCACAAACTCAACCATAAAACTTTACAGTGACGCCCGATCGCAATTAAATATTTGAGTTACGAAGGATAAATTTGCTATTCATCAGAAAAACCCGATCGCCCTTATTGACTAAAAGCGATCGCACACCAACAGCTTCCTACAAATCAGCAGCGTGCTGCTTCAATTCATCCAGAGAAACGTATTCCACAGTCAAGGCGTGAGTCGCAGCCAAAACCACAGGCGGCGCAACTCCCGCATCCATTGCTTCCTTCCACCTAGACGCGCACAAGCACCAGCAATCCCCAGGTTTCAAACCGGGAAAGTTAAATTCGGGAACCGGAGTGCTCAAATCATTTCCATTCGACTTGGTGAATTGCAAAAACTCTTCCGTCAGTTGAGCACAAACAGTGTGAGCCCCAAAGTCGCCACCACCTGTATTGCATTTGCCGTCCCGATAATATCCTGTCATTGGCGAAGTGCAGCAAGTCTCTAACTTTCCGCCCAGCACATTTGTAGCTTCCGTCACGATCGCAACTCCTCAGTAAAACTCTTCGATCTAATTTTACACAAATCGTTGTTTATATATTTTTTTCCATTGAAAAGTTGATGAATTTTTGTCCTCTCCGTTCTACTTCTTGTTTTCTAATCACAATAAATCCCTGGGTTTCAAAAAAAGGTCGAGCTGTAATACTGGCTTCGGTAAATAACTTTTTAATTCCTAAGTCTTGGGCTTTTGACTCAATTTGTTTTAAAATTAGCCTGCCAACTCCTTGCCTTTGAAAATCTTGATGGCAGTAAAAGCGATCGATATGGCCGCTTGCTTCTAATTCCCCAAAACCTGCAATCTTCTCACCCTCTTCTGCTACAAAAGTAAATTTACTGCTTAAACTTTTAGTCCAACTTTCGATATCGATATCTGCTGGTGCCCAAGCATCTACTTGTGCTTTTGTGTAATCGCGGATGTTTACTTCGTGTACCGTGTCGTAAAACAGTTTTACAATTTGTTGGGTATCGCCGATTTCGTAGGTTCGTACTCTCATAAATTCTCTCACTTGGATCGCTTCTTTAATCTTAATTTGGCATTTTATAGCGCTTCCGAAAGCCGACGGATGTTGGCTTTTACCATTTTGTCTCATTTCTGGCAGGGCGATCGACCAAAAAATTCTCCCTCACCCCTTGACAAACTCTACAACTCTGTGTTTTATTAAATATAACGATTGTTCGATATATATCAATTCCGCCTGCTAACCCAAAAAATCAATTTTGTAGCGATGGATACTATATCGCACGTTCGATATAGAATTATCAGACCAATAAATTTTAGACTTTAGATAATATAAAATCTAAAATCTATTCACCCATGCCAAAAATAGTTGACCGCGATCAATACCGCAAAGAACTACTCAACAAATGCTTTGAGATCTTTGCCGAAAAAGGTTACTCCTCAGTAACTATGCGCGAAATTGGATCGGGAATCGGAGTTTCTACAGGAACCCTTTACCACTACTTCCCGAGTAAAGAAAGTTTGTTCGAGCAGTTAATCGAATACTTGAGCTATGAAGATACAAAAGAAGAAGCACTTGCTGAATTGGGAAATCCGCCAAGCCTAGCAAAAAAAATTGAAAAACTGATGGATTACATCAGCAAAAATGAGGATTACGTTCTGAAAAGTTTGTTAATAACATTTGATTTTTGCCAACAAAAAAATCGCCAAGAAATTAATAATAATCAAGCGCTTCAGCAATCGGGAAAGCGTTACGAAGAGGCAGTAAATTGCTACTTAGGGATCTCCGATCCAGCGATCGCTAAATTTATCATTTGTTATGCTGACGGTTTGCTGGTAAGAAGGTTTTATCAAGGTGAAAGAATATCTATTGCAGAACAATCGATTGTACTAAAAGAGATGTTACTCGCTTATTTAGAAAAAACCTAGCTGCAAATAGAGGACAAGTATGAACTTTCAATCTTTTATCAAACCTAAAAATCGATTAGTAATCGGAATGGCAATTGCTGGCAGCATCATTACCACCGGCACAGCTTTTTACGGGATTTCTCAGTTTGCACCGTTGGCACAAAATACGGAACCTTTGCCAGCAGAAACACCGCCAGTGAGGAAAATAACAGCATTGGGAAGATTGGAACCGCAAGGAGAAGTGGTTCGCTTGGGAGTATCGCAAACTTTAGATGGCGATCGCATTTCCCAGCTTTTAGTGAAAGAGGGCGATCGAGTCAAAGCAGGACAACTAATCGCGATTTTGGATGCGCGCGATCGGCTGCAATCTGTTTTAGATGAAACTCAAGAGAAAGTCAAAGTTGCTCGATCCCGTTTAGCACAAGTAAAAGCTGGTGCAAAGTCGGGAGAACTTGCCGCACAATCTGCCACAATTGGCAAGCTAGAAGCGGAACTGCAAGGCAACAAAACTGCACAACAAGCAACAGTCGATCGTCTGCAAGCACAATGGCAAGGCGACAGAACCGCACAGCAGGCAGCTATCAGCCGTATCACCGCCCAGTGGCAAGGGGAGAGGAAAGCACAACAGGCAACAATTAGCCGAATAGCGGCACAATGGCAAGGAGAAAAAACTGCACAAATAGCAGCGATCGACAAATTGCAAGCCGAGTTTAATAATGCTAAAACTGAAGATTTCCGGCATCAGCAACTCGCGGGTGAAGGTGCAATTTCTAAATCCGTAAGAGATACTAAGCGGCTGGCATTAGAAACAAGTCGCCAGCAAATTAAAGAAGCACAAGCTAATCTCAGCAGAATTAATAATACCGCAAAGCAGCAACTTGAAGAAGCGCAAGCAAACCTCGATCGCATTAACAATACAGCTAAACAGCAAATTAACGAAGCAGAAGCAAACCTAACTCGCATTAACACTACATCAATCCAGCAGCTTAACGAAGCTCAATCAATACTCAAACGCATTCAAGAAACTGGCATCGAACAACTAGAAGAAGCGAAATCAACTCTTGACAAAATAGCCGAAGTGCGCCCCGTGGACGTGCAAGCAGCCGAAGCTGAGATCGAAAGTGCGATCGCCCAAGTTAAGCGCGCCCAAACCGAACTAAATCAAGCTTCCATTCGCACGCCAAATGCTGGAAAAATCCTGAAAATTCATACTCGTGCTGGTGAAAAAATTAGTGATAACGGCATTGCAGACTTAGGAGAAACCAATCAAATGGTAGTCGTGGCGGAAGTTTATCAAACCGAGATTAGCAAAATTAAACTCGGACAAAAAGCAGCCCTAACTAGCCAAGCATTTTCAGGAGAGTTGCAGGGAACTGTCAAAGAGATTGGGTTAAAAGTAAGTAAACAAAATGTTTTTAGTAACCAACCAGGAGAAAACTTGGATAGCCGAGTAGTAGAAGTAAAAATTCACCTGAATCCTGAAGCTAGCAAACAAGTTGCAGGATTGACAAATTTGCAAGTACAAGTAGCAATTAAACAAAACTAAAGTCTTTACTAAAAACCTTGGAGGATTGAAAGTTATGGCAGAATTTGGTCCCGATCCGAACCGACCTTATCCGATGGCAGACCAGCGCCGGGTTTGCTTTCTCAAAAACTTCATAAAATCCCCCAATATTATCGTCGGCGATTACTCATATTATGACGATCCAATAGAGCCAGAAAACTTCGAGAGAAACGTACTTTACCATTACGGGAGTGAGAAATTAATTATTGGTAAATTTTGTGCGATCGCCACTAACGTCAAATTCATTATGAACGGTGCAAATCACAAATTAGACGGCATTTCTACCTATCCTTTTCCCATCTTTGGGAATGGTTGGGAAACAGCAATGAATCTATTAATCGAACTGCCAAGTAAAGGCGATACTGCGATCGGCAATGACGTTTGGATCGGCTATGAATCGGTGATTATGCCGGGAGTCAAAATCGGCGACGGTGCAATCGTGGCCGCCAATGCAGTTGTAGTAAAAGATGTTCCCGCTTACACCGTTGTCGGTGGAAACCCCGCACATTCAATCAGACAGCGTTTCAGCGATGCTGAAGTTGCACAACTATTAGAAATTCGGTGGTGGGATTGGGAAATTGACAAGATTGCTCGCAACATTAACTTAATTATGCAATCTGATATTAAAGCACTCAGTAATGCTGAGTAAGCTCGCAAATATAACGATTTAAGATTAACAAACTGGATGTTTCCCAATGCTTCAAATTGCATACTTAGTTCTCTGTATTCTGGGCACTGTTTTACCGTATTCCCAGTTTGTCCCGTTTCTCTTAGAAAAAGGGTTGAATATTAACGCTTTCTTCGGACAATTGTTTGCAAATCAAATTTCCGGCTTTTTTGGCATGGATGTAATCGTCTCTTCCGTGGTTTTTTGGTTTTTTGTATTTAGCGAAGGTTCGCGTCTAAAAATGAAAAGCTTGTGGATTTATATTGCCACTAACTTACTGGTTGGTTTTTCCCTCGGTTTACCTTTATTTCTCTTAATGCGGCAACGCAAACTTGAATAAACAGCTTTAAATAACCAACAATAAATTCTCAATTCCCAATTTCCAATTCCAAATTACCAAAATTTATGTTTCGCAAAACACCCCTTGCATGGTTGCAAGTAACTAGAGAAAAAACCCGCCTCGCTGTTGCTATAGCAGGAATTGCCTTTGCAGATATTCTGATTTTTGTGCAACTGGGATTTCAAGATGCACTATTCGATTCTGCCGTTAAGCCGCACCAAAGTTTACAGACAGATTTAGTTTTAATCAATCCTCAATTTGAAACTTTTGCTGCGGTAAAAGACTTCAACCGAGAGCGCCTTTACCAAGCACAAGGAGTAGAAGGAGTAAAATCCGTTACTTCCTTATATATTGGTATGGGAGAGTGGCGAAATCCCACAACCCGCACTACTCGATCGATTTTAATTTTTGGAATCGACCCCGGAAACATAACATTTAATTTGCCTGATGTTAATCAAAAATTGCCTCAAATTCAAATGTTTAATTATGTGTTGTTTGACCAATCTTCTCGACCTGAATACGGCGAGATTGCCAATATTTTTCACAAACAATCCACCCTCGAAACTGAACTCAATAAACGCAATATTCAAGTAGGAGGAGTCTTTACTCTCGGTACTTCCTTCGTGGCTGACGGCAATGTCATTGCCAGCGATTCTACATTCATGAACTTATTTCCCGATCGCACACCTGATCAAGTTGATGTCGGCTTAATCAACCTACAACCCGATGCCGATATCAAAAAAATCCAGTCAATGCTCAAAGCTATATTGCCCGATGATGTCAAAGTTTTAACCCTAGCAGAATTTGCAGAAATTGAAAAAGCTTATTGGGCAAATGCTACTCCGATCGGCTTTATTTTCGGATTCGGTACAATTATCGGATTCGTTGTTGGTCTGATTATTGTTTACCAAATTCTTTACTCGGACGTTTCCGATCACTTAGCGGAATATGCGACCTTAAAAGCAATGGGATATAGCGATCGCTATTTAGTCGGAGTCTTAATTCAGGAAGCTTTGCTATTAGCTGTATTAGGTTTTATGCCGGGAATGGTTTTAGCCAACGGACTGTATTCGCTAGCACAATCTGCCACTTTATTGCCAATTGCGATGACAACAAATCGAGCTGTTGTAGTGTTAAGTTTGACGATCGTGATGTGTACTGGTTCCGGCGCCCTCGCCCTCCGCAAACTCCAATCAGCCGACCCCGCAGACATCTTCTAATCTGCGTTCATCAGCGTCAATCTGCCTGCATCTGCGGTGAGAAAAAATCCCAAAAATTACCATGCAAACCCTAAATTTTCCCGCTAACCCAACTACCGCAACCGAACCAGTAATTTCAGTCCAAAACCTCAACCATTACTTCGGTCAAGGCTCTCTCAAAAAACAAGCCTTATTTGACATAAATCTCGACATCAACCCCGGAGAAATAGTCATTATGACGGGGCCCTCTGGTTCCGGCAAAACAACTTTATTGACAATGTTAGGCGGTCTGCGTTCGGCTCAAGAAGGCAGTCTAAAAATTCTTGGACAAGAAATACGCGGAGCTAGCAAAACTCAGTTAACTAAGTTGAGAAAGCAAATTGGCTATATTTTTCAAGCACATAACTTGATGACATTTTTGACAGCGAAGCAAAACGTGCGAATGTCTTTGGAACTGCACAAAGAAATGCTAAATCAGAATATGGATGCTTTGTCAATAGCAATCTTAGAAGCAGTTGGTTTGGGAGAGCGGGCTAATTATTACCCCGAAAATTTGTCGGGAGGACAGAAACAAAGAGTTGCGATCGCCCGTGCGTTAGTCAGCCGCCCTAAAATAGTTTTAGCGGACGAACCTACCGCCGCTTTAGACAAAAAATCCGGGCGAGATGTAGTAGAAATTATGCAGAAATTAGCAAAAGAACAAGGCTGCACGATTTTGCTAGTAACGCACGACAACCGCATTCTCGATATTGCAGATCGAATTATCTACATGGAAGACGGTCGATTAGTGACAAATCTCGCCGATCGACCTCAATAGGGCGCACCATCATCAACGGGAGTGCGCCCGCGCCCTACTTAGCTGGGCCCACACCCTCGATCGCAGCCTCAAGGGCGATCGATACATGAGTCCAATGAGTCCCCCCCTGACAAAAAGCCACGTAAGGCTCCCGCAGAGGCCCGTCAGCCGAAAACTCCGACGTACTCCCATCAATAAAAGTACCCCCAGCCATCACCAACTGACTTTCATATCCGTGCATCGGAGCTGGGATAGGGTCTAAATAAGAACCCACGGGAGAATTTTGCTGAACAGCCTTACAAAAAGCTACTAATTTATCAGCAGAACCGAATTCGATTGCCTGAATCACATCTCGTCTTCTAGCCAAAGGCATAGGATTCACTCGATAACCCAACTTATAAAAAACATAAGCCGTTAAATGATTTCCCTTCATCGCCTCCCCCACAAAACCGGGAGCCATAAATAAACCCTGAAACAGCAGTCGATTCAAATCAAAAGTTGCGCCGCCGCTGCTGCCGATTCCCGGCGCTGTCAAGCGACAAGTTGCGGCTTCCACCAGATCCGCCCTGCCGGCGACGTAACCTCCAGCAGGGACGATCGTACCCCCCGGATTTTTGATTAAAGAACCAGCCATCAGATCCGCACCTACAGCAGTAGGTTCGCAATCATCAACAAACTCCCCGTAACAATTATCAACAAAGCAAATTGTGTTAGGATTCTGATGTTTGACTATGGCGACGATTTTTTCAATCTCAGAAATAGACAAACTCGACCGCCAAGAATAGCCGCAAGAGCGCTGGATAAAAACCAGGCGAGTTTTTTCTGAAATAGTAGAGCTCAATGCCTGCCAATCCACACTTCCTTCGCGAGTTAGAGGCAACTCACGGTAACTAATGCCAAACTCAACAAGTGAACCTTGACCTTGCCCCCGCAAGCCGATCACTTCTTCTAAAGTATCGTAGGGAGAACCAGCCACTGCCAACATTTCGTCACCAGGACGCAGGATGCCAAAAAGAGCACAGGCGATCGCGTGAGTACCTGAAACAAACTGTACCCGGACAGCCGCCGCCTCTGCCCCTACTACTTCGGCAAACACCCCGTCCAAAGTCTCCCGACCCAAATCGTCGTGGCCGTAACCCGTAACCCCTGCAAAATGGTGGACTCCAACCCGGTGGCTGCGAAAAGCTTTTAAGACTCGTTGAAGATTTTGCTTGACTGTCGCGTCAATACCAGAAAAAATCTGAAAGAGTGCCTGTTCTGCTTCCTGTAGCCGTGAAACGCTATTCATCTATACCTCGCTCACCCTTTGCGTGCGCGCTGTTCATTATGGCGTAGATGCGGCCCCTAGTTTGTAAACATAATATATTCATGACGATTGCAACTTCCAAAAAAACTTCTCCTGATTGGCCTGTCATCGGCTTTATGGCCTTTCTGCACATCGGTGCTTTATTTGCTTTGCTGCCGGGTAATTTTAGCTGGTCTGCGGTCGGGCTAGCAGTATTCCTGCATTGGGTAACAGGTGGTTTAGGAATTACTCTCGGATTTCACCGCCTCGTCACCCACCGCAGTTTTCAAACACCTAAATGGCTAGAGTATTTTCTAGTTATTTGCGGTACTCTTTCCTGTGAAGGTGGCCCGATCGACTGGGTAGGAATGCACCGGTTACACCACATACATTCCGACACCGGAACAGATCCCCACGATTCCAATCAAGGCTTCTGGTGGAGCCACATGGGCTGGATGCTCTCGGATCTCCCGATCCGAGTTGAAATCCCCCGCTTTACTAAAGACATCGGCGACGACCCAGTATACAAGTTTCTCCAAGCATATTTTATCCCCATCCAAGTTGTGTTCGGTGTGTTGCTTTATTTATTAGGCGGCTGGTCTTTCGTGGTTTGGGGCGTGTTTATGCGGATCGTGGTGGTGTTCCACTGCACTTGGCTGGTTAACAGCGCTACCCACAAATTCGGCTACCGCACCTACGAGTCGGGCGATCGCTCGACGAACTGCTGGTGGGTTGCCCTGCTCACCTACGGCGAAGGCTGGCACAACAACCACCACGCCTTTCAATACTCGGCTCGCCACGGCCTGCAATGGTGGGAAATCGACTTCACCTGGATGACAATTCAACTGCTGCAATCGCTGGGTTTGGCAACCAAAGTGAAATTAGCAGAAAAATAGCGATCGGCAATTAGTTATTGGTGATCGGTCATCTGTTCTTGACTAATGGCTCGTGACCAATGACTAATACTGTTTTTGCGATCGGTATAGGTTGGGTTGAAGTAAGCTCGAATCCTCTGGTGCGATCGACCCAACCAAAACCAGAATCAGTTATAATATAATTGGGAGGAAAAAATTTTGTTTGGCAGCCAAATTTTTTATTTTCAAAATACAACCGTAAATCTTTTTCAATCCTAATCCCAAATCTATCATTGATTCTTTATTAGTTTGGGCAAGAGTGCAGCAAAAAAGTTCACTGCTCAATCCCAACTATTATGCGTGAATCTAGCTCGGCATCTCATCAGAAATCAAAAAGAGAATGACAATTGCAACGCAAGAAAAACTCCAATACAATTGGAAGCACGTTATTAGTTTAGCAGGACTTCATATCGGCGCTTTGTTCGCACTGCTACCCAGTAACTTCAATTGGACAGCAGTTGGTTTAACAGTATTCATGCACTGGATAACCGGCGGTTTGGGAATAACTCTGGGATGGCATCGTATGCTCACCCACCGCAGTTTTCAGACACCAAAATTCGTAGAATACTTTCTAGCATTTTGCGGAGCCCTTGCCTGTCAAGGAGGAATAATTGATTGGGTTGGGCTGCACCGATTGCACCACACCAACTCTGACCAAAATGCGCTCGACCCTCACAATGCCCAAAAGGGTTTTTGGTGGAGTCACATCGGCTGGATGCTATATAAAGGTCCAGCTCACGCTGAAATTGCCCGCTGTACAAAAGACATTTCGAGCGACCCGTTTTACCAGTTTTTGCAAAACTACTTTCTCCCGATGCAAATCGTCTTTGGCGTCTTGCTTTACTTAGCCGCAGGCTGGCCGTTTGTAGTCTGGGTAATTTTTGTACGCTTAGTTTTGGTGTATCACTGCACCTGGTTTGTTAACAGCGCCACTCACAAATTTGGCTACCGCACCTACGAAACAAACGATAGTTCTACTAACTGTTGGTGGGTGGCTGTCCTGACTTACGGTGAAGGCTGGCACAACAACCACCATGCTTATCAATACTCGGCGCGTCACGGGATGGAAAAGTGGGAAATTGACTTCACTTGGATGACAATTCAAGTTTTGGAAGCACTAGGTTTGGCTACTAAAGTGAAATTACCAGCCAAGTAGCAGCAATTGGGTCCTACACGCAGAACTTTTGTAGGGTTCGTACTTGGCACCACACCGCTTCATAAACCCGGTTTCTTAACGAAACCGGGTTTTTTGGTGACTAATCACCAATGACTAATGACTAATGAGCCCGTTTTTGCTCGCCCCGGCCGCGCAAATATTCCGCTAAAAATGCCAATCCTCCCGAACCTACTATCAACAGCACGCTCAGAGCATTAATATCCGGTTTCACCCCAGTCCTAATCCGGCTAAAAATTTCCATCGGCAGAGTTGTAGTCCCGCTACCTGCAGTAAAACTCGCAATCAAAAAATCGTCCATGCTGAGGACAAAAGACAGCAGACAACCCGAAACTATTCCGGGTATTAATTGAGGGAGCAAAACCTGAATAAAAGCCTCAACAGGCGTTGCACCCAAATCCAAGGCAGCCTCTTCTAAATACGGGTTTAAATCAGCCAATCTAGTAGAAACAGCTAGAGCGATGTAAGCCAGACAAAACACAACGTGAGCGGCGACAATTGTCCACAAACTCAGAGGAATAGCCAGCGCCGCTAAAAATACCAGAGTAGCAACCGCGGTCGCAATATCTGGAATAATAATCGGCAAGTAGGAAACTCCCTGATATAAATTCTTGCCAGGAAAGCGGTAGCGGGCTAAACCAACGGCCATTAAAGTGCCGAGTACAGCCGAGATTGCAACTGCACAAACAGCCACTGTTAAGCTGTTTCTCAGGGCAATTAAGATCCGCGTATCGCTAAATAATTTAACGTACCAATCTAAAGTAAATCCTTCCCAGCCGGCGCTAAAACGCGATTTGTTAAAGCTGTAAAAGGTGAGTACGAAGATGGGCAGGTACATATAAAAAAACATCAAAACGGCAAATATCACCTGCCAAGAAATCTTAAATTTAGGTTTTAAGTACATATCAGCTTGTATTTCCTCCTGTGGATTTTCGGTGGTATTTTCCATGTCTGGGTAATCGGTAGTTGGTAATGGGTAATTGGTAATAGGTTAGGATTGTTTTCTTCCTTCTTCCTTCTTCCTTCTTCCTTCTTCCTTCTTCCTCCTAAATTGCATTACGATCGCCATATTTGAGCAAAAGGGCAATTCCGATACTCACTGCAAAGATTAATACCATACTCAGAGCCGAACCCAGCCCCCAATTTTGAGTCGCCCCCAAAAACTGATTGTAAATTAAACGAGCCGCCGTCATACTCGAAGCTCCACCCAGCAACTCCGGATCGACAAAATCGCCCAAACTGCTAATAAATACTAGCAAAGAACCCGCAGCAATTCCCGGCATCGTCTGAGGTACTGTCACTTTCCAGAAAGTTTCCACTGGATTGGCGCCCAAATCCTGAGATGCTTCTAGCAACCTGCGGTCTAACTTTTCCAAAGAAGCGTAGAGAATTGTCACGATATAAGGCAAATAACTGTAAGCCATGCCGATTAAAACTGCGGAACTTTGATTGAGCAATTCCAGAGGAGGAATGCCTACAAGTGCCAGCAGCGAGTTGAGAACCCCTGTAGGACGCAGAATTGTAATCCAAGCATACGATCGCAACAGCGAAGAAGTCCACAGCGGCAACACAAAGCCTAACAAAGTTAAATTCCGCCACTTTTTCGAGACATTGAGGGCGATCCAGTAAGCGACGGGAAATCCCAGCAGCAAACACAGAATAGTAGTCCCCGTTGCGAAAAAAAGCGATCGACCCATCACCTGTAAATTCAGCGGCTCAAACACTCGCAGGTAGTTGGCGATTCCCGAAGGATTCACTAAATCTCCCGGCTTAATATTCGGCACCAAACTAAGCTGAAAAATTACCAGAGTTGGTATGACTAATAATAAAAGCAGCAACAAGCCAGAAGGGCCGAGCAATGCCAGTGGTCCAGCCCAGACCGACCACGGGGAAACAGTTTCAGCCTTCAAGGGAGAATTGGGAGGAATAGGAGGGGGAGTTCTAGTTGAAACAGCCATAAATCAATTTTATTGAGTTTTTAACCGCCGATGAACGCGGATTAACGCGGATATAATACGGATAGAGTGGGCTATGGGCTGTACGGGGGCGGGTTTATGTAAATATTGGGTGAGAATCAGAGATTGTGTGTAAAACCCGCCCTATGTTTGATGATTAGCCGCTGGTTAATTGAGTCCAATAGCGATCGTACACTTCCATAAATTTCCCTACCGGAGCCACACCTTCGCACTTTTTCAAAATATCTTCCGAAGGGAAAAGAATCTCGTTTTCGCGGACTTCCGGCGTCAACAAACTAAAAGCATCTTCCGAAGGAGTTGAAAAACTGAGCCGCTCTACTAAAGAAGCAGCGACATCGCCTTGCAGCAGAAAGTTAATCCATTTATAAGCTGCTTCGGGATTCGGAGCACCTTTAGGAATTACTAAAGTGTCAGTCCACAGAGAAGAACCGCTTTTGGGGACGACATACTTCAATTTATCGTTATCTGAAATTACTTCATTAGCATCAGAAGAATAACACATAGCTACTTTCAAATCCCCCGTCAGCATTTGAGGCCGCCAAGCATCAGTAGTAAAAGATGCGATCGCCGGTTTGAGTTCCACCAACTTTTCGTAAGCTTTTTTCACTTGCTCTTGGTTCGTAGAATTCAGAGAATAACCCAGCATCCGCAACGCAGCGCCCATGACTTCTCGGACATCACTGGCTAGCGTCATTCGCTTTGCTAACTCCTTTTTGTGTTCCCACAAATAGTTCCAATCTTCAGGAGCTTCTTTGAGTTGTTCGGTGTTGTAAATCAAGCCTGTGGTTCCCCAACTCAAAGGCACGCTGTAGCGGTTTCCTGGGTCATAGACAGGGTTTTGGAACTGTTTTTTGAGCCGATCGAGTCCGCCCAAACTCGAATGGTCTAATGGGCTCAACAGCCCGAGTTCCGTCATTTGAACCACCATGTAGTCAGATGGGTAAATGATGCTGTAGGCGCGGGCGCCACCGGCTTGAACTCTCGCCAGCATCTCTTCGTTGGAGCTAAACACGTCGGCCACTACGCGAATGCCAGTTTTTTCGGCAAAGCGATCGAGCAAAGCGTCATCGGTATAGCCTGCCCAAGTATAGATGAAAAGTTGGTCTGCCGAACCTTTGACGGGAGGAGCCGATTGTACGTCTGCAAGTCGCCAGCCGCAACTCGAAACAGCTAACCCGGAAATTGTCGCCGCCGAATTTTTTAGGAACTGACGGCGTGTAGAATTAGCCGGAAAAATCCTGGAAATTGGTAAGTTAGTCGGAGGCACAGTTCGATTTTAGATTTTAGATTTTAGATTTTAGATTGGGGAATTGGGGATTGGGAAATTCGATTTTAGATTTTAGATTTTAGATTTTAGATTGGGGAACTAGGGATTGGGAAATTCGATTAAATCGGTTAAATCCCTTACACTGCTCGTTACCGAACTTTCCTGTAACATCCATCCGTTAAATCCGTTAAATCCCGTACACTGCTCGTTGCCGAACTTCCCGACCTCCGTGACATCCGTTAAATCTCGATCGCGTGTTCGTTGCCGAACTTCCTTCGTAATTATGCTCGATCGGTCAAAGCGAGACAATCAGTAGTTCCCCAGTAAGCGTAAATCGGCGTGTGCGGGTCTGGGAAAGAACCGCCGGTATTTGGCTGGCGCACCGTAATTTTATCGCCAGACGCCAACTCAACCACGTAATGAACGTGCGTGCCCATGTACATAGTATTTTGGAGGCGCCCTTCAAAACAGTTGACCGACACTTCCGGCTGGTAGAGATTCAAATATACTTTTTCCGGCCGGACGCTGACCACCACAGAGTCGCCTGTGACACCAGTCCACATATCCGACTGCTGAACGACTATTTTCAGATTGGCTGATGTGCGAACTGTGATAGTCGATCGGTCGATCGATTCTACCGTACCCGCAAACAAATTCGTATCGCCAATAAAATCCGCCACAAAAGCCGTCTGCGGGCACTCATAAATTTCTTCAGGAGAGCCAATTTGCTCGATCCTCCCCTCGTGCATCACCGCAATCCGGTCAGACAGACTCATCGCCTCTTCTTGGTCGTGAGTCACCATCACAAAAGTCAAACCCAATTCTTGATGCAAATTCGACAGTTCCAACTGCATCTGCTTCCGCAACTTCAAATCCAGAGCACCCAGAGGTTCGTCCAGCAGCAGAACCGCCGGTCGATTTACCAGAGCTCTCGCCAAAGCCACCCGCTGCTGCTGGCCGCCCGACATTTGACCGGGAAACCTGTTGGCGAAAGATTCCATTTTCACCAATGCCAAAACTTCCCGTACCCGTTCTTCAATTTCCGCTTTCCCCAGCTTTTTTATCCGCAATCCAAAAGCGATATTGTCCCAGACATTCATGTGTCCGAACAAAGCGTAGCTTTGAAACACAGTATTTACCGGACGGCGGTAAGCTGGAGTGTTGGTCATCGACTGGCCGCGAATCATTAATTCGCCCGCCGAGGGAGTCTCGAACCCAGCGATTAACCGCAGCGTCGTAGTCTTGCCGCAGCCGCTAGGCCCGAGAATGCTAAAAAATTCTCCTTGGCGGATGTTGAAGTCTACTCCGCGGACTGCGGTTTCGCCGTTAAATACCTTAAAGACCTTGCGGAGTTCAACGTCAAGCGCTGTATCCGTTGCTGTCGTACCTTTGTTGAGTGCTGTCTGAAACATATTCGCCCTTTCCTGGGGGTAATGCACGCTACTTAAATACAGTTTAAGTTAAGACTTTTCTGTATTTTAGGTGAGGAATGTTGGATGTAACAGGTTTTGGGATTTGTTCTTTAAATTCTATCCCAGAGCGCACCATTGTTAGCAACAGGCAAGATGCCTGTTCCACAAGAAGAAAATTCACTCTTCGCTTCACAGGCATCTTGCCTGTCCATAAAAGGCTTATTGAGAATAATGCAACATCTCAGATCGATCGACCATCTATTTATTCTCAGCACTTGGGGTGGGAGATGGTTTTTGCGGTTTGTCTGTTTTGGGTACTTCTGCTTTTTTCCACTCTGACAAAGGTCGCTGGACGGCATTTTTAAAGTCAAAAGGCACTAGCAGCACGGGCAAATTTTGGGCGGAATTTTGAGGGGGCGCTTCCGGCGGATTGGCTTGAGCGTACAAGAAGCGGCCGCTAAAGTCTGTTTTGCCTAAAACTAGGCGGTGAGTTTCCTGGTTGTCCAGTTTTACTGTGACTGTAGCTTGGGGTTGGTCGAGACCGAATTCTGGCAGTTGAGCAGCACTAATATTAATCGTGCGATCGCTCTTTCCTGTTGCGAGCCTGTCTAGCAAAAAATCCACCGATGCCTGACTTGCGTGTGCTTGCACTGGCAATTTCATTTCCCAGCTAGACTTGCCTCCTTTTGTAGCATAAACTCGCTCAAAAGTCAATATATTTTCCGGAGTTTTGACTGTAAAGAATTGTACGCGATCGGACTTGAAAGCAAAAATTTTCTGTTTTTCTTCCTTCGCGGCTTCCTGTTTCGGAGACACTTGCATCTCGAACAAAGCAACCAACCCAGTCATGCTCAACGCGACGGCTATCAATACTAATGTATTTTTCTGCAATTTCATAATAACTGAGAATTGGGCATTGGGCATTAGGCATTGGGCATTGGGGAGTCTGTTATTAATAACAACTGACAACTGTCAACAGTCAACAGTCAACTAACTTATCTTCTCTTCCACCAGATAGCGCCGCCAATTCCCAGTCCGAGTAAAGGCCAAACTAGCCAAGCTAAAACCAGCAATCCTACTTGAATAGCCGTCATGTTAATGCGGCGGTTGGTAGCTTTTTTCGGACTGATAGAAAAGCTTTGCTGGTCTGGTTTACTCAACCAACTGACTGAATTGAGAAACACGTCGCTATTGAGTTGTTGGTCAAACCAACCGTTAGTGACAAATTGAGATGTGCCAATTACTATCATTCGCGATGTTTTTCCAGAAGCTGAAGGCGTAGAAGGAGTTGCCGTTGGACTGGGAGATGTTGTGGGAGATGCTGTGGGAGATGTTTCTGGTGTCGGTGTGGGAGATGCTGTGGGAGATGCTGTGGGTGTTGGCGAACTTTCCGGATATTCTGTGGGAGATGCTGTGGGAGATGCTGCCGGTGTTGGCGAAGTCGTCGGTAATGCTGGAGGCGTAGCTTCTTGCGAGACAATCACCGAATAGCTGATTGGGGAAGCTGTTGGTGATGTTGTCGGTGATGGCGATGTTGTCGGCGATGGCGATGTTGTCGGTGATGCTTGGGGTGAAGGCGTTACCGGTGTTGGTGAAGGTGAAGGCTTTAACTGAGTGCTGTCAGTGGACGATCGAACTAAAGCTACCCCTAATAATAGCGGGCCTTGTCGATCGGTCTTTTGATCGAACTCCAATTTCCTCGTCGTCAAATCGCTTTCCGCCCAACTTTCTTGACTCGTCCAAATCAGAGGTTTTTCCTCTATCCCTGCTACGGGCGAGGTTTCCAAAGCACGCGCAAACGGATAAAATGAAATGCCGGTGCCAAAACTTTGAGTAATCGGATGTTCGCCGTAGCGCCTGACTGTGGGAACCGTAGGGCCGAGGCCAAATCTTTGACCAGAACCCGAAGCATCGATGGCCAAACGGGTATCTAGTTTGACCCCCCATTCTTGCAGCAGTTTGTCCAATCCCGTATCAATTGCCGGGTCTACCATTAACAATAAACTGCCGCCGCGATCGAGATAAGCTTTTAGTGCTTTAATTTCTGTATCGGAAAACGGTTTGTCCTGCCCCGGAACGATTAAAGCATCTGCATCTTGTGGCACTTCTTTGCGTTCGGTCAAATTCAACGTTTGGGCGTTGTAGTATTTATCTTTCAGAGCTTTTTCAGCTTGCTGAATTCCGCCTTGACCTTCCTTTAGCGGGCGGGCTCCTTTGCCTTGCAAAAAGTAAACTGTCGCAACGCGAGTGCTCAGGATTTCTTCTAAGCCATTGGTCAGTTTTATCTCTGAAAGACCTTGATTGGGGTCGCTACCAAAAGCAGTGCCACCTTTTTGCAGAACTTGTTTTTTGTCCCCTGATTGCAGGTAAACTTCTCCGATGCTGGTAATGCTAAATTCTCGCGCTTTTCCCGGTTGGGCTAGCGGGTCAACAAACTCAAATTGGAACTTTTCCCCTCCCTCGCGTTTGTAGCTTTGCAGCAGTTCTTTAATTTGGGGATTTTGGGTGGGGTCAAATACCCAAACTTTGACTGTTTGTTGCAGGTTTCGCAGTATTTGTTGAGTCTGGGGGGCGAGGGTAAATTGTTGGCTTTCGGTTAAGTCGATGCGGACGGGATAGCGAACGGCTATAAAGTTAATTACTCCGAGAATCACAAATACGGCGAGGGTAGCAACTAGGGCGTTGGTGCTGGCTTGCGTGGAACGCTGCCCCCAAAAGCTTTGTTCGTAACTCAAATATAGCAGCCAAAGTGCGATCGTCACTGCTCCGGCAATAACTAAACCGACTGTCAGGGGTTCCCATACTCCAGATACAAGTGCTGCTGTTACCCCCGCTGCGATGAGGAGGGGGCCCAGCAAAAAAACGTATTTCCAATTTTTTTTGCTAATTTTCATGATCTAAATATTGAGTGAGAAAATTCCGGTTCGAGGATGTTATTCTATATCGCATTAGCCTGCAACCATGCTGTTAAATCTGACGGATGGTTGAAATCGATTGCGGCATCTCCTAGTGCTTCTAATTCCTCTATGCCTAATTGACGGATGCAGTTTTCTGTTTCCGGTTGTATTGTGCCTAAGCGCCGCACTAGCTGACGCAATATTAACGAGAGTTGAGCGCTTTTTGTCTCCTGTTCTCTTGCTAAATCTATGGCAATCTGCTGGTCTTGAATCCACACTTCTTGCTTCTGCAATTTATTTAATTCTTGCTGAGTGAAGTTGTCCTCGTTGGCAATTATCAAAGCTTTCTTAAGTTCGGGAACTGCACTCAGTGTTTCTGGTACAGTCTCCAGATTGCTCGTGTTATTGAGAAAGTAAATCCATTTGTCGGCGGTTGTTTCTAATTCTGCTAATTCCTTGCTAAATTTTGGCAGTTCGATAAATACTAATTCTATTTCAGTATCTGGACAATCAAACTGTTGCTCTTTTTCTTGAAAAACAAACCGCGACATAAATTCGGGTTGATTTTCAAACATTTCAAAGTCAGAAATTTTTAATGAAATTACAGTTTTTAGTCTTTCGTAGCGTTCTTTTCCTGTTAATTGCTGGCTGTAGCTTTTGGCCGCATTGTACAACACTCTGTTCCCGAAGAAAGGCACGTTTATCAGTTGAATTTCAACTAAGGCGATTCTGTCGCCGTTCATTGTGGCTTTGACATCTAGGTGTGTGTCTTGGGTTGCGAGAGTTTGAGGTTCTGGTTGGGAGTCGATTATTTCTAGGTCTTCGATGACTGGTTGTGCTTCATAAAGAATGGCGTTCAAAAAATTAATCAGGATGTCTTTGCTGTCGCTGGAACCGAATATTTTTTTGAACGCAAAGTCGATTTTTGGATTGATAAATTTCATTATTTCAACAAATTAGTGGAATAACTAACATTAATTGGGAATTGGGAATGGGAAATTGGGAATTGGGAATTGGGAATTGTTGGCCTCTGCTTTAATCTCCGACTCTCCTACTTTCCTACTTTCCCACTCTCCCCTCTTGATTATCCGAACTCTTCCCTGATGTTTTTAAGAACGCTGATATCGCAAAGCATCGATGGATTGGGCGGTCAGAAATACTCCTAAAATGATGTAACTGGCAAACATAATTAAACTGCTGGTATCAAAAACTCCCTTGACAAGATTGGTATAATGTGTTAATAGCGACAAATGTCCTAATGCTGTTCCGAAGGGGCCACCGATAGCGACGGCGGCTGCATCGATCACCCACAGAAATAATACTAGAGCGAAGGTGAGGATGGCTGATAAAATTGTGCTGTCTGTGAGGGAGGAAATAAACATTCCGAGGGACAATACTCCTGCTGCTAGTAAGATTAAGCCGCCGTGTCCTAGCAGGAGAACTCCGGGGGGTACGGGTGGGGTTGAGGAACTGAGGGCGATCGCCTCGCAGAACAGTAGGGGCACCAACATGGTGGTATAAAATGTTAAAACTCCGAGGAGTTTGCCAGTAGCAACTGCCCAGTTTGTTAAGGGCGATGTGGCTAATAGTTCTAAGGTTCCACGTTTGCGTTCTTCTGCGTAAAGTCCCATTGAGAGTGCGGGTAGTACGAACAGTGAAAGGGAACCCATTATTCGCAGGAAAAGTTGCAGGAATTCGTAGGCTACATCGATGGGAGGTTCGGTAATTCCCATTTGGTCTCGCTGGCCGATTTGGGGGATTAACCCGTCGGGGGCGAGGAGGATGGCTATTAAAAAGTAGCCGGTGATTAGCCAAAAGACTGCGGCGATGGCATAGGCTAATGGCGAGGCAAAATAGCTTTGTAGTTCTTTGCGGTAAATGGCGACAATATTACTAATCATTACTAACCTTTAGGAATTGGGAATGGGTAATTGGCTCTTGGTGATTGGTTCATTTTGAGTCCCCGGCGGGTGGTGTTTCGCTGTCGTCGCTATTCTGTTGCTTTCTTTCTATTTGTCGCTTTTTGGTAACAGGTGGCTGTTCTGGTTGAGAATCGCTACTCGGTTGTGGCTTTTTTTTAAGTTGCCTATTTTTTACAACTGGTTGGGATTCTGGTTGAGAAGGTTGGCTAGACTCTGGTGTTTCGACAATGAGTAGATTTTCGACAACCGGTTCTGGTTGAGAAGGTTGGCTCAACTCTACCGTTTCAACAATGAGCAGATTTTCGACAACCGATTCTGGTTGAGAAGGTTGGCTCAACTCTACCGTTTCAACAATGAGCAGATTTTCGACAACCGATTCTGGTTGAGAAGGT
Source organism: Microcoleus asticus IPMA8 (assembly GCF_013179805.1). Classification (GTDB taxonomy): domain Bacteria; phylum Cyanobacteriota; class Cyanobacteriia; order Cyanobacteriales; family Microcoleaceae; genus Microcoleus; species Microcoleus asticus. Next base: position 30,026 of record NZ_SRRZ01000042.1, on the reverse strand, counting down.
TGGCTCGACTTTACGGTTTCTGAAACTTCTAGATTTTCGACAACCGGTTCTGGTTGATGAGGCTCGATCGACTCGACGGTTTCGACAACCGGTTCTGGTTGATGAGGCTCGATCGACTCTTGCCTTTCAACAATCAGCAGATTTTCGACTATCGGTTCTGGTTGAGGATTCTCGATCGACTCTTGCCTTTCAACACTCAGCAGATTTTCGACTATCGGTTCTGGTTGAGGATTCTCGATCAATTCTTGTCTTTCTACAGTTTCCAGAAAATCTGCCACTGGTTGCATTTCTGGTTCTAAATCGCTTATTTCCTCTGTTTCTGCAATTGGTTCGGATTCTGGTACATGATGCTCGATCGACTCTACCGTTTCTGAAACAACGGGCAGATTTTCGACAATCGGTTCTGGTTGAGGATGCTCGATCGACTCTACTGTTTCTACAACTTCTAGATTTTCGACAATCGTTTCTGGTTGAGGATGCTCGATCGACTCTAGAGTTTCTACAACTGGTTCAGATTCTGGTTGAGGATGCTCAATCGACTCTTGCCTATCTGAAACTATCAGATTTTCGACAATCGGTTGCGATTCCGATTGATGAGAATCCGCGATCGAGTCTTGAGTTTCTGCCGCTTCTTGCAGATTTCGATCGACCTCCGGTTCGCTGTGAACCAGATTTTCTTCCGGTTTCTTTTCAGCCGCTGTCAGCCTTAAAAACACATCTTCCAAACTAGCCCGATTGCGACGCATTTCGCAAAGTCCGAATCCAGAGGTGATAATAGCTGCGGCAATTTCTCGTCCCGGTTCTATGTCCGATTCGCACAAGGCCCGCAGGCGGTAGCGACTCGCTAAAAATTGCTGGCTTGGAATCAATTCGACCGATCGAACTCCCGGCACATTTTCCAAAGAAGGCAACAGCAGACTGTTTACCAAATCAGCCTCGCCTTCAACTTCGAGCTCGTAACCCTCTCCGGCGGCCAACTCTCCCATCAAATTTTCGGGAGTACCCGCAGCGACGATTTTACCGCGATTGATGATGGTGACGCGGTTGCAAGTCATGCTGACTTCCGGGAGAATGTGCGTCGAAAGGATGATTGTGTGCTGGCCGCCAAGGCTTTTGATTAAATTGCGGACTTCGATGATTTGTCGGGGGTCGAGGCCGACGGTTGGTTCGTCTAAGATAATGACCGGGGGGTCGTGGACGATCGCCTGGGCGATACCGACGCGCTGCCGAAATCCTTTAGAAAGCTTGCGGATTAAAACTTTGCGTTTATCAACCAGGCCGCAGCGTTCGATCGCGGAGGTAACTCGTCGCGCGCGATCGCCCGCAGGTACTTGCTTAATCCTGGCCACAAAAAACAAAAACCCTTCCACAGTCATTTCTGGGTAAAGCGGCGGGTTTTCCGGCAGATAGCCGATGCGCTGTCTGACTGCCATCGAGTTTTCGTGAACGTCGAGGCCGGCGATGCGGGCCGTACCGCTGGATGCCGGCAAATATCCCGACAAAATCCGCATGGTTGTGGTTTTGCCAGCGCCGTTTGGCCCCAAAAACCCGAGAATTTCTCCTGATTCGACCGAAAAAGACACGTCCGCGATCGCTGCGGTCGAACCGTAAGTTTTGCTTAAGTGTTCTACTTCAATCATTTGTCAGAAGTCACGCAATTTTAGGTTTTAGATTTTAGATTTTAGATTGACTCCGCGAAGTGCAGAGTCCCCCCAGCACAGCGGGTCGGTCGAATTTATGGCGCAAATCTTAATTTGATTTTGTCTTTTAGTGTAGTCCTGCAAGAACCAAATCTATCATAAGTGTCGATCGTACTTTGAAGCAAAATGCTAGGTAGTAGGGTGCGGAGCCCGGAAATGATTAGCCCCTGTGCATCGCATCGCTACCAACTGACGCACCCTACCAATAGATTCTGTGCCTACCCGAACCCTCAAGTAGCTGGCTTCGCTACAGAGGCGGATCTGTTTCTAGGTTGAGTAGCGCTTACGCGCCCCTCCGCGTAACGCGCCTTTGCGGTTCGTTCAAAAAAATCTCAACTCCTTTTCCAAATCTTGATTTCCCCCAACCAACCCGCACTAACAATAGTCTTACCGTCGCTGCTAATCGCCACAGCGCTAACGTAGCCAGCATGACCGCTCAAATTACCTCTCAATTCGCCCGATCGCACATCCCAAAGTCTCACACTCTTATCCCAACTCCCAGTAACCAGCGTAGTGCCATCCCGACTGAATGCCACCGACCAAACTCCATCGGTATGCCCGCTTAAACGCCGAATTAACTGCCCGTTTCCGGCATTCCACAAACCAACAGTGCCGTTGCTGTTTCCCGCAGCTAAACTTTTGCCGTCGGGAGTAAAAGCTAGCGACAAAACAGACAAGTTTTTGCCGCCAATCGTGCGAATTGCTTGACCGCTAGCTAAATTCCACAACCTAATTGAACCGTCTTTGCTGCCGCTAGCTAAAGTTTTGTTGTCGGGACTAATTGCCACAGCATTCACCAACCCAGAATGCCCGGTCAAAGTCCGCAGCAACTCTCCTGTTTTCGGGTTCCAAATCTTAATCGTTTTGTCCCAACTACCGCTAGCTACAAATTGACCGTCAGGACTAACGGCAACGCTCGAAACTGCATTGGAATGCCCGCTCAAAGTGCGTACAACCGCGCCAGTTTCTAAATTCCAAATTTTCACAGTTTTGTCGTCGCTACCGCTAGCTAACACCTTGGAGTCCGCACTCGCGGCCAGTGCGTTTACGGCTTCCGTGTGTCCTTGCAGGGTAGTTTTTAATTGCCCGCTGGGGAAATTCCAAACTGAGATAGTGCCGTTGCTATTTCCTGTAGTAAAATAAGCTGAAGCAAGGGCAAGGGAACTGACAACTTCCGAAGGCCCTTTGAGGGTATTTGTAGCAGCAAAGGCGATCGCACTTGCGGGCCGGCGGGGCGCATTATTCGCCGGAGTTTTCGGATTTCCGGCAGTAGGAGATTGGGGAACTACTGGCAGCGAAACAGTCGATCGCCATTTCATGAAAGTATTAATTTCTATTCCCGCGGCAACAATTTTATCAGAGTTGTCCTCTAACCTGACAATGCCGTTAATTGCGACAACTCGCCCCGCATCGTCGAGCACCGGCCCCCCACTCATGCCCGCTCTCACTAAGTTGTTGTAGACCAAAGTATAGCCGTTCCAGGGAGTTTGGCGGCCGGTAAGCTGGCCTTCCGTGGCGATGAAAATCGGCTGTCTCAGGGAACCGCCGGATATCGGCCAGCCCGCCACATAAGCCTTGTTTCCCTTAGTCGCTGCGGAATTGGCTAATTGAGCCAGCGGGTAGCTTTGAGTGCTGCTGAAGGGTACGACGGCTAAATCCATCCCCGGCACTCGCCGCACGAGGCTGTATGATACAGAGTGAGCTTTGCCATCGGGAGTTACGACCTCGTAATCGCCGGCTTTATCGACAACGTGCCAATTTGTGAGAATATAGTATGTGCTGCCTTGTTTCTCTAAAATTACTCCCGAACCGCCTTTTGGCCCCTGGATGCGAACAGTAATTTGTTGGGCAACGGTTTTAACTTTGTCGGCGGTTAATGCCAGGGCAATTTGAGGTGATGTGATTGGGATGAGGGCGATCGAACTCAGAGCGATCGTAGCACTCAAAATAGCCGGAATTGTTCTGCTGTAATTCATTATTGTGTAAATTTAACATACCCATATATCAACTGACGGATAACTTTTCCGGTTTGTGGCATATTGACCGAAAGCATCCAGGATACAAGCCCCCGGATTCATCCGTCCAGAAATAAAAAACCTGTATCCGATAAAGGAGCCCCCGAATTTATCCGTGGAGCCAATGCTTCAATCTAAAATCTAAAATCTAAAATCTAAAATCGATTGACGGTTAACAACGCCAAAACGCCTGCGCGACGATCGAACTTTCGACATTCGCACAAGCCTCACAATATGTGACACAGCCCTCTGGCTAGCAGAAAAATTTAGAATCGGGAACCGCACCTAGCCTCAACAATCGCAACTGGCTGATCTCTATTTTTTTCTCGGCAAATCAGAATTTGAGCCAAACGCTGCTCGGAATAATACCCATTAGCCATCCAGCCGATAGGTGCGCCCGCGATCGCGCCAACTGCTAAACCAGTGATGAGGCTCCCAATAAGATGCTTTCTGGCGATCGGGTTTTCTTGCATAAAAATTTATCCTAAACATTTACCATTACCAGAAATACCACAAATAAAATTTACTTTCTTCCTCCTATTTACTTATTTCCTAAGTAGTAACCCACCCTAAGTAAGGTGCGCATTGCGCACATTATCCATCACTAAGTATGGTGGGCAATGCGCACCTTCCCCATCACTAGCCATACTCAGTAGGGTGCGCATTGCAAACCTTATAACTATATCGGGTGTGCAATTCTATGCCAAATCAAACAGCAAAAATTCAGCATCTTCCGTAGCTTCAATCACCACCTCAGACTCGCCGCTAACGGCCGCAGCGTCGCCATTTTTCAAAGGCAAACCGTTGAGCACAACTGAGCCGCGAGCCACTTGCACCCAAGCATGACGATTCGGCTGCAAAGCATGAGAAACCCGCGAGTCTTTATCCAAAACAGCCGCATACAAATCCACATCTTGATGCACTTTCACAGCACCATCTCTGGCATCTCGCGCCGCCACTAACCGCAGTTTTCCGCGCCTTTCTTCCACTGGAAACTCCCGCTGTTCGTAACTCGGCTGCAAGCCTTTTGTATCGGGTAAAAGCCAGATTTGCAGCAAATGAACCGGGTCTGTCTTGGAGTTATTGAACTCGCTGTGCTGGATACCCGTACCTGCACTCATTCGCTGCACTTCACCGGGTTTAATTACTGCACCGGTACCCAAACTATCCTTGTGTTCTAATGCTCCTTCTAATACATAAGTAATGATTTCCATGTCGCTGTGTCCGTGAGTGCCGAAACCTCTGCCGGGGCTAACGAAATCCTCATTAATTACCCGTAAAGAGCGAAAATTCATATAATTTGGATCGTAATAGCCGGCAAAAGAAAATGTGTGGTAACTGTCCAGCCAACCGTGATTAGCGTGTCCTCTTGCTTCACTTTTTCTGACGGTAATCATTTTCTGAATCCTCAGTGAAATTTATCGGGTGTTTCTTTGATGTTTTTATTTTAAACCGAGTCAAGCTATTATGGATAGTACGCACTTAAAAGTGCGGTAGTTACCAAAAAGATACTATGCAAGTCCAAGAAGTAAACCTCGATCGGGCAAATTGCCCTGTAGAACGCACTCTAGATGTGATTGGCGGGCGTTGGAAAGTCTTGATTCTGCGGGAGTTGTTTCAAGGAGTGAAGCGCTTTAACGAGCTGCAACGAGCTGTCAGCGGCATTACTCAGAAGATGTTGACGCAGCAACTGCGCGAAATGGAATCAGACGCAATTGTGCATCGGGAAATTTACCTGCAAGTGCCGCCAAAAGTTGAATATTCGCTAACGCCTTTGGGCGAAAGTCTCAAACCGATTATTAATGCCATGCACGAATGGGGAATTCAGCATATTAGCGAAGATGGAAAATGAGCGGTTTCTAGATGGTTTTTTTCCGTCTTCCGGCAGATTTCAAATTTTCAACCTAGTTCAACAATAATAATATGAACAACATAGAGCGTCTCGCCACCCTCAACCGCATCCGCAAACTCAGCCGCCTGATGGATACCGCCATTGGCATCCCCGGCACTAAATTTCGCATTGGTTTAGATCCCATTATCGGTTTAGTTCCGGGTGCTGGGGATATCGTAGATACCGCGTTTTCCGCCTACCTAATTTATTTAGCAACTCGATTCAACATTCCCCAAAAAACTCTAGGGAAAATGGTTTACAACATCGGTCTAGAAGCCGTGGTGGGTTCAGTACCGTTAGTCGGAGATATCTTCGATGCTTTTTATAAATCAAACATGAGAAATCTGGCGCTTTTAGAAGCACATCTCGAAGAAGTTGAACCCGAACTAGCCGCAGTTGCCGAACCTGTTCCTCAATCTATTAAATTGTAGGTACGGGTTTCACAAACAATAATTGTAAATAACCAGCAATCTCTCAAACCCGGCCCCATCAAACGAAAAATCCGAATGTAGATTTTCCGCATTCGATCCAAATTTAATGTTGATGCGGGTTGTCTGTTGTGGTGGCGGGTTTATCTAGATTGTTGGTACTCGTCCGATATTATTCGTAAAACCCGGCTTTACGAAAGAATTACTGATGTCGTTTAACCGCTTCCACGAAAGCAATAACATCCGCTTCCAAAGTATTAAAAGCCGTTACCAGTCTAACAGTACATTCATCCCACCGATAAAACAGAAAGCCCTCAGCTAAAACCGCTGTAATTACAGATTCGGGAAGTTGAATAAAAATCTCGTTGGCTTCAACTTGATGGCAAAACTTCGCTCCCTCAACTCCCGCCAAACCTGCGGCTAATCGGGCTGCCATATTATTTGCATGAACCGCATTCTTCAGCCACAAATCATCCGTTATATACGCTTCCAACTGCGCCGACAAAAACCGCATTTTCGAGAAAAGATGCCCGCTGCGCTTGCGGTAAAAAGGGAAAGTTTTTGCTAATTCTTGATTAAAAAAAACCACAGCTTCCGCAGCCATCGCGCCGTTTTTTGTCGCTCCAAACGAGAGAATATCTACACCTGCGCGCCAAGTGATATCCGCAGGAGAACAGCCAAGACTGGCGACAGCATTGGCAAAGCGAGCTCCATCCATGTGCAGGTGCAAATTGTGGCTGCGAACTACTTCTGAAATGTGGGAAATTTCCGCTGGATTGTAGACGGTTCCGGCTTCCGTTGCTTGAGTGATGCTGACGGCTGCGGGCTGTACGTGATGGACGACACCTGCACCAGCGCGATCGAGTATTTTTCCTAAAGTCTCTGCCTCTATTTTACCATGATTTCCTGTTACTGTAACTAACTTAGCACCGCCTGTAAAAAACTCCGGCGCCCCGCATTCATCTAGATTAATATGAGATTCCGCGTGACAGTAAACAGCGCCGTAAGGAGGAGTAACAACCGCAAGGGCTAGAGCATTAGCAGCAGAACCGGTTGCTACCGGAAAAACAGTCACCGATGTCTCGAACAAATCCGAAAATTTAACTTGCAAACGCTGTGTATATTCATCATCTCCGTAAGACATCACAGCACCGCAATTAGCTGCTGCAGTCGCTGCCATAATTTCCGGCGAAACCCCGGTTGCATTGTCGCTACAAAAATTCATTAGACTAATTGGGAAATAGAATCTATAATATAACTCAACACTCAGCAGTCAACACTCAAGCATTAAACAAAGAGGAAGAATTATGGCAGAATACCGCCAAATAGAATACCGCATCGGCAAAGACGGCAAAATTACCGAAACCGTCCTAAACGCCACCGGTTCTAGTTGCACCGAAACCACCGCCGGAATTGAAAAAGCCCTCGGAAAAGTAGAATCTCAAGACTTGCTGCCAGAATATTACCAAGGCGAAGAAAATTTGAGCGTTGAACAAACGCAGACTTTAAAACAAGTTTAGAAGAGTTAAAGATGTTTGAGATCCTCGGTGCAACAGTTGATGTAACAACAGTGCCTGCCTTCAGCTTCGCGCTGGCTGTCGGGGGCATTTTTCTAATTTTAGTCTACCTTTATGCTGCATCTGAGGCGGGAGATGCGATCGAGTTTAAGTACGATACAATTCTGCGGGAACGCATGAATCAGCTAGACATTCTCGATTGGCAAGATTTAGGCGAAAAAGCAGGCTTAAGTCGCTACGCGGTGCGTTTAGTGCGACAGGGAGACGTGGGAAACCTCAAGCTAGACCAACTGAGGCGACTGGCAAAAGTGCTGAATTTGAATTTTCAAGAGTTCGATCGCACTTTGATCGCGCTGCCAATATCGGCTACAATCACAACTAATACCACCGAAATTGAAGAATTAAGGCAGCAGTGTTTCCGGCTGCGATCGGAATTGCAGCAGCAAAAAACTCAACTAACTGCCGATTTTCGCCGCGCTACATTTGAACAGTTGCAAACTTTGTTAACCAACTATCCCGCCGCCCGCAAAATGGCAGAGGCCAAGCCTGATATGCCAGCCAAAAATCTCTCAGCTTTGTTTACTCCCTTAGAAAACCTGTTATCAAGCTGGGATTTTGAAACAATCGGTTCAACTTGGGAACAAACTGCTTACAATCCGCAGTTTCACCAGCCGGATGTTGAGGATATAACAGAAGGAGAATTAGTTTATATTCGGTTTGTCGGCTATCGGGATGGAGAGCGAATTCTTACTCCTGCTAAAGTTAGTCGCACCCTTCCAGCGGGAATGAAAAATTAAATTTTAAATTTTAAATCAACATGACTACAGTTGCCATTGACTTCGGCACCAGCAATACGGTTGTCTGCATTCTTAACCCGGATACGCAAACACCAGAAACTTTGAGATTGGGGGAGATGTCCCGCATTTTTAAAACGAAGAACTTGAGCGGAGATGTTCGAGAAATATCTGTAGTGCCGACTTTAGTTTTTGTGGAAAATGCGGGAGAGTTGGTGTTGGGGGAAAAAGTGCGATCGCAGCGTTTGGGGCAATCCCAGCCCGAGCGTTTTTTCAAAGCTTTTAAACGCAATTTAGCTGCCGACTTTCAGCCGCCGCCCCGCAATATCGACGACGATACCTACACAGCCGAATCAGTAGCTGAACAGTTTATTAAAAGTATTTGGAAACAATTATATTTACAAAATATACAGGCAGAAAAAGTAATTTTTACAGTCCCCGTTGGAGCATTTGAGCGATATCTAGATTGGTTTCGCGACTTAGGAGAAAGTTTGGGAGTTGCGGAAGTTCAGGTAATAGATGAATCCACAGCCGCCGCCCTGGGATATGCAGTAAAACGCCCCGGCTCTCTAGTTTTAGTAGTTGATTTTGGCGGCGGAACTTTAGATTTAAGTTTAGTCCGCACTGCTCTAAACCCCCCCTTACCCCCCCTTAGTAAGGGGGGGAGAAATCTCGCTCCCCCCCTTAGCAAGGGGGAGAGAAATCTCGCTCCCCCCCTTGACAAGGGGGGGCTGGGGGGGGTGGGTGCCGAAGTGTTGGCAAAATCCGATGCTTATGTAGGCGGCGAAGATATTGACATCTGGATTGTGGAAGATTATTTGCGGCAAATTGGTTCGTCGCGGGCAGGAGTCGGCCCAGTTGGCTGGCAAAACTTATTAGAAATAGCGGAAAAATTAAAAATTCAACTTTCTCAAGTTAATGAGGCGAAGGAAAGCTGGTTTGACGATGAAAATTTTATGTCTTACGACTTGCAGCTAAACCGAGACAAGCTTGAGGAAATTCTGGAATCTAGGCAGTTGTTAGAACAGTTGCGGGAAAGTTTAGATGAAGTGCTGAGTATTGCACAGGGAAAAGGTATCGACAAAGCAGATATCGAACAGGTTTTGCTGGTAGGAGGAACTTCTTTAATCCCGGCTGTATCTAATTTAGTTGTTTCGTATTTTGGGCGGCAAAAAGTCCAAAGAGACAAGCCTTTTGAAGCAGTGGCGCACGGTGCTTTAGCCTTGACACAATTAGCGAGTGTTGACGATTATTTGCGCCACAGCTATGCAATTCGCCTCTGGGAACCTTATGCTAAAGCTTATGCTTATTCGCCGATATTTAGCAAGGAAATGAAGTATCCCTGTCAAAGTTCCGAAGAGTTGACGTTGCAAGTGGCAATTGAAGGGCAAAGGGAAATTCGGTTAGATATTGGGGAAGTTGCGGAGGTATCGCAAGCGGAGGTTATTTTTAACGAAAAAGGGCAAATGACGAGCAGCTTGCTCAACAAAAAAACGGATTTTCGGTCTCTGGAAAGCCATCACCAGCAGGTTTGCGTAGCGCATTTGAATCCGCCCGGGGTATTGGGAATTGACAGGGTTTCGGTGAGTTTTGAGGTGGATGAGAGGCGGGTTTTGTTGGCGACGGTGCGGGATTTGGTGACTGGTAAGGTGTTGGTGGAAAAAGGGGCGATCGCCAAACTGCAATAATGGTAAAATTTTTAGATAACATTCGGATATTGAAATCGGTACTACACAAACTCTCGTCCGGATGGTGCGCGGACGGAAGAATATTTATTTAAATCAAATTTATGCTGCCATGAAAAAGCAACAAAATAAATTCAGCCATCTGACGGCAATCGAAAGAATTTCCCTGTCATTTCCGGCAAGATTTTTATTGGATAAAAACTTGCTGCAAGGGAAAGTCTTAGATTTTGGGTGCGGCTTCGGCAGTGATGTTAGATTGTTGCAGCAAAAAGGCTTCGATATTACGGGTTATGACCCTTATTATTTCCCAGAATTTCCCGAAGATAAATTCGACACAATCATTTGCTTTTATGTTTTGAATGTTTTGTTTCCTGAAGAACAAGCTAATGTCTTGATGGAAGTGTCGCACCTGTTGAAACCAGGAGGGAATGCGTATTTTGCGGTGAGAAGGGATATCAAAAAAGAAGGCTTCCGAGAACATTATGTCCACAAAAAACCTACATATCAGTGCATTGTAAAACTTCCATTTAAGCCAGTTCACCTAGATGAGTATTGCGAAATTTACAAATACGTGCATTACAACCATCAAAGAAATTCTACTAATAACTGCATATTCTGCAATCCGTATAAAAGCCTAATTTTGCTAACTGAATCAGCAACAGTTTATGCGATGTTTGACGGTTATCCCGCCAGCAAAGGTCATGTTTTAATCATCCCCAAGCGTCACGTTGCCAATTATTTTGAACTGCCGTTTCGAGAGCAATCGGCTTGCTGGTTTATGGCTAATAAGGTACAAGAGATGTTAAGTAAAGAATTTCAGCCTGACGGGTTTAATGTGGGAATAAATATTAATAAACAGGCTGGTCAAAGTCGCACTCACGCGGCTATTCATGTGATCCCGCGTTATAAGGGCGATGCGGCGGGGAATAAAGGCGGAATTAGGTATGTGATTCCCAAGAGTGAAAAATAAAAGTTAGCCAATTGTGAAAGAAATTATTTTTTACCGCAGAGGCGCAGAGAACACAGAGGAATAGAGAAGAGAGGAATTCATAATTTTTGTAAGGATTGTTATCTTTGAGCAAACGGCGAGAAAATAGAGTTAAAATGTGTTTGCCAAGTCTCAAACTACACATTAGCAGCAATTTGGTGTTCTGTTTATGTCTAAGCGCAAAAAGCAAGAATGGCTCAAGGAAACCCTAGATCTCAAAGAAGACCACAATTGGAAGTCAAAGCCTGGAACTCGAATTTTTGTAGCAGGAAGAGGTGCAGTCCGCTTTGATGTCCCGGAAGATTGGCATTTTGAACCGGATACTAATTCGTTCCGGTTTACGGATAAAAAGCCGCCGCATGATGATTGTCGTTTGGAGGTTTCGTTTAATTTGCTACCACCTGGTAACTGGGCAGATTTTCCGCTGGTACCGCTATTACAGAAGGTGGTTGAAGATGATACGCGAAATCCGATCGCTTTTGGGGAAATTATCCAATTGAAGCGGCAAACTGCCCGCGTTGTTTGGACGGAATTTAAGTTTATCGACCCTCCAGAACAGCGGGAAGCTTTTTCGCGAATCTGTATTGGATTGGGTTCTAATGTTCAGTGTTTGATTACTTTTGATTACTGGGTTGACGATGCAGAGCGTTTGACTCCTGTCTGGGATACGGTGATGGATTCGTTAGTTCTGGGTTTGTTTATTAGCGACCCTCGAACGGGGTTCGCACGTCCAGACTAGACCGATTTTCTGGGAAACTTTCAAGAACTAATTTTGCTAAGTGTTGAATTGGCAAGCCATCAGTCAGTAAATTTAGAACCTACATTAAACTTTACAACCGCTTTGCCATGAAAATATCTGGCTTGCCAATTCCGTTCGCGTCGGGCATCACTCCCACGATCGCAAAACCCATTTTTTGATAAAATTCGTAGGGATGACTGCGCAAATTTCTAATTTTGGCGATGTGTTCCCAAACGTTAGGATAAAGATTGATGCCTGAAAGAGTGGTTTGATTGTCTTCGTCGTCGGTGCCCACCCACAGCACGAGCCCTCCCCGGTTTTTAGCTTCTGCTGCCAAATCAGCTACGAGCGATCGACCAATTCCTTGTCCGCGAAATTCTGTTCCCACTACCAGCGGGTGCAGTTCCCAAACATTACCGTCATACTGTTTAATCCCGCCAATCCATCCCAAAACTTGATTGCTGTCGGCGACAGCAATTCGACTGATGCGATCGGCTCCGAAAGATTCTTGCACTTCTTGCAAAGCAGATTTTAGATCGGGCCAAGCATCGGGCCAATGCTCTTTAAAACCTTCAAGTATTAATCTAGCTACCTGTTGAATTTTTGGCTCGTCAACCGCACGCAAATCTGTAATTTGTACGTTCATGAATTTACATACTAAATCAAGGATTACGGACTAATACGCTCAAAAACCGGATTTTATAACCGGGGTAAACGGCAAAAACGAAGTTAGGACTCACTAGGGCAACATTCGCTACAGCTTGCCCGATCGCTAGCTTTCATATTTCAGTCTAGGCTAATTTTGCCATAAAATCGGATTTTGCGATCGGGTAAGGGCGATCGATCTTCAGCAGGGATAATTTGCGATCGCTAGTTTGCTAGATTTGAGTCGATCGGCTCATGCTGAAAATGCTATAATTATTAACAAGTTGTGCTTAGGGAGACTACGGAAATGCAGCTCGCACCATTTGAAAAAAAGATGTGGAAGAGTTTGCCACCAAACACACCTGATCATCACAGGTTCGATCGCGACACATACCAGCGCTACGACTTCAAAGAAACACCAATCGTTACCGAAATCAACCGTGAAAAGCTTCCCCGGTTTGTTGAATCATTAAAACTTTCTAATTATATAGAAATGCGATCGTTCTACCAAAGAAGGGGTCGTTGGACTGCGACGATGAAATCCCGATTGATAGAGTCATTTATTCTCAATATTCCCGTACCTTCAATTATTCTGTACAAACAAGATTTCAAGCCTTATGAAGTCTTGGATGGTGAGCAGCGAATCTCCGCTATTCAAGAGTTTTATGAAAACAAACTAAAACTGACTGAGCTGGAAATTTTGCCTGAGTTAAATGGACATACCTACAACAGACTTCCTCAAAAAATTAGGGCTAATATCGATCGACGCTCCATATCCTCAATCGCAATTCTTGCCGAATTAACCTCCAATCCTGAAGCAGACAAGTTCCTCAAACAGAAAACTTTTGAACGTCTAAATACTGGAAGATTAAACTTCAGCCAACAGGAAATGAGAAACATTTTGTATGGTGGAAAGTTTAATGAACTGTTGCTAGAATTAGCGCGCAATCCCATATTTGCTGAAGCTTGGGGAATTCCGACAGACGATAACAGCCGAGACTTAGAGAAGAACAGTATTTATGAAAAAATGGAAGATGCTGAATTAGTTTTGCGTTTTTTTGCCCTAAGGAATATAGAACATTATCAAATGGAAATGCCAGAGTTTTTAGATTTGTATATGATGAAAAGTTTAAAATTTACCAATTACGATAGAAATTTTCTGGATGATATTTTCACAAAAACTATTAAATTAGCACATAAAGTTTACGGAAAGCATTTATTTAAACCATTCGATCCTCAATCTCAAACTTGGTCTGAACAATCCAATCGCTCTTATTATGATGTGACTATGCTTGGTTTTAGCAAGCAATTACCTGATGCCGAGAAATTTTTTTCTAAAAACTTGCGAAATCGAGTTATTGAAGAAACAAAAAACCTCTTTAACAAACCAGAAGCTCGTCTTTTGACAGGAGGTGGAACAAGTAAAGCAGAGATTCAGGATCGGCTCGGAATATTTGACGAAATGCTTTCGCAAGTTATCGGAGAGTAACTTGCGATGTTTGAGGAGCTGATCGAGAAAGCTAGTGTCAAAATTTCAACGGTTCGTGCGATAATCAAGACTAACCATCAACTTAGAAGAATTGTATTTCGAGACAGTTTAAATAAACAGAAGTTGGTAGAAGATGATGAATTTGCCGCATTAATAGACGTAATTCCTAGCGAAAAGGAGTGGGAAATTTACGATCGCTCTGCTGTTGTAACCCGATTGTATGCTATTTACGAGCGCTTCGTTGAGGATTTAATTTCGGATTGGTTGCGACTCATGCCGGATCTGGTTCCACGTTATTCAGACTTGGGAGAAAAAATCCAAAATACCCATCGAGAGGGTATAGGGCGTTTATTGATTGACATCAAAAAGGATAGGTTTCAACACCTTTCAGTTGAGGAAGTAGTGCAAGGATTATCCTGTGGAATTACTGACACTGGAAAATACGAGCTACTTCCTGATGCTTTCCTATTGCACGAGCAAAATTTACGGAAGGAAGTGCTAGAAACTGTTTTGAAAAATGCTGGGATTGATGAGGCGTGGAAATGGGTAATTAACCACAAAGAAATTAAATATTTTGTAGAGGAAGTTCGCGGCAGTCAAAACACGGCAGAAGGAGAACTCAAACAACTGGTTGACTATCGAAATAAAGCAGCACACGGCTCTACAGATGAGATTTTGGGGACTCAAGAACTGTTGGACTTAGGTGATTTTGTTGAGGCTTTATGTAAATCCCTTGCTGATTTAGTCACCTACAATATAATTTTACTCCAGAGCGATCGAGGGCTGGTAAGGGAGATTGGAAAAATTACTGAGTGGTTCAAAAAGCCACAAGCAGGCGTAGCCAAAGTTCAGGAAGTTACCTTAACTGTAGAAGAACGTGTTTTTCTAGTTTTAGTTAATGATGAATTGTCGTACTGCTACTCTGCTAAAGTTGAGAGCATTCAGCTTAATGATATTTCCCACAATCAGGTGGAAATAACCTCGGAGGAAGAAGTAGGGTTAAAGTTCGATCGCGATGCCAGAATTGAATTGATTATTTATGTAACTAGCTCGGATCGAGTTGACTGAATCTTGTTAAGCTCTACCGATTTCAACAATATTTTTACCATTTTGCAGCAACTCCAAAGCTTCAGGAAAAGCGCGGGTAAAAATGCGTTGCAAGTCTCTATTGGTAATATTCCCACACGTTAACCACAGAATTTGTGGCGGGCTTCCTAAACGAATTACTAAATCGATAAAATCTCTATCTTTCGTGATAACAACAGTGCCATAACCGTTAGCGCGAGCTGCATTAAATATCTCAATATCCTGAGCGTCTGACAACCCAATATCTTGTAGAGTTACTGCACTCACACCAAATGTAATACTCAACCACTCTGCGAGACTAAGAGGAAGTTGAGCATTTAGCCAGAAAATCATACAGCAATCCTCGGAAAGTCAATTCGGAGTGCAGCAAACAGCAAGCAAGCTTGAATATCTTCAGGTTCTAAATCGGGAAAATCTGCCAGAATTTCACTAGCAGGAACATTATCTGCTAGAGTTTCTAGAATATCGCTAACTCGAATTCTCATGCCTCGGATACAGGGACGGCCTCCACATTTACCCGGAGTTTGAGTAATTCGATCGAGTAAAGCAGTTTTGTCTACCATAAGTCTCCTCTACTGCACGGTTCAATCTCAAGTGTACTTAATAGTATAGCTGCTGAAGTATAGTTTCAAGGTAAAATTATTCTCAAAGTGCGTGAAGCGAAGCTATCCCGTAGGGAATCGCCCAAATACAGTACAATTATCTTTTCCGTTGACAATTGCAAACATTTCTAGGACGGGTTGGCTAACGGTCAACTGTCAACTATCAATTGTCAACTGTTTGTTGTCAACTATCAACTATCAACTGTCAATTTATGCTTTGCGATTACCTGGTACAAATCCTCACCGCCCGCGTCTACGATGTTGCTCAAGAAACAGCCCTAGAAGTAGCCCCGAATCTATCAGCACGGCTCAACAATAAACTTTTGCTGAAGCGAGAGGATATGCAGTCGGTGTTTTCCTTCAAGCTGCGGGGTGCGTACAACAAAATGGCGCAACTGTCGCCGGATTTGCTAGCACAAGGTGTGATTGCAGCTTCCGCCGGTAACCACGCTCAAGGAGTCGCCCTCGCCGCCCGCCACCTGGGAACTCGCGCGATTATAGTCATGCCCGTAACGACGCCGCAGGTGAAGGTAAATGCGGTGATATCCCGGGGCGGAGAGGTAGTTTTGCATGGGGATACCTACGACGATGCCTACGCCTTTGCGCGCCAATTAGAGGCGGAAAAAGGTTTAACTTTTATTCACCCTTTTGATGACCCGCACGTAATTGCGGGACAGGGTACGATCGGCATGGAAATTCTGCGGCAACATCAAAAACCAATTCACGCGATTTTTGTGGCTATTGGCGGCGGCGGATTGATTTCGGGAATTGGGGCTTATGTCAAGCGGTTGCGGCCGGAAATTAAGATTATTGGCGTCGAACCCATCGATTCCGATGCAATGAATCAATCGCTGAAAGCGGGTAAACGGGTGCGTTTGTCGCAGGTTGGTTTATTTGCTGACGGCGTTGCTGTGCGGGAAGTGGGGGAGGAAACTTTTCGGCTGTGTCAGGAGTATGTGGATGAGATTATTTTGGTGCATACGGATGATGTTTGCGCGGCGATTAAGGATGTTTTTGAAGATACGCGATCGATCTTAGAACCTGCTGGCGCTTTGGCGATCGCAGGTGCGAAAGCTTACGTGGAACGGGAACAAATCGCAGGACAAACATTAATTGCTGTTGCTTGCGGCGCGAACATGAATTTCGATCGGCTGCGTTTTGTAGCAGAAAGAGCCGAGTTTGGCGAACGCCGCGAAGCCATTTTTGCAGTCACAATTCCCGAACAACCGGGAAGTCTCCGCAGGTTTTGCGAATGTCTGGGCAAACGCAATTTAACTGAATTTAGCTATCGAATTGCGGATGAGAAAGAAGCACATATTTTTATCGGTGTACAAATTCAAAACCGTGCCGATGCGGTGAATATAGCCGCAAGTTTTGAAGATTGTGGCTTCAAGACTTTGGATTTAACTGATGATGAATTAACGAAATTGCACGTGCGGCATATGGTGGGCGGGCGTTCGATGCTGGCCGATCATGAATTGTTTTATCGCTTTGAATTTCCCGAACGTCCGGGTGCGTTGATGAAGTTTGTGGGTTCGATGAGCCCTAACTGGAATATCAGCGTTTTTCACTATCGAAATAACGGCGCAGATTACGGGCGAATTGTGGTGGGAATTCAAGTACCGCCCAATGAGATGCAGGAATGGCAGGCTTTTTTGGATACGCTGGGCTATCAGTATGGGGATGAGAGTAAAAATCCGGCGTATAAGCTATTTTTAAGATAGTTTGGTTTGTGGTCTTGAAACAAATTAATATTTATGAATAGGATCAAAAAAATATTGCCGTTTTTTTTGATGATTTTTGCTGTTGCTGTTGTGGCAGCAGTTGCACATTTTGCGATCGAACAACTTTCCAGCCCAGTCAGTTATTTTCAACCTGTGGATACCAGAGATGGTGCAGAGTTGTACAAAAAAGAACTACCCAACGGAAATCTGGCTTATTTGCAAGTTATTAACGTCGAAAAAATGCAAATAGACCAGCTAATTGGAGAGGTGGATCGGATGGCTTTCAATAAAGGATTGTATTATCAGGGAGAAAACAAATATTACAGTCCTTTCTTTAAGAGCAAGTTATTCTCTGAAGTTACAGGAGAATACAAAAAGCTTTACGGTAATGGTGTTTTTTCCGTGATTAACTGTTCTTTTTTTGAACAATACGAAGGCAGCACGCAGCTATCTTTTCCTATCAAATTCAACGGTCAAGTTATTACTGGCGGTAACGGCATCTACGGCCCCGTCAAGAAGCCCAAAGATGGGCAGTATAAAAATGTTCGATTGAAAGCTTTGGTCTGGAACGATCGAGAAGCATATATCACAAATTACGAACCGCAAACCGGAAAGCCATTGAATCAAAAAGAAGTACAAAATGCAGTTGTCACTTACGAATACAAGCACCATCCAGCTAAACTCATATCTAAAAATCCGGCAAATAGGTATCACGTCATCGGTACGCTGGACAAAGATGGTCGCAAGGGTAATGAATTGCTGGCAATTATCACAGTTAATGAAGCGACATTAGACGCAGCAGCTAAGTTAATGCGAGAATTTGGAGTGAAAGGAGATATCGTGACGATAGACGGCGGACTCTCTACTTATCTATTCAATCCTAAAATCGGCGAGATTATGTTGCCTCAATCAAATAATATTGCCACTCGGGAACTGCCGCACTATTTAGGATTTAGGAATAGAAAATCTCAGACAGCTTCACCAAAAATATTGGTGGCTAAACCAGCAGTTCAAGTGCAGGTGGAAGCAAATAAACCTTATTTAATTTTGTGGAGAGACAATATTCAGGATGAGGTCAAGATTGAGCTGTATCAAGAGAATAAGTTGGTTGAAAGCATAGCCAACCGCGCGACTAGCGATGGGGTTTATGAATGGAAACCTAAGATTGCTGTAAAATCAGGGTCTTTGATTAGGATTTCAAGTGTTAAAAATGCTAAGGTGTCTGGGGCTTTGCAGTTGTGATTATTGTTGGCAAAGAAATCTCATTGCGATCGCAAATTCCGCACATCCTCAATACTGAGTCCCGTTGTTTGACTGATAGTTACATCATCCAGGCGATCGAGCAATTGCGACGCGATCGCCTGGATGATGCGATCGCGCGGCCGTATGATATTCCTTACGTTGAAACGATTTGGTAGTTGCGGGCGATCGCACTTTTGTCTGGTAAGGGCGATCGGGCAAAACGTACAATGCCCAAACCTTGCTATAATAAACAATCTTAAAAACTTAACACTAAAGGCTGAGGTTAAAGTCCTGACAATAACTTCACAAGAAACGGATGTAGAGATTCAATAATTTCCCATTGTTCTGGGACAGGGAGGGGAAATTACTATTCCCCAGTTTTTACAAGATTCTCTCAATGTTAATCAGGGAAATATGCTGGTATTACTCCCAATAGGTAATCTGATTGTGATTGCTCCCAAATAACCTCAAGCTCCCCAATTAATCGATCGGATTGCAACGATTATGGAAAATGAAAATGTGGGTTTGACTGATTTATTGACTGGTTTAGAAGCCGAGAGAGAGGCGATTTGGCGGGAGAAACAATCTTGATGCGTAGGATATTTTCACAGGAAACTCTAGAGGCAAGCCGATGGAGTTAATCTTCAAGTAGCGTGAATTATGCAATTTTAAATATTTTCGGAAGTGAGTTTAAAAGAAGATATTGCTGAATCCAATTTGCCCAAGGGAACTACTGCAATTATACCTCACTAGGCGATCGCGCACTGATTTTGAAGCTGGATACATGGATAAAGACGATCGCTATGGTGAAAGCATCGTTATCCCTGCTACCGAAAAACTTTGCTTCTTATCTCTGCAATTCGATGGCTTTTTTCGCTGTCGTCAAACGACGAAGACCCTCATTTTTCAAAACACCTAAAATTGACAAGCGGTTTTCGTCAATAATCCGGCGTGTGGTGATTCGGTCTGGATAACACCTCATAAACATATTTGTAAAGTGCGAGCCGTAGTGGATATGCTCATCGCTTGAGGGAGCGAAAAGAGGGCGGACACAAGCCTCGAAATTCGGCTCGTGGAAGTAGGCTATAGCAAATCGCTCCCTCGTATTCAGCCTGACTTTATGTGGTGTTGAGAGGAGGTAGCCATTGGTGAGGAATTGCAGAATATCGCCAGGAAATACCGTTAGTACGCTTGGCACAGGCTTCACCAATATCCAGGGTTCCTCATTTTCATACATACCCCCCATACTTTCAGTCGGCAGCCAATTTCTGTTTCTCTTTTCCCCCTCAACTGGTGGACGTATATAGAGGCCACCCACATCATCCTGGGCCGCGATCACCAATAGGCCGTAATCAGTATGTGCACCGATTCCTCTCGTTGATTTTTGAGATAACGCCGGGAATCGCAATACGCGCATATGATGCCAACCATCCTTGGTCAATTCCGTCAAAGCGTTAATGTCATCCAGTTCCAAGCCCAGGGCCGTCAGTTTCAGCAATTTCTCGCCGATTGAGCCTAGCTCGTCCATGTATGCTTTCATGCTTTGTTGGTAGTCCTCATCAGGCCAAGGCGCCGGACCATGACAAGGCCATTGCGCTTGTACACGCCTATCATTTAGTGGAACATCTTTGCAAACAGTAAATATCTCGGAATAATCGGACTCCCCAGCGGTGACTTCCTCGCCCGAAGCAATATACCCACTGTAGGTAAGATCGCTAATGAATTGGGATTTCGACTCCAGAGGCATACCAAAGAACCGCCTGCTCGCGGCAAAAGTTCTCTCGCTCTTTCGCTCCTGTATTTTGTTCACGGCCACGTGAAAGATACCGTCCCTTCTCCATGCCTGAATCATCTGGCGAGCTATGTCAATATCGGATTGTATTCCAGTGATAGATTCGGGCAGATGAAATATTTGCAAATTAGACACTTCGATTTTCTCTTGGTATTTATGGGTCATATGTATATAGCAGTTATTAGATAGATGAGGTAGAGGTTTCAACTTAAAAAGCTTGAGTACACTGGGTTTAGGCTTACTCCATCTTTGTGAGAACCGCTATATGTATTTTTATCTATAAATACATATAATAGCTTGCTCACCACCTGTCAAGCCCAAAAAGTTGGAAAAAGCTGGAAAAAGTTTGGTATAGTAACCATCCTATCTCACCATCCCACCTATGGACAGTCCTGAGATATTGCAATTTGTCGATAAAGCTGTTTGCGCCAAGACAGGCAAACATCTAAATAACTTGCAGCGGGGGATTCTTGCGGGAATACTGAAGCGTCAAAGATATGCTGACGTTGCAGAAACTTAGGGTTATAGCTCCCAGCACGTTAAAAAGGTTAGTCACGAACTTTTGTAAATGTTATCTGAGGTGTTTGGTGAACAAGTTAAAAAAAGTAATCTTGAATCCGTCCTAGAACGACATATAAATCAGAATATAATAACTTTGGTTAATAAAAATAATCAAAAATTTATTGGTATTAGCTATATTAACAATTGCCCTACTCCCTCTACTCCTACCCCAGATCAAAGTCAGCCGGAAACTCCCGACTTGCAGGAGGAAAGCAAAAATAAAACTAAGATTGAAACAATAGATAAATTACGGCAGTTGGGCTTGAGCGACGAGCAAATTGCAGAAGCGCTAGATATACCTTTAGAGCAGGTTAAACAGCTTGAATTGGAGGAGTAAATCTGTGCTATATCCGAATTTTACTGGCTCGGGGGATTCCCTGCGGGATAGCTTCGCTTCACGCTCTTAGTTGTTTTGTTATAATCATCGAAGGTTGCCTTGTTGAAGTAAAATAAAATATCCCCATATTTTTTCAGCTATGAACACAAAACTCATTGAATCCTTAGTACAAATCATCCAAACACTCTCAGAAGAGGAGCAATTGCTAATAAAAGCAAAACTATTTAGTAACATCCCCTATCCTTCTACTGTGGAAATAACCCAGTTAGCCCAAAGCGGGGGAGCATTTCAATTCCTGTACGAGGAACCTGATATTTACACCCTTGAAGATGGAGAACCAATTTATTTAAGCTAAAAAAAGGAGATATTGTTTTAGCTGAATTTCCCTTTACAGATTTGAGTCAGAAAAAATTACGGTCGGCTTTAGTGCTGTGGGCAAGTTCAAGCATAGATGAAATTACTATGTGCTTCATTTTTTTCGGAAAATGTCACTAGCCTAAGTTTAGATGGATTTGCTTTAAATGCTTCAGATCCAGAATTTCCCAGCACAGGATTAAGAGTATATTCTAAAGTTAGAGTGACTCGGATTGTCAGTCTTGAACAGAGATTAATACTGAGACGATTGGGCGAGTTAGGAAGTCAGCAAATGCAGGAATTGAATGCAACTATAATACAAGCATTTCAATTAGTATAGCCTTGTTTACTCTTACGGACTTGCCGGAAACGATCGCAAATCCCTGCAATAAAGGTTTCGCCGTCAATCGGTGGAGTATGTTCGGACATGGCAACAGCAGCCTCTATCTTAACTCGTACACCATCTATCCACTGGCGATCGGCGAGAGCTGCTTGGAACTCATCAAGCCATTGGAGAAACTCTGCGAGTTCATTTTTTGAAAGTTATCTTACTGCTGTCTTTATCTCTGCAATGTTCATGGGTAATTAACTTTTTTTGCTAATAGCCGTTTACCTGTGTACTCTAATTATATCGCGACGATCGCATTATACCAAATCCGCTCTCTTCTCTTCAGTCCCCCTCTGCTCGGACTTCGTTTGACTCTCTTTGCGATTTCAATCGCCGGGTGACTGACAAATCAGCAGCAGGGAAAGAGGAATCTTCGTCTGTGGATGTGTCGGCTCCTCGAATTCACACACCCTCCAGCCAGATTCCGACACTTGTTGAAACCACGAACTAACTGTGCGAAAATACCACGGCATTGGCTCTCGAAAAGCTCCGCCGCAGTTGTCGAAAGTCTCGGTTTTCCATCCATCAACATAGGGCTGTTCCTGACACGCTGTGAATGGATGAACTGTCTGGATCGACAGTTGTCCGTCTGAGACTATTGCTTTGCGTAACGATCGCAATAAATCTCCAATTTCCTCACCCAGTAGCGAGAAATTGCAGACGATTCCATCGTATGGTTGACCGAGTATCGCTGGATCGGCAATAATCTCATCGTAGCCGATCGCCCGAAAGCAACCGCCTCCTTTCTCACAAGCTCGATCGACCAAAGCAGCGCAACCATCAACTCCAACAACCTCAACACCGCGCTTTGCTAGGGCGCGCGTCAGCCAACCTTCACCGCATCCAACATCCAAAACTCGGCGAGGCTTATAGCGCAGCACTGCTTGCAGAATAGCGTCATCGGTTGCTATCCGGCGGCTTTCGATTGTGTTGTATTGGATCGCCTGTATCCATGCGTCAGCATTAGCCTCCCAACTTTGTTGAATTTGTTGTTCAGGGCGATCGAATTTCATGGTAATTCTATTCTTGGTACTAAGCCCAGGCGCATCTAAATTTTACAATCAAGTTTGATGAAATTCTTGTGGGGTGTCCCCCCCGCCGGAAAAGTACAACGCAAGATGCCCGACAGCTTAGGACTTACGAATAAATCTGATTTTCAACCCGATTTTGCGTAAGTCCTGAGTACATAAAAACGAGTTAATAAAGCGCGATTCTTAAACCCATCGACCGACTACAACTCTCACCGTTCCATCTGCCAAAGTTTCCTCTTCTTCAACATGAAAACCCTCTGACTGCACCGCCGCCATCAAAC
The DNA here is from genome assembly GCF_013179805.1 of Microcoleus asticus IPMA8. Lineage (GTDB taxonomy): Bacteria > Cyanobacteriota > Cyanobacteriia > Cyanobacteriales > Microcoleaceae > Microcoleus > Microcoleus asticus. The sequence goes on along the minus strand of NZ_SRRZ01000042.1, from coordinate 6,737 downwards.
TTTTGCGCGCGTATTTTTGACTAATTAAATTGACAAATTCCTGCTGATTAATTCGAGCGCCCCAAAAATCCGCCACCAATTCGTAATCCTCTCCGCTGCGGCGAAAACCCAAATCGTAACCGTTGGATTGCCGAATCACGTAGTCGGCATTAGTTTTGTCACCCCGATAACCCCGTACCTGCACATTGCACTCTACTTGATAACCCAACTCTTCCAACACTTGATGTAGCAGTTCGCCGTTCTTGATCTGAACCTTGATCGTTGTGAAGTGTGACATATCACTTTCGGATTTGTGTGTGAAACGCTGATTTGATTATAATACTATAAACTGCAACAGTCAATAAGTTAGAAGTTGCGATATTAAACGCGGTTTGAGCGTCAGCGAAAGCAGCCAGGTTACAAGCCCCCGGATTCATATGTTCAGGAAATCACAACAGAGTATCCGATAACAATTGCCCCGATTTATCCGTGCGTGAGTTCGCTTTTTTTACTCATCCAATTCTTCAATCTAAAATCCAAAATCTAAAATCTAAAATCGTATGATAGCCGACAATTCTAACCAACCCAGAGAATATGATGCCGTCCTTGGCGGTCAAAGTCAAATCCCGATCGCCGGCGCTGTTTTGGGAGGCATTGCCGGAGTCAAGCAGCGCTTCAACAGTCCTAGTATCGAGTCGCGGATTGCCGCTGTTAAAGATGCTCCTAAATACGGAGGCGCTGGTTTAAATTTAGCAATAGAGGCGCTGCTTGACCCCGCACCAGAAGTGCAGCGAGTTGCTTATTTAATTTTGCGCCCGAGGACAGAACCTTTAGTCAGCCAAGCTTTAAAAGAATTCGTCCCTTACAAGCTTTTTGACTGCATCCGCACGGTCAAAACTGGGACAAATGTTGCGATTAGTCCCGGAGGATTTCGCACGGCGAGTTGGCACGGCAAAATAATTAGAATTTGCGATGTAGATACAGGAGAAATACTCTATACTGTTGACAAGTATCCCCGCGCTCAAGAAACTTTTGTCCTTTGCCAAGAAAGCGAAGTTTTTGTGAGAAGCAGAAATACTCCGAAACACCGTGCGATCGAAATTTGGCAGGGAGGAGAATTGCGGCATACTTCCCTCGGACACGAAGCGGAAATTAGCGCAATTGTCATCAGTCCCGACAGTCAAGTTATCGCCAGCGGTTCGGCAGATACTACTATCAAAATTTGGAATTTAGAGACGGGAAAGTTAATCTGTACTTTTGGCAATCTTTTAACTTGGGGAGCTCATAAAGCAGGAATTGTTAGTCTTGCTTTTAGCCCGATCGCACAAACTCTCGCTAGCAGCAGTTCTGACGGTACAATTAAGCTGTGGAACCTCCGCAGCAGAGAATGCTCCCAAACAATTAAAGGTTATGCGAATTGTCTGGCTTTCAGCCCAGGCGGGCAGACGTTGGCTGCTGGCGGCTGGGACAGAAATATTCAACTGCGGCAGCTATCGAATCCAGATAGTCCAATCACTTTGGCCGGGCATTTTAACTCGATAAATGCGATCGCCTTTAGTCCCGACGGACTCACTGTTGTCAGTGCTAGTGCTGATGGTAATATCAAATTTTGGAATGCCAGTACCGGCGAACATATTCAAACCCTCAGCGGACATCAAACCTCTGTTACTTGTCTTACTTTTAGCAGCAATAGTGAAACTATTATTAGCGGCAGTATAGACAAGAATATCAAAGTTTGGGGAATTAATTAAAGGAATAAGGAAGAAAGAATAAAGGAGAAGGAAGAGAGAAGAAGCAATCGATTTCATGAGTTTCAACAATTAAGCACCTCCTAACCATTCAGGCGCTGGCTATATTTCCAAATTACCGATTTCCGATTCCTCGGTGCGTGAATCTACGCAAAAAAATATAATAAATTTACAATTCCAGTTCTTGTGCAAGCCGATACTTGCGGAACTTATTTTTGTAATACTACACATACTTACAGTAAAAGTACCAATTGGCAGTCATTATTCACTTGATTGTCAATTTCTGAACAGTCGCCAGAAACCCTGAGCGAGCCACACTTCCTGAATCCTTGAAACTAGCTTTAAACTATCGCATATTGCTCGGATGAGTATCGCAGCTAACTGTAATATTTGACTTAAAAAGTTTATGCTTAAAAGATAGGCTGGGGTTAAATATACAGTGCATCCCAGAGTAACCATGTCACACTGCAACCAATCCATCTGTCGTTCCCCCAATATCCCAGAAATGTGCGACACTGCTGCTACTTGGCAGCAAAAAGCCGATCGACTAACGGTAGAATTAAACAGCACCCAGGAGCGACTTCACGCAGAAATCGATCGGCTCAAACAAGCCAATGAAACCCTGCACGCTGCCGTCAGTTGTGCCTCAATTTTCCTGTGGGCAACAGACAAAGAAGGCAAGTTAACCCTTACAGCAGGGAAAGGATTAGAAAATTTGGGACTCAAACCAGATGCAACTGTCGGGCTGTCGATTTTTGAAGTTTACAGCAGCCAGCCAGATATCTTAGAAAATATTGCCGAGGTACTAGCAGGAAACGATCGCACTTGGAATTCCCGAGAGGGAGATTTTATGTACGAAATTCGATCCGCCGCCCTGCGAGATGGAAACGGCGAAGTTGTCGGGGCAGTGGGTGTTTCTACTCAAATTACCGAGCGCGAGCAGTCCATCGCCACTCTGGAAACGGTAAATCAAGAATTAGAAGACAGACTTCAGCAGCAAACGGCAGTCTTCAATGCAGCACTTGCTGAAAGCGAAAAAAAGTACCGCAACCTCGTAGAAACCTCCCAAGAATTGATTTGGTCGATCGATATTGAAGGCCTCTTGACTTTTGTCAATTCCGCCGCCAAACGCATCTACGGTTACGAACCGCCAGAAATGATCGGCCGCCGCTTCACCGATTTTTTAGTTCACGACCCAAAAAATAAACCAAGAGAAATATTTGCCCAACTTTTAGCGAGAACCAAAATTCAGCCACAAACCGCTAATTCTCCTTACGAAACAGTACACATTCGCAAAGACGGTACTCCCGTGCATCTGCGCGTCAACAGCATCATCAACCAAGCTGAAAACGGCGCTATTTTAGGCTTGTGCGGAACGGCGATAGATATTAGCGATCGCAAGCGATCGGAAGAAGCACTCCAAGAAGCTACAGACCAACTTCGCGCCGTGTTGGATGCCGTGCCCGGACTAATTTCTTGGATCAGTTCAGATTTGCGGTATATCGGAGTCAACCAGCACTTAGCAACCTCGTTCAAACTGTCTCCTGGAAGCTTTGTCGGTCAAGAAATAAACTTTCTCGACCAAGGCTCGAATTTTGAAGAAATGATCGGCAAATTTTTTGAGAGTTCATCTCAGCAAACCTGTCAAGAAATAGACATACACATTAATGGGTTAGTCCGAAATTATTTGATAGTAGCTCAGAAATATCTTCAGGGAACCGCAGCAGTTTCTGTAGGAATAGACATTACCGACCGCAAGCGTGCGGAAGCTCTAAAAAACCAATTGATCTGCTCGCTGCAAGAATCAGAACACAAATTTCGCAGCCTTTATGAAGCCACCAGCGACGCAGTAATGCTGCTCGACGAACAATATTTTTTTGACTGCAACCACGCCACTTTAAAAATATTTGGCTGTAGCAACAAAAAAGAATTTTACGGCAAGCATCCGAGCGAATTTTCCCCGCCATTTCAGCCTAACGGACAAGATTCAGCCAGTTTAGTATCGCAGAAAATGAACACAGCAATGCTCGTAGGTAGCTGTCGATTTGACTGGGTACACAAACGACTCGACGGTTCAGAATTTTCCGCAGAAGTTCTGTTAAACGCAATGGAAATTAACGGAAAAAAATTTCTCCAAGCAGTAGTACGCGACATTACAGATCGCAAACGGGATGAGGATCAAATCAAAGCCTCCCTCGCCGAAAAAGAAGTCCTTCTCCAAGAAATTCACCACCGCGTCAAAAACAACCTCCAAGTTATTTCTAGCCTGCTGAAACTTCAGTCTCGCTACATTCAAGACAGCCGCGTTAGTGAAATGTTAAAAGAAAGTCAAAACCGAGTCAGATCGATGGCTCTGGTTCACGAACAATTATATCAATCCAAAGACTGGTCAAACATTGATTTTGCTGAATATATCCAAAATCTCGCCCACAATTTATTCCAAGCTTATGAAATTCATGCAGAAGGCGTTAAGTTGCAAACAAATATTGCGCCGTGTTCTCTTAATATTGATACGGCCGTTCCTTGCGGATTAATTATCAACGAGCTTGTGACAAATGCTCTCAAATATGCTTTTACAGGACAAATCAAAGGTAAAATTAACATAGATTTTACTTTAGGAAATAATAGACTTTGCGTGCTAACCGTGAGCGACAGCGGAATTGGTTTTCCTCAAGACTTAGATTATCGAAAAGCCCGAACGTTGGGTTTGCGACTGGTCGGGTCTTTAGTCAAGCAAATCCGGGGGAAAATAGAACTGTTAGAAACTGCTGGTACGACTTTTAAAATAACCTTTTCCCAACCTCAATTGCATTCTTAGGAGAGAATTTAGTGTTTAACAAAAAAATTCTGATTGTTGAAGACGAGAGCATAATTGCGGAAGACATTTCCGACTGTTTAATATCTCTAGGATATCGAATAACTGGTATGGTCTATTCGGGAGAAGAAGCGATTGAATCTGTAGCGCAATTCCGACCAGATTTGGTTTTGATGGATGTTAACCTGCAAGGAGAAATCGACGGCATTACAGCAGCAGCAGAAATTTTATCGCGCTTTCAAATTCCGGTAGTTTATCTGACAGCGTATGCTGACGAAAACACTTTGTGGCGCGTTAATGCGACCAAACCCTTCGGCTATATTGTCAAACCCTTTGAGGAAAAAAATTTGCACACAACTATTCAATTAGCTCTCCACCGGCATCAATACGATAGCTTGACAAACTTGCCAAATCGTTTGTTGTTCCGAGAGCTGCTAAGTCAGATATTAGACAAGCAAAAAAAATGGTCAGCACTCATTCCCGTTATGACTCTCAGTTTAGATAAAATTAACCGAATTAACAGTACCTTGGGACACGAAATTGGCGACTCCGTACTTTGCAAATTTGCCGAGCGGCTTAGTAACTGCACGAAGAACATTAATATTGTGGCTCGTTTGGAAGCTGCCCAATTTGCAATTGTTCTAGAACCAGTTGCGGAAAAACAGGATGCTGCCAAGATTGCTCAAAACATTTTAGATATTGTAGCCCAACCTATGATTGTCAAAGGCTCGGAACTTTACCTCACGGCAAGTATCGGCATTTCTTTATCTCCAAGCGACGCCAGCGATGGAGACCAGCTCCTAAAAAATGCTTATACAGCTATGTACAATTCTCAGCAACAAGGGGGAAATAATTATCAGTTTCATACTGCAAAAGTCGCGCATAGTTCTATCAAGAGATTCACTCAAGAAACTTTTCTCCGCAATGCTTTAAAGCGCTCGGAATTTGAAGTTTACTATGAGCCGCAAATAGAAATTAAAACAGGTAAAATTATTGGTGCTGAAGCTTTGGTGCGCTGGAATCATCCAGAAAGGGGCAGAGTTTCTCCGGGAGAATTTATTCCCATGGCTGAAGAAATGGGCTTGATTGCACCGCTGGGGGAATGGGTGTTAGAGACTGCTTGCAGGCAAACTAAAGTTTGGCAAACACAGGGTTTGCCGCCGCTGCGGGTAGCAGTCAACGTGTCAGCCCGCCAGTTTGAGCAAAAAAATTTGACGGAGAGAGTCAGACAAATATTGACAGAAACTAATCTCGATCCTAAATGTCTGGAATTAGAATTGACTGAAAGTCTGATTTTGCAAGATGAAAAGACTGCTGTTCAAGCTTTTACGGCGTGGAAAGATATGGGGATTAGCATAGCAATTGATGATTTTGGAATGGGATATTCTTCTTTGAGTTATCCGAAACGCTTTCCGTTTGATGCGATCAAAATTGACAAGAGTTTTATTCGCGATATTGCAGAGGATCGCCAAAATGCAGCGATTACAATAGCGATTATTCAAATGGCACACGGCATGAACATGACTGTGATTGCTGAGGGGGTAGAAAATGAGTCGGAACTTGCTTTTTTGTGCGATCGCGAGTGCGACGAAATTCAAGGTTATTTTTTCAGTCAGGCTTTGCCAATGGCTGAGTTTGAAGAGCTGTTGAAAAGCGATAAGTGCTGGGAGTTATAGGATTCGGCAGTTATGCTGAAGGCAGTTATGCACGAGGCAATAAAAGCAAGACTTTCAGTGCTAACCAAATCCATTGCTTGTTGTCCTTGTTAGCTACAAATCACCACATTTCATTGCATTGAATGGTCGATCGACCTTTTTTCGATAGTATCTTGACCTGCGGCGCAACTTCTTATGGTCTGAGGATGGTCTGAAGATGGCTGGCAGCCGCTGCTATACTGGGATGCCTGATGAGATGTGGGAGACGATCGTCCTGTCTGTAGAGTTAGCTGGTATGAAGCAGAAGCCTATGCTTGTTTTGTTGGGATGCGCTTGCCGACGGAAGCGGAATGGAAAAAAGCGGTAAGTTGGAATTCGGCAGAGTAGTTCGCTATCAATATTTTATAGATTCGAGAAGCTCAACCTCTTCAATATTATAGGTAATACCATTTTTTTAAAGATGTGATAGACTTGTGTAAAAAGTAAAGGCGAGAATTACAATGTCTGGTCGTCCTCATATAAAGATTACCGAATCTGTAG